>JAKSBQ010000246.1 GCA_022361075.1 Opitutales bacterium | reverse complement strand
AGAAGACGAGCTCGGTACTTCGGTCGTGATCAGCGGCAACACCGCGATCGTCGGAGCGATCGGGGACGACGACTTTGAGACCGACTCCGGGAGCGCGTACTTCTTTGAACGCCCCACCGACGGGTGGGGCGACGCGACCGAAACGGTCAAGTTCACCGCGTCCGACGCGGCGGAAAACGGCGAGTTCGGTATCTCGGTCGCGATCAACGGCGATGCCGCGATCGTCGGGATGTCGGAGAGCGCGTACGTATTTACGTTCGAGTAGGGGTCGATCGACATTGTTCGGCCGTATCGAAGAGCGCGGTGGTGTCATTGCCGGCGTGTGGAGTGTGGAGTATCCAATCGGGCTTCCGTAAAGGAGCTGTCCGTCCGGTCGGGCGCATCGGCCAACAGCCTGGTCAGCGCCGTGTTCACGAAAATGTTCTCCCTTCCAATCTTGCGCCGTTGCAGCAACCCGATGTCTTCAAGGTGATAAAGATACCGAGACGCCGCCTTGCGCTCTACACCGGTCGCTCGCTCGATGAATGCGGTCTTGCAATATGGCTGTTCGAATAGAGTCTCAACGAGTTCTTTCGAATAGATCCGGGGAGCGCGGCTTCGGACGGTTTCGATCGTCTCGTCGAGTAGTCCTTTGATCCTTTGGATGGTTCGAATCGTCCGACGCGCGGTTGTTTCAACGGCGGTCAGATAGAACTCGATCCACTCTTCCCACGCTCCATTTGACGTGACTCTCCGCAGCAATCGATAGTAGTCGGTTCTCTTTGCGATGATTTGTGAACTGAGGTAAAGAATCGGGATTTCGAGGTGCTGTTTTAGAACAAGGTAGAGGACGTTGATGATTCGCCCGGTTCGTCCGTTACCATCATAGAACGGATGGATCGCTTCAAACTGATAATGAATAATCGCAGACTTCGCAATGCCGTCATCGTCATCGTTCAGGTAGGCCGCGAGATTGCTCAGTAGCGTGTTGATGCGTGACTCATCGTGCGGCGGCGTGTAGACGGTCTCCCCGGTTCGATCATTCACCAAGGCTGTTCCAGGAGTCTTTCGCACGCCGGCATCGTTCTCCACGATGATGCGCTGGATTTCCATGATATCAGGAATGGTCAAGATCCCTCGGCTCCTGACTTTGTGAAACCCATCCCACAACGCTTCTCTGTATCGGAGAACCTCCTTCGCGGCGGGGTCGATCGATTTTGCACTCCCTACCGTTGAAGCACGATAGAGTTGATCCTGAGTCGTGACTATGTTCT
>JAKSBQ010000153.1 GCA_022361075.1 Opitutales bacterium | reverse complement strand
AAACTGTCCAGAAAGTTAAAAGGTGTAGATGAGCTTTTAATCATCCATTCCGTTGAAAGTCCTGCGAATACTTCTTGAAAATGAAAAGGTTCAGAAGACCTGAAATGAAATGCTCAAATACAGGCTGATTTTGAGTAGAGAATTCGTGAATCGAGTGGACCATTTCTACAAATTAAGTACCCTCTGGCGAATGTATAGAATTCCGACTTCAAAACGTATTCTTTTATGTTATTCGTGAATTCTACTTTTAACCCCCGAATCTTTCATGAAATTCATCATACACCCCCTTCTGTTCGTTCTTAGTTTCGCCATGGCCGCTCCGGCGCGCCAACCCAATATCGTATTCATTCTTGCCGACGACCTTGGTTGGAGTGACACCACCCTTTACGGGACAACCACCTACTACGAAACCCCTCACATCCAGGCACTCGTAGATCAGGGGATGCTGCTCCGGCAGGCCTACACCGCGAGCCCTGTTTGCTCCCCTACCCGCGCTTCGATCATGTCTGGCAACTATCCATCGCGATATGGAATCACGCAAGCACGCTGTGGTGGGGGAGAAGTAAGATTGGAAGCAAATCCGGTGGAAAAAGACTCTCCTAACCGCACGACACTTGAGCTGCTCACCGCCACGCGTTTTCCAACCGACGTTTACACGCTCACTGAATTTTTAAAAGACAACGGTTACCTAACGGCGCATTTCGGGAAATGGCATCTGGGGGCTGAGCCCTACTCCCCCTACGAACAGGGGTTCGACGTCGACATCCCTCACACGTACGGAGGATTCGGGGACAACTTCATCGCTCCCTGGAGCAACAAAGATCTGCAAAAACTCCCCCACAAAGATGGCGATCACATCGAAGACATCATGGCTGAACAAGCTGCCGACTTTATCAAAGCCCACGCGAAAAATGATAAGCCCTTCTTTCTCAACTATTGGGCATTCTCAGTTCACTCTCCCTGGTATGCGAAGGAATCGTATGCGAAGGAGTTTCTTGCAAAACGCGATCCGCTGAACCCACAAAGCAATCCTGTCTACGCTGGAATGGTGAAAAGCTTTGATGATGCTGTTGGCACAATAGTCGCAGCCCTGAAAGACGAAGGGATTTTTGACAACACGCTCATCATTTTCACCTCCGACAACGGAGGAAATACCTGGGGCCCTCCAGCTAACAAAACGGGACCCTCATTCGCAGCGGACATCCCCGGCACGTGCAACTTCCCACTGAGAGACGGCAAAGGGAGCCTCTACGAAGGTGGAATTCGAGTCCCCACCGCATTCGTCTGGCCGAAAAAGATACCTGCAAGTGAAGTAACTGACGAAATGTTCAACAGTGTAGACTACTTTCCAACTATCGCTTCTCTCATCGGGCTCGAAATGCCCTCTGATCTCAAAATCGATGGCATGGACCTTTCAAAAATTCTGTCGGGAAAAAAGGGGGATCGAAACGAACAGTTTTACTATTATCCGCATTATTCCGGCATGAATCCGGGACCAGTTGCGGGAGTGCGTGTAAACGACTGGAAACTCCTTCGTTACTTCCATGCCAACATCGATCAGACCCACCTCATCGAACTCTACAATCTCGATAAAGACATCATCGAGCGACAAAACGTCGCCAGCCGCTACCCCGAGATCGTCAAGCAACTCTCTGCACGACTGGATTACTACATCGAAAAGACCCAAACAACTGTTCCAATTCCAAATCCGGTTTATCCAAAACAGAAGGTGACTAAGCAGACCTGGCGTTAACCTCAAAAATGGTCACAAACGTTAACATGAGAAAACGAAAAATATGGATTCCAGTCCTCTTCGCGGCCTTGTCGATTCCAGCGTTAACAGGCAAGGAGAACTTTCTTTATGTCTATTTTGAAGACCCCGGAAGAGGCGGCGTATGGTTTGCGCACAGTGATGACGGCTACAATTGGAAAACGCTGAACCAAGGAAAAGCCTGGATACTCCCCCGTGAGGGTGGAGAGACCATGCGAGATCCTTTCATCGCAAGAGGTCCCGACAGGAAATTTCATCTGATTTACACAACCGGCAACTACAGGATCGGCCACACGAGCTCTGAAGATCTCATTCACTGGTCAGAACACACCCATATCCCGATGTTTGAAGGACGGGAAGGAGTGCTCAATGTGTGGGCCCCAGAGATCTACTACGATGATGAGAAGAAGAAATGGCTCATCATTTGGTCATCGACTATCGAAGGCGTATTTCCGGAAACCGAGGGGCAGGTAAAAAATCGCAAAAATCATCGTATCTACGGTGCTTACACAGAAGACTTCGAGAACACGGACGAGCCATTTGTTTTTCTCGATCCTGGCTATCCAGTCATCGACGCAACTCTCTTTCCGGAAAAAGAAAGAGTGATTATGGTGGTGAAAGACGAACGGGATTTTCCTCTCAGAAAATTCCTGAAGATTGCAACGGGTCCGTCACTGACAGGCCCTTGGTCAGAGTTATCAGAGCCTTTCACAGACTCCTGGTCTGAAGGTCCATCTGTTCTCAAATTGGACGAGGAGTATCTCATCTATTACGACCAATACAATCGCCCCCAGCACATGCGCGTCGCGAGCACAAAAGACTTTGAAACCTTCAAAGATGTCACAGATCAATGTACCTTTCCAGAAATCTCAAAACACGGAGGATTCATTGAAATCACCCAGACTGAAGCGAAAAGATTAAAGACGGCTACTCTTCCTCACAGTGCGTATCAAAAGCTATTCAACGGGCAAAACCTCGACGGATGGGAAATTCAAAACAACGGACAATTCGAAGTAGTCGACGGCTTGCTTCGGGTGAACCGCGGCACTGGATGGTTGCGAAGTTCAGACACCTACAACGACTTCACCCTCCTCATGGAGTTCCGTTTCCTCGAGAAGGAAGCAAACAGCGGAATTTTCATCCGCACGATGAAGGAGAGCAAAGATGATGAAAACGGATGGCCAGCAAACGGATATCAAGTCCAGTGCATGGACGTCACAGGCGGAAAATTTCCACTCGGAACCATCATCAATTACGGGGGGCCTGAGAGTGAAAACGTCCACGATCTTGATGCTTTGGCAGAAGCCTATCGTGAAACCGGAAAATGGAATCGTTTCGTAATCCACTGTGAAGACGAACGCCTCGTGGTTACATTGAACGGAAAAGTCATTACGAGATCAGAAGGTGTTCAAAATGCCCCGGGGCACATCGGAATCCAGGGCGAACACGGCCTGTTGGAATTCCGTCGAATCGACTTAATCAGGCACTAAGCTTAGTCTGAACATAGTTTAAAACAAGATCACTTCGACCAAAATTCTGCCCGCTGAATCCCCGCTTCATCGCCGCGGAATTCAGGATCTTTTCCCTGTTTGCGTTGAGTCTCAAAATCTTTGAGGCAGCGCATGGCGGGACGTGTCAGAATCACGATCGCGATGATATTGAGCCAGGCCATGATCCCAACACCTAGATCTCCAAGCGCCCAAGCTAAACTTGCTTCCCGTACCGCACCGAACAAAACCACACCAAGGAATGAAACTTTGATCACCGCAAAAACGGTTTGCCTAAGTTTTGGATTCGAAGGGATCAGGTAGGCAATGTTGTTCTCGGTGTAGAAGTAATACGCCATCATGGTGGTAAAGGCGAAAAAGAACAGTGCCAGCGCGACAAACGCGCTCCCAAAACCGGGGAATACGACATCTACCGCTGACTGGGTAAACAAGGGACCCTCAGCAATGCCAGGCAAGTGTTCGACAATAAAACCACCTTCAGGACTGACCACATTGTAGCTTTGAGTCACCAAAATCATCAGAGCGGTCGCGGAACAAACAAACCAAGTATCAAAATACACAGAAAACGCCTGAACCAAACCCTGCTGGACCGGATGCTTCACCTCCGCAGCTGCAGCCGCCATCGGAGCGGTTCCCTGCCCGGCTTCGTTTGAATAGATTCCTCTTTTGATTCCCCAGCTGATCGCCATTCCCAGCACTCCTCCAAACGCAGGTTCAAGAGCAAATGCACTTTTTAGAATCAGCGCAAAAACAGCAGGAATATCCTGTAGGTGAAGCACGATCACCACGATCGCAATCAAGATATAACCCATGGCCATGAAGGGGACAATCAACTCGGCAGCACGACTGATGCGTTTGATACCGCCAAAAATGATGATACCCATCAGCACCACCACCACACTCCCGGTAACCAATGGATCGACCGAAAATGCCCGCTCAACCGCTATACCAATGCTGTTCGCCTGAATCCCCGGCAGGCAAAGGCCGGTTCCGATGATGGTAGCGATCGCAAAAAGCACCGCATACCACTTGGCTTTCATCCCTTTTTCGATGTAGTAAGCGGGGCCACCACGGTACTGACCGTCCTTTTCCTCTTTATAGATCTGAGCTAGCGTCGCCTCCACGAAGGCCGAACCCGAACCCACAAAGGCAATCACCCACATCCAAAAAATAGCACCTGGGCCCCCCATCGCAATCGCGGTCGCCACACCCGCGATGTTTCCGGTGCCCACTCTTCCTGACACCGCCATGGAAAATGCCTGAAAAGGACTCACGCCCTTCTTTGTCGCTTTCCCCCCAAAAAGCAGTTTTGGCATATCCGGTAAATAACGAATCTGCAGGAATCGGGTGATAACCGTAAAATACAGGCCAACACCAAGACAGAGGTAGATGAGCCACTGGCTCCAGACGATCGAATTTAGGAAATCAATAAAGTCAGACATAGGCAACAAACTGGAAAATCGATGCTAATGGCATACATAGATCGAATATATTCAATTTTTTAAGAGGAAAAACTGTGATTTTTAATGTAGAGTAGCACGCAGCAGAGTCGTATACGCCTTGAAAGGCATCGATTTTAGAAGCATTTGAACCCCCAAAATACTAATTATGCTGAGAATACTCATTCTACCCCTTTTGGTCAGCTTTGCCTGTGCCACCGAAAATATCCCTATCAAGTGCATTTTCCCCGGCAATTGGGCAGACCCCACCGTCACAAAAATCGGAGACACTTATTACCTCACGTCGAACAATGATCGATACGAGCCTTCAGTGATGGTTTTTAAATCGAAAAATCTACGAAACTGGGAACCAATTAGCTATGCATGTCCCAACGAAACGCAGGGGCCCGCAACCGACATCGCTGCCTATGATGGCAAACTTTACATCTACGGCGGTTCCGGTCAAAAACCGTGGGTGTGTGTATCCGAAGCGCCCTACACTGAATGGTCTGAGCGCATCAACATGCAACCAGTCGCTCCCCACGGGATTGACGTAGGTCACATCGCCGATGAAAGAGGAAACCGCTACATTTATACCAACAGGGGTTTCTTCCTACCTATTTCAAAAGACGGCCTGAAGGCTTTGGCAGCTCCCATGAAAGTCTACGACGGCTGGAAAGTGCCTCCGGAGATCGACATCGAATGTGAGTGTTTGGAGAGTCCCAAACTCTTCAAACGTGGAAAATACTACTACATGGTCAGCGCGATTGGTGGAACAGTCGGGCCCGCGACCAGTCACATGGCAGTTGTGGCACGTTCGGAGAACGTGGAAGGTCCCTGGGAGAACGATCCAGACAGTCCCTTGATCTACACTAAGAGCATAGACGAATCCTGGTGGTCTAAGGGTCACGCGACCCTCGTTGAAGGACCGGAGGGAAATTGGTTTGCCATTTATCACGGCTACGTTCCTCACCAGCGTTCTTTTGGCCGTTGCACGCTCATTTCTCCGATCGAATGGACTGAAGACGACTGGCCAGTCATTGCAGAAACCTGGCCCTCCGGATGGGACGAAAGCTACGGATTCAGCTGGCCGATGAGCGACGAATTTGAGGGGTCTGAACTCGGTATGCAATGGCAGGCTCACATGGAGCTCGACCGCGCTCGATATGCTATGGAAAACGGCAAACTAATCGTTACAGGTTATGAAACTGACGAACCTGCTTCTTCCTTTCCAATCTCGATCAATCCTGCTCACACTTCCTATGAAGTTGAAACGGAGCTCACGCTGCATGGGGGAGCTACTGCCGGTCTCATCCTTTACTACTCGAACCGAGCAACCGCCTCTGTGGGGTTGAACCCAGAAGGCAAAATCACACAAACGATCACCCGAGCTTCCATGCGCCAACGCTCATGGGATCGAGGAGAGCTGACTCACCCTTCGAAGACAATCAAGCTCAAGATCGTGAACGATAATCAACAAGTTTCCTATTTTGTCGCCGGAAAGGGTGAGAGCTGGCAAAAACTCGAACGTTCGGACGACATTTCCGGCTTCCAACACAACATCTTTGGCGGATTCGTTTCAGTCCGTCCCGGAATCTTTGTGACCGGCAACGGCTCAGCCGAGTTCTCCTATTTTCGATACAAAGGCTTACCGAGCAGCAAGCTGTAGGAGTTTAGAATTCGAAAAAACAGATTTTAAAGCCTACTTTTGTTGCCCAAGCGGTGCTGACACGGCCATCCACTGGCCCCACCCTGTCCCTTTTTCATTGATCTCGAGTTCCAATTCCCGCTTAGGTTCCGGTAGCTGTATATGCAAATAACGCCATTGACGTGTGATTTTGGGCATTTCAAGATGCGCTATTTGCTCTCCATCAGGAAGTGAGCGTACGATGATTTCTCCATCTGGAACCACTGGCCCAGTGATTGCGGATAGGAAAAAACTACTTTGGTTCTCAAGATCAAAACGCATCACAAGCTTTCCGGCATGGTCATCTTTCCCGCTCCATGATCCATAAACATGGACAAGTCCTTCTGGCGGCAAGTTATCCGGAAAATATCCGTTTGGCGTCCAAGTGGGCTTTTCAGGAACAATGCTCAAAACTCCAAATTGGTGCTCTGGGGGTTCATCAAATTCACAAATGACGGCCGTATTTCTCTCCAGAAACTGTTGGGAATAGTCCTGAGTCGGCGTATACAACTTTGTCAAATCTGAGCTCAGCAACTCGAGGTTGTTTAGATCAACATCTACCGGAATAAGAGCGTGCCCATAAAAAACCGCTCGATCATCCGACCTGACAAATGGATAAAACGGAACTGCATCCAATGAAGACACATTGTAAACAGCTCCAATGATCTTTTGCCTATCAGGTTCCCACACGTAGGCGAACTGAAAATCTGACTCTTTATCAATTTCAAAATCCCCCGTCAGGACATATGAAATTTCGTCCGTCTGTCTAGTACCCAATTTAACGAAATTCCAATTGGAAATACACTCTCTTCTGCTCAGGCGCTCCCCCTTCCCCATTCCCTTTTTTAGAGTGTGAGGAAGATAGTATTCCTGAAGCCCTTCAGTTTGCTTCAATACTTCGATTGTAGCCTCATGCCTTTGCAAGTTGGTGTAGATCGACTCCGAAAATTGAGTGTCCAAACAATCATATCGAATCGAATTGATAGCGATTTGCTTTCGGATATGAAGCGCCCGGTATTTTTCAATAAACAGCGGTTGTTGTGCCACTACCACTGCTAAACAAACAGTCCACATACTCACAATAAAAACAAGAACTGCCCGAGCTACACCTGTCAGGTTTTCAGTTTGCCTCAAAATCTGGACGAACCAAATGATGGAGAATGCCAGGATCAGAAGCGACGGAGTAGCGTATCTGTCGGATCCGGCCTGCTCAACTCCCATTGCATAGCGTCCCATCGAAGTTACAATCGCTGTCCCCAAAAGAAACATCAGGTAAGTGATCAGAAAAAAGTCTCCCCGGTTCCTGATATACCGCCTCGACCGAATTACACAAAACCCACCAAAACAAAGACCTACAAAATAGATCAATCCGATCCAAACTGATGAGTTTGGAAAATACTCAGAAAGAGGATTGATCAAATATGCAAAAAAGAACGCAATGACTTGGTCCAAATTTGAAAAAGCACTTAGGTGATCGATCGAAGGGTATTTCGAAGAATTGTGCTGGTAGGCATAAAGTCCGATCAACATTAGAAAAACAATCAGCACTCCCAAACTCCATGACCAGTGTTTCTTTCGATGAACCATTCCCCACAACAAAAGAGGAAAAACCAATAATCCGTTGCTCATGCTCAGCGAAGCCGCTGTTGCAAACGCAACACTTACAAAAACGGAGAATCCAGAGTTCAACGGACTGAAACCAAAAAAATACAGGCTGCATGCGGCAAAAAAATAGACCTGAACGAACTGTATCTGAAATGCCCATGTGAAATTCTCTAACTGAGATGCTGAGAATAGGGCAATCGATCCAATAAAAAACAAAGCCCACCTAGAAGAGGAATGTAGGTTTTGTTTCTTCAAATAGGCATGTATCAACAATAAAAAAAGTAATTGATTGATACAAATCGCGACAATCAGACTCAGATTCCCCGATTTGAATACCTCCCACTCAAAAAGCATATGAAGACGGGGAATCAGGATTACATGTTCCATGTTGCACTGGAAAAGCCAATGCGAGAGGCCTAATAAACTCTCATTCGACTGAATCAGCGACAAAAACGTATCCCACTCATCCATATAGAGTCCTGGAAATAAGAAATCGAATGTCGCTTGGATAGTAGTGACTAAAACATAGCAACTCGAAATAAACGCGCCAACGACTGCGAGCTGCAAACCCGTTTTTTTAATGTTGGACCATAAATTCAACATAAAGAGAGGAAAGGGTTAATTTATCGGGTTGTTTAGATCGCTTTCTAACTATTTCAATTTAGTTGGGTAAACCTGATAGTCCAGACCTACAAAGTCAAATATCGACCTCAAGGTCACTTCGGACCTCTCCACCCCGTTCACCTTTTTGTGGAGTCCTTTTGGTGGCATCAACCTCAGTTTGGTGCCCCTTATCTCCCTGTTGATACATCCAGAGCTGCAATTCTTGGAATAAGCTTTGCCGGACTTCATCGTATTCCGGATTTCCAGCTAGGTTAATCAGTTCCCAGGGATCGTTTGAGTAATCGTAAAGCTCAAACTCAGGTCTATTTCGGTAAGCGCTGACCCTTGAAGCGGCAAACTCATCTCCTTCCTCGGCTAACCGAACCCACGATTTGAAACTCTCGCCTCTTTCGATCGTCCGGTTGAAGTAAGTTTCCTCGTGGTGAATATTCCAGATGAGTCGATACCTCTGATCACGAATACTTCGGGAGGCGTAAGGACCCGTTTTGGCTTTCGCAACATCGGTTGGGCCGAGAACTGCCCCGTGCGGAGTTTTCACACTTGTCTGCACCCCATAAGCATAGAGACTTTCGACGATACCGCTGCCCAACAACTCGGGCAGCATGTTTTTACCATCGAAATCTGCAACTTCTTCAGGTTTGGCACCTGCCGCTGCGACCAGAGTGGGCGCGACATCCACATATTGAAAAATAGTATCGTTCCAAGATCCCGCATTCACCCTGCCCGGCCATCGAAAAATCGCTGCGGAACGCAAGCCCATCTCGTTACAGGTCCATTTGCCAAACGCGAACTCCGAACCCTGCTCACTCAGAAAAATAACAATTGTTCGGTCTGTTTCTCCACTTTCGTCCAACACCTTCAGACAGTGCCCGAGCTGAGTATCCATGTATTCGATCTCTGCATAATAACGAATCATCTCCAGGCGTGTTTCGGGTGTATCCACCAAATACGGCGGAATCCAAACATCCTCAGGTCGGTACGTCGATACGTCACCCCGATTCCACGGTGTGTGGCTTTGATTGGAAGTCACTACCAAGCACCAAGGGCGACCTCTACTCTCTTCGATAAACTGATCCACTTTCGTCAACTCAAGGTCAATGCCATCCCCATGATCGTGATGACGCCCCCCGAGAAATTCAAAATTGAAACTCTTCCACGGTGCTTCGTGAGATTTTCCAAGTTGAGCCACACGATACCCCAGGTCTCCAAGGTAATCTGGTAAACTCCTTACCCAATCGTAGGCCCGCCCGTGATTCGGGTATCCGCCATTCCGCACAGGATGGATACCGGAGTACAAACTCATCCGCGTGGGGGCACACATGGGCGCTGAATTGAAAGCGTATTCAAAAATCATCCCTTCTTCGGCCAAACGATCCACATTCGGGGTTCGCACCACTTGGTTCCCATAAGGTCCGAGATCATGAAATGCTAAATCGTCCGTGAGGAAGAGCAGGACGTTGGGTGGTCCAGCCTGGTCAGCAATCTGAGCACTCGATTTTCCGATAAGGAAAGTTCCAAAAAATGCTGAGGCGAGAACTGAGATCACAAAACATCGCAATCCAGTTTGGTGTAGGGCACTATTCTTTTTCAATTTTCCTAATTCTTTGGGTTTTGAAGGACCTAACTTAAGGGTCTATCGCCCAAAGATTCCAACAAAATCTTTCGAATTGTTTCCTTACGAAGTCGCACCTTTCCATTAAGCCAAATGATATCCCCTATTAGATAAAATTCTATCAACCACGCCCAACCCTTCACCCTTGCCTCCTGAAGGCCTAAATCATGCATTAGAATTCGAGTTCACTTGTTAACCACCCCATGAAAACAGCTCCATTGACCTTCCCAATCGACGATGTGGAACGCGTCGAAGTCGAGGTAGAACCTCATGTCGAAAAATGGCAGGATCAAGAGGGAAACCTCATCATGATTCTGCACTCCATTCAGAACGAGCACGGCTACGTTCCGCGTGAGATTTCGATGGAGCTTTCCGCACTGCTGGAGATTCCCCTGGCAAGGATTTACGAGGTCATCACGTTCTATCACTATTTTAAGCTCGTCCCTCCTGGTAAGCACAACGTAGCAGTCTGCAACGGCACTGCATGTTACCTCAAAGGTGCACCCCAGCTCATCGCGGATCTGGAACGTAAACTCTCCATCAAGGAGGGAGAAACCACCGAGGATCGCGAATTCCACTTGGAGACCGTCCGCTGCATTGGTTGCTGCGGAATGGCTCCAGCAATGGTGGTAGATGAAAAAACCCATGGTCGCATCAAAATCAGCGACCTGCAGGGCATCCTGGATGAGACCAAGAAAGGAGGCGTAAAATGAGTAAACTCAATCCCAAAACTCTCGCTTCTTTCCAATCCCAAATGTCGCGTCCTCCCAACTGGGCAAGTGTCGGAATGGACACTGGAGGTATAGCGGCCGGAGCAAGAGAGGTGTTTGATGCACTCGTTGCCGAAAAAGAACAAAAAGGGGTAGCCGCAGAAATCCGCCAAACCGGTTCCAACGGACTGGCTTACGCGGATCCTATCGTACAGGTCAAAACGGAGCAATTACCCCTCATCACTTACGGCTCAGTCGACTCCGAATTAGCTGCTGTGATCGTTGAAAATCATCTGGTGAAGAACCAACTCATCGAAGATCACATCATCGCGACCCGAGAGCGCTCTACTACACTAGACGAACAGAAACCCATCGCTATCCTTGTCAAAGACACGAGTGAAGAACAGGGAGACAAAACGAGCTTCTTCCAGCTTTCCCTCCAGCAGGAACTCGAGGTTCACGGAATCAAAGACGTACCCGTCCATCGGGCAATGGACATGGGGATTTACGATCAGGGGTTGTGCATCCAGCTACTCCCATCCGGTGTGACCTACTCCAACGTCCTCACACCCGACCTTCGCCGCATCATCTCTCAATCCGTTGAAAAAGGAATCGTGGTGGAAGATCTTCTAGTGGAAGATGCAGATCCCCAACAGAAGATTGTGCTCCGCAACTGCGGATCAGTCGACCCCGAATGTATCGAGGACTACCTTCAGCATGGAGGCTACCAAGGGTTAGGAAGGTTACTAAAAGACTTAACTCCGGAGCAAGGAATCGATGAGCTCAAAACAAGCGGCCTCCGTGGTCGTGGCGGAGCAGGTTTTCCAGTCTGGCTGAAGTGGAAACTGACCCGCGATCCGGAGTCCGACCAAAAATACGTGATCTGCAACGCCGATGAGGGTGATCCTGGAGCATTCATGGACCGAAGCGTGCTTGAAGGCGATCCGCACAGCGTGCTGGAGGGTTTGATCATAGCCGGATACTGCGTCGGAGCGAACAAAGGTTACCTCTACATCCGGGCAGAGTATCCGCTCGCGGTAAAAAGGATTCAAAAGGCGATCGACGAAGCCAGGCAGAAAGGGCTCATCGGCGAGAACATCCTCGGTTCAGGCTTCAGCTTCAATGCTGATATTCGGCTCGGCGCAGGAGCATTTGTTTGTGGAGAAGAAACCGCTCTGATTGCCTCGATTGAAGGAAAAAGAGGCAGTCCCATCCCCCGACCGCCTTTCCCTTCTGTCAAAGGGCTTTTTGAACAACCGACTTCCATCAATAACGTCGAAACTCTAGCGTCTGTCGCAGCGATTCTTGAAAATTCAGGCAAATGGTATGCACAGTTCGGGACCGAGGAATCCAGAGGGACCAAAGTCTTCGCAGTTACAGGCAAAGTCCGAAACGCCCAGCTGGTCGAAGTTCCGATGGGAATCCCCATTCGTAAAATCATCTACGACGTGTGTGGTGGAGTGCTTTCCGGCAACAAACTCAAAGCCGTGCAAACTGGAGGGCCATCTGGAGGAGTGATTCCGGAGGATCTTCTGGACACGCCGATCAGCTACGAAAGCTTGAGCAAGCTTGGTTCTATCATGGGTTCTGGCGGCATGCTGGTAATGGACCAAAACGACAGCATGGTCGATGTTGCGAAGTTTTACCTGAAGTTCTGTGTGGATGAATCCTGTGGCAAATGTGCACCCTGTCGGGTTGGAGGTTATCAGCTCCTGCAGCTTCTGGAAAAAATATTCCGCGGCAAGGCTCTCGATACTGACATTGAGCAAATCAAACGAATTTGCGAAGCCATGCAAAAGGCCTCTCTCTGTGGCCTTGGTCAAACCGCCCCAAACCCCGTACTGTCCACACTTCGGTATTTTGAAGAAGAATACACCGCTTTCATCGAGGGAGGAGCCTCCTACGCAAGGAAGGTGAAACGCCAACTCGCTGATCTCGCAAAACAATCTGCTTAACCCCAAAATCTCATGATTCAACGAATTGTTAACGCGACCATCAACGGAATCCCAGTCTCCGTCCCCTACGGAACCAGCATACTCGATGCAGCAAGAGCGGTTCAGGTGAAAATCCCCGTTTTGTGCAAGCACCCCGACCTGGGTGCCACTGCGGCCTGTGGTCTTTGCATCGTAAGAATCGCAGGTTCCCAAAAAATGCCCAGGGCTTGTGCGACGCCGCTGGAAAACGGCATGGAGATTTTCACGCATGACGGTGAACTGACGGAAATTCGGAGATCCGTTATCGAACTGATTCTCTCCAACCATCCTAGTGAATGTCTAAGCTGCGGACGAAACACCAACTGCGAACTTCAAACGTTGGCAGCTGAGTTTGGAATCCGCCAAGACTCCATCGAACGTTACGTTCGAGACCTCCCCCAGGACGCCTCAAACGGTTCGATCATCATCGATTTTAATAAATGCATCAAATGCGGTCGCTGCGTTCAGGTCTGCCAGGAAGTGCAGGATGTATGGGCACTGTCATTCTTGGAAAGAGGCATCAACACGAGAATGGCTCCGGCGGGAGACATTCTTTTATCCGAATCTCCCTGCATCAAATGTGGCCAATGCGCGGCCCACTGCCCTACCGGTGCCATCGTTGAAAATGATGAAACTGCTGCCGTTTGGGCTGCCCTTCGTGATCCGGAAAAGCATTGCACCGTTCAAATCGCTCCTTCAGTGAGGGTCGCTCTTGGTGAAGAGTTCGGTTACCCACCCGGTACCAATCTGACCAAAAAAATCTACGCCGTTATGCGAAGACTTGGTTTCAAAGCTGTTTTTGATACCAACTTCAGCGCAGACCTCACTATCATGGAGGAAGCTAACGAGTTTGTAGAAAGGTTTGCCAAGGGAAAAGGCGAACTGCCCCTGATCACCTCTTGCTGCCCGGCATGGACCGACTACATGGAGAAGTTTCACCACGATTTCGTAGACAATTTCTCAACCGCGAAAAGCCCTCAACAAATGATGGGAGTCATGGCAAAGACTTACTACTCCGAGAAGATGGGAATCGATCCAGCGAAGCACTACCAGGTTTCGATCATGCCATGTACGGCTAAAAAATATGAGCTTGAGCGAGACGAAGAGATGTTTGCCTCCGGATATCAGGACGTCGACATCACCCTGACCACTCGCGAACTCGCTCGCATGATCAAGCAGTCTGGAATTGCGTTCGAGGAGCTTGCCGACGAAGAAGCCGATTCCATCCTGGGAACTTACTCAGGGGCGGGAACCATTTTTGGAGCGACTGGTGGTGTGATGGAAGCGGCGATTCGCACGGCTTACTACTTCGTCACCAACGAAAGTCTCGAAGGAGATGCAATCAACGTAACCCCGGTTCGAGGACTGGAAGGTGTGAAGATCGCAGATGTCGACATCAAGGGAACCCAAGTCAAGGTGGCGGTTGCTCACGGGATGGCCAATGTGGGCAAAGTGCTCGGAGAAGTTCGGGATGCCAGAAAAGCTGGTAAAGAAACACCCTATCACTTCATCGAGGTCATGGCTTGCCCAGGCGGATGTATCGGTGGTGGTGGACAACCTTACCACACTGACATCCACACCCGTATGCAGAGAGCTGCTGGACTTTACAATGACGATGAGAAATGCGCGGCACGTTGCTCGCACGAAAATCCTGAAATCAAACAGGTTTACAAAGAATATCTCGGTCATCCCAACAGCGAGAAAGCCCATAAACTTCTTCACACTCATTACAAAGCGAAAAAGGTGTATCTGAAATAAGAACCGTCACACAAGTGTCTCGAAGGTTACACAAACCATCCGCGAGCTTCTTTGCTCAACAAAACACCCAGACAAAATGATTGTATAGATTTTGAGCTTGTAACCGTATTCTAGGGTAATCACTCAAAATATGTATCAAAGATTACCCTTACTTCGATCATTTATCCTGTTAACTTCGGCCTTATCGTTTGGTCTCTTTTCTCTTTTGGCGGGGAAAGTTTCGGACAAACCCAACATCATCCTAATCATGGTGGATGACATGGGATACTCGGACCTCGGTTGTTATGGAGGAGAAATTCCAACACCCACCCTGGACAAGTTGGCAGGTAACGGGATCCGCTTCTCCCAGTTTTATAACACAGGCCGCTGCTGCCCAACCCGCGCCTCACTTTTAACTGGGCTCTACCAACACCAGACGGGCATCGGTCAGATGACAAGCTCCAGAGATTTTTGGGCAGACTCCTATCAAGGTTATTTGAACCAAAACTGCGTCACTCTTGCAGAAGTTCTCCGAACCGCAGGCTATCAAACCTACATGACAGGAAAATGGCACGTGGGGCTGAAGGAGAAATTTATGTGGCCGAAACAGCGTGGATTTGATCGCTACTATGGCATTCTGGAGGGTTCCAGTAACTTTTTT
>JAKSBQ010000359.1 GCA_022361075.1 Opitutales bacterium | reverse complement strand
CTTCACTCTCAAAGCACATTTCCAAATGATCTGAAAGAAACCGTAAATCATGCCCTATAAACCAATAGATCTTTGTCTTCGGATGCCTCTTTTTGATGTCTAAAAGCGCATTTTGGTTCCAATAAAATCCAATCATGATTGGATCCGAATTGCCGTCAATCTGGACCACAAACGATGATAGCTCAATCGCCTGCTGAAAACTTGACTTCCAAAAACTAAGGTCTTGCTCGATTTGCTCATCAACATGACTCTTAGCAATACCAAGCCTGCTTCCAAGAGTTTCTCTAAGCCTTTCAAAGATTTTGACCTTCTCTTTAGTCACACTTTTGAAAAAGGATGCATGTATTAGGACTCGGCGCACTTTAACAAGAATCCATATCCCTTAATTGGTTGTCTTCATTTCTTTAGGAAATCCAATCAGCATCGTTTCATGAGTGGGGTGATTCGGATTCAGTTTTCGAATAATGAACTGATAACTAGCTAATTCTTTTTGGAGGTATGGTTTAATTTCAAAAAAATCCTCAGGAGTGTGATACAACGAAATCAGAACAATGGGCCGATTCAATTTCAATGTTTCAATGGCTCCTTGTATGGTAGCCCACTCATACCCTTGAACATCCAGTTTGATCAAACCTACTCGCTCAGAAAGATCAGTTCTTTTTTCCAAATAGCTATCAAGAGCCCAAACATTCACAGTCTGGTTGATTTCATCTTCTTCGTTCACCCGCAAAAATGACGAACTGGAACCGCCAACCTCTTTGAACCCTTTCGTACAATTTTTTTCTCCCATTCCCGCTTCGACAAGAACCATATTTCCTATAGACGGAGTGTTTTCTTTAATGGTCCACTTCAAGTGTCTGATATTTATGGAATCCGGTTCGAAAAGAATAATTTGTGATGGCTTATACTTCAACAATATGAGGAGTGTATCGCCAACATAAGCACCTCCATCAATGAAAACAGATCCTCCGAGGTGTTTTTTCAGATCTACGTGCTCATTTAGATAAAAAAGTCCTGAATCATATCCAAAAACAGCCTCCTCATAATTATCTACAGGGAGATGATATTTGGATTTTGCGAATTCAATCTTCTGGTCAACGTATATACGTTGCTGAGTCTCCCATTGCCGGAACGATATCTCATCAATTTCATCAAGAGATGCATCTTCCATCAATTTGGAAGCTCTCCTGTATCGATTTATTATCGTTTTTACAACAAAGCTACTTAAGCAATCTAATCCATCACAAAGATGTTCAACTTTTTCATCAAGCGATGATTTATTTATACTAAAGTACTTTTCCCACAAAGGAATCCAACGCGACGGAAAATTTAGCATTATTCGAAGTAAATAAACTCGTGATCTCCAGTGTAACCCGCCGTTTCAAAATACCAAGCCCAGGTGTTTGGCCGGGCAAAACATTCGCAAGTGAGTTGCCAATACATGAGGTTTACTTTTTCGGTTTCGTTCCGGAAAGATTCGACACAAACATAGGCGTTTTTCTTTCTCACTCTCTCAATCTCTTTAAGCGCTTTCACCATCTTCTCAGGAGGAAGATTATGCAAAGTCGTGATCGAGATGACCAAATCAAATGAATTGCTCTCAAATGGAAGATCAGTAGCACAAGCAACAAGCAATTTATCTCTAACATCCTCAACTGCATGCTCTTTCGCATATTCCGAAATATCAATTCCCTGGATTTCAACTTCAGGAAGTAACTCTTTGAAGTCATGTAGAAGGAAACCTTTTCCGCTTCCTACATCAAGAATGCGATCACCGGGTTTCAATCGGTAATGTTCTATCATCGCTTTTGCCACTTTCTGCCAACGTCCATCGTATTTGTAGCCCCCGTAACCCGTTTTTCGGTCACCGTCCCAATAATCGTAAGCCCATTTTTTGGCCTTTTCAGCAGCAACCTCCTTGGGATAATCGACAACACGTGCGACATAATCCCGCTTAGTTGATTTGTGGATGAGAGAAACGAATTCAGTATAAGCCATGATCTGCTAAATGAAAATGTGAGTATCGAAATAGGACTTTGCTTTTTCCAATTGTTGAAGCTGATGAGTCTGCAGTGAAGAGGCTGATTGGGAATATAGTCTACGTTTCCCATGATCCTCCAAAAAACACCCCAAAATAATTGCAATCCATTTGAGTCTGTAAAGAGGCAGGCATAGTTGAATCACCTCTTCGGACGATTCAATTCCTCGAATCTCAAGCAGTGGATAAAATTTGTGTAAGTAATCTGTCCTAACCGGGACCTGAGGCTGACAAATGAAGTCACAAATCAATTTCAACGGATCATCTAAACCAGCATATTCAAAGTCCAAAAACATGACATTCCCATCGGAATCTTTAAGTGCATTGTGAAACCCGAAATCTGACGGAGAGATTACCCGTTGATCTTGCAAGCAATCCCAACTCTTTGTCATTGAAGCATCCAATAACTTGGCTGATAGGTTCGCCAAAACTGGATTCACACGATTGAGGATAAATCCACCAAAATCACGTTCAAGCTTTGTTTGTGTTCTCACAGCTACTTGATTGAGCCGATCATATCTGCGTTGAACATGGCTTAAATGCTCTAGAATTGAGAAACAGGCGTCAGAGGCGACATCGAACGTAATTTTCGA
Source organism: Opitutales bacterium (assembly GCA_022361075.1). GTDB lineage: Bacteria > Verrucomicrobiota > Verrucomicrobiia > Opitutales > JAFGAQ01 > JAKSBQ01. The sequence continues at coordinate 1,794 of JAKSBQ010000359.1, read as the reverse complement.
ATCTGAAATGAAGCCATTCGTATTGATGCGTTGGATAAACTTAAGGCATTGATCAATTTCATCTTCGCCAATCGAATCAGAATCGACTTTTTCGCCAAGGATGTAAGTCTGAAGCAAAAGGTTTTGTGTTAAATCCCAAGCGATTAATTCCGGGACGTGGTTTTCACCAATTTTATCGCAATAACTCAGAAAATTTGATTCCCGCCTGATACGAGAACGATCATTCTTATCACTTGCGTAATACTCCTTCAGATAACAAGAACGATCCTCTGTTGTAACTCGATACCCACGATTGTTTCCCCCGTTTTTCACGGGTTCCAAATCAACTTTTTTTGATTTTAACGCCTTCGCACAAAAATCTTTTAAATGATTCATAAATTTGCGGGATACTTAAGATGATGCTTCTTCCAAAAGGTTTATAGCTTCCACCCAATCGGAAATTATCAACCAATCGCCTCCCCTATGCTCGACATGGGCTTTTTGATGATCAAACAAAACTCTTCGGGTAGTCTCCGGAAATTGAGGGTGAGATAAAAACTCTGGTAAATCATCAATGAAGAAATCGCATTGTTCGCCATGAATTCTCAGGCACTTTTCTTCCTTGGTTAATTCTAGAAAAACACTCTGAGAATCGATGATTCCTATGTGCTCAATCCACCTTCGACTTGCAGCATGAAGATCATAAGCTGGTCCCTTAAAAGGATGCTTGGTTTTGTGGGACACAATTACCACTTCCCAATCTCGATTCAGACATCCTGAAAGACAATCAATTACGCCGGGAAAAGGTTCAGCCAAATCCAGCCTTGCTCCATATACAAATCCCTGGAGCTCAATCCAACTTTCTTCCAACCCTCTTTCCCTTAGATCATTTCGCACAGCAGTCTTGGTGGCAGCGACCGATGGATCGATCCACCCCATCTCCAGCGCCGCCATGTAAAAGGCTTTGTCGTAACTGATGATCGTATTGTCGAAATCAAATCCGATTTTCATTATTACCGTAGATCCAACATCGCGTGTAAGACCTCTCCTGATCGCATTTTGGTGATGAGTTCATTCACCTCGTCCAACTGGCCAGTGTGAGACACAAAATCGTTAACCTCAAAAATGTTGTTTTGAAACATCTTAACATATCTTGGTATTTCAACCGTTGGCAGACTACTACCTCCAACCGAACCGGTTAGAACTTTTCCAAAATGCAAAGGCAATGTGTGAATAGAAACTCTTTTGTCATGCGACATCACACCATACAATACGGTTCGCCCTTGTGGGTTGGTAAGTGAGTAGCATTTTTCGATCACCGTTGGATTTCCTGTGCCTTCAGCAACCACATCAGCTTTTCCATTCAGGATGTTTTCAATCTGCTCAACATGGTGAGGGTCATTGGCATTTACAATGAAGTGAGCTCCAATTTTTTTGGCTATTTCGAGCTTATGATCAAACAAATCCACGGCGATGATAGGATATGCTCCGGCAAGTTTGGCACCAAGTATGGCTCCCATGCCAATTCCACCAGCTCCAAAAATGACAAATGATTCTCCGATTTTCAGTTCAGCATCATTGTTAACGATTCCAAAACCGGTAGTAATCGTATCCGCCAGCAAAGCCACAAAATTTTCATCCAATTCCTTCGGAACAACCGTCAGCCTATTTTCGGAAATCACGGCATAATCAGAGAACGTGGCGATCCATCCGGCATTCACTGTTTTTGTTGCCCATTTATATTTTGGGGGATCGCCAACGAGACCTTCTCCAGGGCGCCAGTGACAACACACTCGATCTCCAGGTTTTACCGTT
>JAKSBQ010000310.1 GCA_022361075.1 Opitutales bacterium | reverse complement strand
GAAATCAGACCGTACGATGAGTGTCGAGATTCAACGAAAGCTAATAAGCTCGGTTCGTCATCTGCGCCAAACTTCTCCAATTACTGAGAAGAAGAGACTTTATGTTCTGCTTCACCCTCTCAATCTTCAACGATTGAAGCAAGAGGACGAGGAGATCCTTGTGGATATGGAGCGCGAACAAAACATCAGTCTGACTTTCCGTGCTGACCCTGCGATTCATGTTGAAAACTTTAGGATTGTAGACGCGAAAACCGGTCAGGAGATTCGATAATCCAAACTTTACGCCATGAAGGTTCTGTTGGCTTTCGATAAATTCAAAGGTTCGCTCACAGCACAGGAAGCTTGTCGCCTGGCAGAGGATGCTTTGTTCGAAATCCAACCGGATCTCTCAATCGAGCATGCTCCATTAAGCGATGGTGGCGAAGGCTTTTGCAGCATCCTAACCGAAGGATTAGGTGGCGAAATCCGAGACTATACAGTCACCTATCCGGAGATTCATCCCGGCTCGGGGCAGATCGGCTATGTGCCTTTGGCTGAAGTATCTGACGAAGTTAGGAGTATTCTAAAATTTCCAGATAAAGGAATTCTCGCCATCATCGAAATGGCACAGGCTGCCGGACACCAACTAATCCAGGAAAAGCCTCGAAATCCCTGGAACTATACGACCTTTGGCGTGGGCGAGATGATCCGCTACGCGATTGGAGAGGGATGCACGCACATCCTCATGGGAATGGGGGGAAGCGCTACCAACGATATGGGCATCGGTATGTTGGAAGCGCTCGGCCTAAAAGCGTTTGGAAGAGATCAGCAGCCCATTTCTCCAATTGTCCCTTCAAAATGGAACTCGATCCGCGAACTTAAACTAGACGGCACCATCGAAAACGTACCGGTCTGCATCGCGTGCGACGTAAAAAATCCTCTCCATGGTCCAAACGGAGCCGCCGCGATTTATGGACCCCAAAAAGGACTGCTTCCCGAAGGTCTCAATGAGATGCAGCTACAAATGGAAAGAATGGATCCCTTGGTTCGATCTGTTTTTGAGGGGAATCGACTTCCTTCCGATACCGGAGGCATGGGCGCTGCCGGAGGAATGCCTTTCGGAGTGTCAATGGCATTTGATACGCACTTGGTTCCAGGTTTTGAGCTGTTATGCGAAATACTCAAACTTGATGCGAAGGTAGAGAATGCCGACTGGGTACTTACTGGAGAGGGTGCAGTCGACCTGAGTTCACTTTCTGGGAAAGGGCCCTACTCCATCGTCCAAAGAGCATTTCAACAAAGGACAAAAATCTCAATCATGGGAGGAAAGGTGTTCGACGATGCTCGAGAGTCTCTGAATTCAAAGATGCCGGAAGTGGATGTTAGGCAGATCGGTGATCCGAACGCCTCGATTGATGAAAATATCTCCAATGAACCTGAAAATCTCAAAAAGACCGTTCAAGCTGCGTTCGGAGCTTTAAAACTGTCTTAGCTATCGATGCTTTTTCGAAACTCATTTCGAATTTATCTGATCTGCCTTTTCGCAGGATTTTTGCCAAGCTTCTCACAAGAGAAGAAAGCGGAACGGGTGTTTTTCGGCATCGATGTGCTTCGAGCAACAGATTATCAAATTCTTCAAGGAAAACGAATCGGCCTTCTCACTAATCCGGCCGGAGTGGATATCTACGGCAAATCGACTGTTTCGATATTGAAGGAAGCCCATCAGGTGAACTTGGTCGCTTTATTTGGTCCTGAACATGGTATTTACGGGGATGAAGGAGCAAACGTCCCGGTATTGGACAAAATCGATAAAAACACGGGGCTCCCAGTTTACTCGCTTTACGGAAAATACCGAAAACCTACGGGTGAAATGCTCAACAAAATCGATACGATGGTGATCGATTTACAAGACATAGGCGTCCGTTCCTACACCTACATCAGCTGCATGCGTCTCACAATGGAAGCATGCTTTGAACAAGGAGTTGAGGTAGTTGTCCTAGACCGAGCCAATCCTCTGGGGGGCCAAAAGGTCGACGGACCCATCTTAGATCGGAATTTGCGCAGTTACGTAGGAGCTTTTCCCATTCCTTACATTCACGGACTCACGATCGGCGAGTTGGCACGCATCGCGAAAGAAACACCAGGTTGGCTGGACATTCCTGATACAGTCCGCAAATCCGGGATTCTCACAGTAGTTCCCATGAAAGGATGGAGTCGAGAAATGACGTGGGACCAGACGGGAAACTCGTGGAAGGCAACTTCACCTGCGATTCCGTCACTATCGGCGGTTCTCGGTTACGCGATGACTGGGCTGGGTTGCGAGATTAATTCGTTTCGCCACGGCTTCGGCACGCAGTATCCTTTTCGTCTTATAAGCCATCCGAAGGTTGAGGCCCAAAGCCTGAAACGCATGCTCGGGCTTCTCCCCGTTCAAGGACTGGACTTTAAAGTGCTAACGGGTGAGAGCAAAAATGGGCAGAAAACTGAAGGCGTTTATGTGATCGTAAATAACTGGGAACAATTAAAACCGACTGCGCTCAGCTTTCACATGATGCGATTATCGTGCAAAATTGAAGGGCGAAACCCCTATCAAACCGCTAGCCAAAACAGGATCACTCTCTACAATAAGCACGTCGGTAGCAACGAGTGGTGGGAAGCCATTGAGCACTCCGGTCCTAATGTGGATGTCTCTTCATTTCTAAAAAAATGGGACAAAGAAGCCTCCGATTTCCAAGCCTGGAGTCAAAAATTCCAAATCTACGAGTAAGCTATTCGACGTCGAGATAGGAAATAAAATCCTGCATCAACGACCAATATTCTGAACCCATGCTTGCGACGAGATCATTATGTCCGGCACCATCGACCCAGTAATAAAGCTTCGGAGCCTTCGAAGCTTCAAAGAGTGCTTTTCCATGTTCGATAGGAATCACCTCATCAGCTCCTCCGTGTAGAATCAATGTGGATTCATTCACGTAGGGTATTTTTCGTAGATTTTGAAATCGATCCCACGGAATCCAACCCACTTTCAAAACCGTTTGAAAAGTAGACTTGAAAGCGCTCTCGAGAATCATTCCTCCAAAATCTCTGCGTTTGCACCATTCTACAACTGGACCTGAACCCAGAGACCTCCCGTGGAGAATGATTTTTTCAGGAGGGTATTTTAGCTCTTTCTCAGCGAAATCAATAACCACTCCCAAGCTTTCGTAACAGCTCTTTTCAGTAGGTCTCCCACTACTCAGCCCGTAACCAGGATAATCGTATCCAAGCACACTGATACCCGCCGCCCTAAATCCCTTGAGGATCGGCTCTACATTACCGAGGTCTTCTGCGTTACCATGACTGTAAATCACCAAATATTCCGAATCAGGATTGGATAGATACCTACAAACCACGCGATCGTTTCCGTTTTGAAGGGAGATGTATTGAGAACCATCGCTATAACTCGAGGGAAACTGGTAGAAAATGAGCGAGTTCGCAAAAAAATGACTCATCCCTACGAAGATGAGAACGACAAACATTAGAATCTTCCAAAGCAGCGAGAAAACGCTAGTAGACCGGCGATTAGGGGACGGGTTCATTAAGTTAGTTCCAATTCGATCCTATTTGCCAAACGAAAGCAAGCACAGGTAATTCTTCGATCTGAGTATGGAGGTCTTTCTCGGCCCCACGACACACGAATTCGGAATTCAATCCTGAAACCTGACTTTTAGGTTGTTTCCTCTCCTTAGATTTGAGAAAAACATTCTTTTCAATCTAAGGACTCGACCCAGAAATCGATTCCAGTATGACACAGGAACCACACACCATTCGCTTCTCGAACAT
>JAKSBQ010000404.1 GCA_022361075.1 Opitutales bacterium | reverse complement strand
GACTACTATCAGGCCAAGATCTGGCACCGGCGCAAAAACCGCTGAGCGGGCGCCAACGATGACGTTTGACTTACCTTCGGCGATCTGACGCCACTGCTGATGACGGCGCACACCGGTCATGCCGGAGTGCAGTACTGAAACGCTGCCAAACCTTTCAATAAAACGCCGTTCTGTTTGCGGGGTAAGAGCAATTTCCGGTACAAGAACGATTGCCTGTTGGCCACGGTCAACGACCTTCTGGATGCATTCCATGTATACTTCGGTTTTGCCAGAGCCGGTAACACCGTGTAACAGGACGGCATTGAAGACTGAGTTATCGATTCTGTCACCAATTGCAGCTATAGCATTTTGCTGGTCCTGGTTGAGCTGGAAGTCCGGCTCTTCGAGGATTTTTTCGACGGGTTCATCATCGAAATCAAAGATCGGGCTGCTATCATAACTGCTGTTTTGCGGGGCAAGTTCGCCAGGCTCTTCATCGGCTTGTTCCTGCAGGTTTAGCAATTCATCTGAGGGCATTTCCCGGCGGGTAACAAACTCCAGCAGACCGTATTTACCAAGGGTACGAAAGACAGGCTTGCCGCAGTTGGTAGTGTGTACCAGTGAATTAAGCTTGTATTCTTGCTGGTCGTCCCGATTTTCCTTGAGGTATTCGAGGGCTCGTTTGCCTTTGGCTGAAATCCGCATCTTTTTTCCGGTCTCGTCGTCAATTAGTTCTTCGGTTTGGTCGGTGAGCCATTCGATTAATTTAGCGGTTGGGATGACATACTGAACGCTAACCATGCCGGCCTGTTTTTTCACTGCTGCCGGAACGATAGCTGAAAGGACAAGGCCAAGCGGATAGCAGTAATATTGCGATATCCATTTTGCAAGCTCAAGCAGTTCATCGGTAATAAGCGGTGCTTCGTCTATAAGCGAATTGATATATTTGAGCTTTTCGAATTCACTGGAATCTGGAAAATCGACACAGAAAGCTGTCTGCCAGCGGTTGCCTTTGCCAAAAGGAACCTGCACACGCTGACCGAGTTTTATCTCGTCGGTTAGTTCATCTGGGATAGCATAGTCGTAGCCGGAATCTCCACCATCGGCACGAACAACCCGGGCAATTCTGGCATCCGAAGATAGCACGGTATTTCCACGAGCCGGTTTGTCGGGCTCAATTGGCCCAAAAAGGCCTTTTTCGGTTGTAACTGGCTTTGACATAACAAATTTTCACCACGAATGGACGCGAATTTTCACGAATAATTTTGACCAACTATCCTTATATTTCGTATTTATTACATCTATTCTATCTTATAAAAAAATAATTTTATTGATATTATTCGTGGATATTGGTGGTTGAAATTTACATATTTTCCGGCTCGGTTTTTAGCTTGG
>JAKSBQ010000145.1 GCA_022361075.1 Opitutales bacterium | reverse complement strand
TCCGCGTGCATATCGATTCCTACCTTGAGTAAATCGATCTTTGTTATACCTTCTTTATTCGACATGTGGGTGTTGTTATCTTTCATCAATCGTCAGTTTAGAACTACCGTTCTTCTCTGACAACTCACCCCATGTCATCTTCAATCTCCCACTCACGCGCACGAGCAGAGTAACCCACTCAAATCTACTCGATTTGAGAAGGTTAAGGACCCAGAGAACTGCGATGCGCACTCAACGTGCGCCAGCTAAAGAAACCACTCTACTCGCTCACCACAAACTTCACATTCCAGGTAGTGTTCGGATCGACGAAGATGTTTCCGTCCTCGGCTGATCGAATCAGCCTCCCGTTCATTTTTACGTTCTCAAAGGTGATGTTGTAAACCGGGTGCTTCGGATCGTGACCTTTGATGATCGAACGCAGTTTCTGCTCACCTTTGATGGTGATGTTTTTAAAATGAACGTTGGCAACAGAACCGCCCTCCGGATCCCAGTGAGCCCATCGATTCGGCATAGTGACAATGCGGAAGATTCTCCAGTCACAATTCTCGACACGAATATCTTCATAAAGATAATGAGAACGCTCACCGTTGGTGCCTTTGATAGCGCAGAAAACGGACTCATTTTCATTGTCGAATTGATGCTCCACACGGATCACATCACAGTCGTAAGCATGAAAGTGGCGACTGCTACCCCCACTCCATCCGATCTGGAAAGGGGCACCGTTATCCATCTGCCAGATGATATTCCGACGTGCGACAGAGTTGGTATCGTAGAGGCGAATCGAATCATCATTTACCTTCATAAAACAATCCTCCACCACACTATTCTTGCCCGCCTTAATCCCGTCGGTGCTAAAATGCCAAGACAAGATCTTCACGTTACGCACAATGTGGTTGTAACCTTCCAGTACGATGTTGTGGCTGGGTGCGTGAAGCACTGTGATACCTTCGATGAGGATATTGTTTACCCCGCTGCTACCTCTCAAATTAATAAGGAAACCACCAGAGCGAACCGGAAACACCTCACCCGATAGTATTCCTCTACCGAGAATCTTGATATTTTCCTTATCATAAGCCGTGATCCGACCTTTCACGTAAGCCCCACGTTCGAGATACACCGTTGTGTCTGACTCGAGTTCGAAATTGTCACCAATTTCATGCACGCCTGGCTCAAACCAAATCACACCCGGATCACCCTTTGTTGGAACCCTCGTCTCCATCGGATTTGCAAAAACAACCATTGGATGAGCAATTTCCACTCCTTCCTCAAAATCGACGGCAAACTGTCCGGGCTTCTCAATCGTGAACTCCACATAGCCATCACCCTTCCTCGGAGTGATTCCCTTCGAAGACGGCAACACCGCATGGTGATCAATCTCACCCTCGAGTTTATAAACTCTGATCTTCACTGGCTCACCTTCAAAATCGAATTGAGCCCACGAAGTCGTCTCGCTGCGATTCGTCGTGTGCTGCGCTTCCATCATGTAGGTCGGACATTTAGTCACGGTATCGCCCTGAAGAACCTCCACTCGATATTGGGTCGAGGGCATTACCCAATCGTGGTTCGCATCGAACTCTGCCGGAAGTTCGTGCGGGATGACAGTGCCTGACAAACCAGCCACCGATGCAATGAATACTGCGAATAATAGACTTAAAGTTTTCATGATTTTCAGCGGCTTATTTTAGAGAAATGGTAATGTTTGTTTCCTTATTCTTCGGTAGCAGAATCCTGTTATTTTCATCAAACTCCACAGGCTCGAGAACGAGATAGGGTTCCGAATACTTCTCCGAACTATGGTAGGCCATCATCCATTGATCACCCGGCCCCTTAAAAATCTGATGATGGAAAATGACCTGAGTCGGCGGCGCAAACGGCAGATCGTCAGGCCAAGGCATGAGGATGTTCATATCCGCCTCATCTTCCAACCAAGTCATCAAGGGTGGCTTGAGAAGCGTCCAGGGGCCTTCCGGGGAGTCCGCAACTAGCTGACGAACACGGATGACATAACCTCCGTAAAAAGAAGACGAAATCATCAAATACTGCCCGTCTTTCTTCATCACAAAAGGTGCATCTAAGAAGCGATAATCCTCGCCCAGTTCCTCCGGGCCCAGGAACATCTTTGGATCCGCCTTGAATTCGCCTTTTTTCAAATTCATCTCGGACATGTAAAAATACCCATCGAGATCCCAATAGGCGTAGACCTTACTTCCATCCACGAAAAGCGATGCATTCGCTCCGTAAGCAAGCAACTCGTCTTCATTCATGACCGTCCAGGAACCCTTCAAATCATCGGCGACTGCGATTGCCAAACCCAGTCGACCGTAGGGGTCGTTCTTGTTGTTTCGGGCGCAAAAGGTCATGTAATACTTGTTCTTGACCTTATAGATCTTCGGTCCCTGAAAGTCGTCACGATACCAAACATCCTCACCCAACGAGCGGCGGTTGATCAGGTATTTTTCCTCACGCCAGTTCACAAGATCTTCCGACGCGTAAAGAATGATGCCACGCTTTCCCCATTCGTTGTTAGGAACCTCCGTCGCCGTCAAGTAGTAAGTTCCATCTTCGAAGTAAATGTGGAAATCTTTGTTGCCGTATGAGTTGAGACCCGTGTTCCAAAGAGGATTCGCCCACGAAAGCTCATCCTTCCCTTCAAGATCCTGAGCTCTGGCGTAAGACTCACCCGCATCAGCAGTTGCGATCACTTTGATGTTGGAGGTCGAATTCGGCTCTAACTCGAATCGTTCAGCGTCCAACGAATCGATCAGTTTTCCATTGATTCGCAGATTCTCGATCGTGATGTCTGAAACCGTGCTTTCGGAATCCCAACCCTGGAACAGATTGATCCTCTTCAAAGGAGCGTTGTCTGGGGTATCGATCGTGATGTTCTTAAAGTGCAGATTTGAGATTTTGCCAAGCGTGTCACTTCGAGCGAACTGGTTCGGGCGAATCTGAATGCTGAAGAGGCGCCAATCGCAGTTTTCGATACGAATGTCCTCGAACAGATAGTCACTCATGTGTCCTCCACCTCCATGGATGGAAGCAAAAATCGCAGTGTTGGTGTTATCCCAAAAATGATCACAACGGATGATGTCGCAGTCCTTCACGATGAAGCCGGAATTGTCCGAGTTCATGTTCCAACTGATTTGAAACGGAGCGCCATTTTCCATCTGCCAGATCGTGGTGCGATAAACCTCTGTGCCGGAGTGATAAAGCTTCACCGCATCGTCATTACACTTTAGGAAACAATCTTCCACGATCCCATTTGGACCTGTGGCGACTCCGTCTGTGTTGAACCACCAGCCCAGTCCTTTGATGTTTTTCACCAAAGTTTTGTCGCCACGAGTGGTGACATAAAAACCCGGTGAATCCACAATGGTGATGTCCTGAACCGTGGTGTTCGTCGACTTTCCATCAAACAAAATGTGCCGCCCGTGCGTGTGTCCGAAAGGACGACCGTTCAGGATTCCCTTACCTCGAATCACCACATTGTCGGCATCTTCCCCACGGACGTAGGCATTCACCACAGCTCCACCGGCCAGGTAGACTGTCTGCCCACTTTTAGGTCGGATGACCGGATCCTCCAAATCGTGCAAGCCCGGACCAAAATAAATCACGTTCGGGTCGTTGGCGTCTGGAACGTCCTTTTCGGGTGCATCGGCAAAAATGAGCAGCGGATCGATGATGTTTCCGTCAAACTCCACGCTCACCTTTTTGGGCTCAGACATCACGATCGTCACGGTGTCCCCATCAATCATTGGCTCAATCCCGTAGGAGCTCGGCAAAACCTTACAGCTCTGCACCTCTCCTTCGAGTTTTTTAATCCTGATGGTCGCCTCGCCAGTGAACGAGAAGATCGAATAGGATGTCGTTTCACTCAGATTGTATTTTGGAATCTGAGCCTCACTCTCATAGACAAAAGGCCGATAGCTCTGCTCGCCTTGCTCCAATGTGATTTCGTAATGTTTCGAAGCCTCAACACCATCAGGGTAAGGATGGATCTGCACCGCGCCGTGGAGCAGAGTGGTAGTAAACCACGTCGCGGCCAACAGGCAAAGCTGTATCGGCCCGAGACGGGTTCCGTAGATCATTTTCATAGTCATTTTCGGGGGAATAAATTCTAGTCTGTCAGGCCCATTCCGAGCTCTTGTTTGATCACCAATCGATCTCCGACATCTTCCAGTTCGAAGAAGTGAGCACGTTCAGCACCTGAGTTAGGTTGGTGAATCGAAAGCATTAATTTTCCATCGAACGTCTCAAAAATCATTCCATGTCCACCGTCAGCGGCGAATAGTGGTTCCTGAATCTGCTTCCATGGTCCATGAACCAATCCGCTTTCCGAATAAGCCATGCCAACCGCATAACGTTGTTCGCCAAAACTGGACCAAATCATGAGCAATCGGTCATCTTTGGTCCGATAGAGGTAACAGCCATCGGTCACATAACCTTCCCAAAGTTTACCTTTGTATTCGGCACCGACTTTACCGAGATCTCTCACCCAGTTGCCTTCGGTCGCGGTAAAAAGAGTTTTAGGTTCCCCAACAGTTGCGGACAAATCCGGAGTAAGCTCTACCAACTCCATCGTTCCATCCGTTGTCTGAATCCATTCGTGACAAAAGATCATGTACGGCGTGTCGTCCTCTACCCAAAGTGTACCATCGAGCGCCATCCAGTCCTCAGGGGTGTGCGGTTTATTTTCAAATGGCAGAAACGGGCCAAACGGACTGTCCGCGACAAAGATCTGTGACGCTCTTTTCTGCTGCAACGGTCGCCCTTCTTTTTCAGGCAGCTTATCTTTGGAAGTAAGAGTGGTAAAAAGGTAGTATTTCCCATTGTATTTGTGAACCTCGGGCGCCCACACTGCTTCCTCTCCCCAGAAACCCTCAGGAATCTCAAAAACCGTTCGGGGACCATGCCATACCTGAAGATTGGTGCTTGTGTAGACACCCACTCCTTTCACTCGCCTTCCGTCCTTTTCGTTAGTGATGCTGCCATACATGTAGTAGGTGTAGCCGTCATCGTTCACCACGAATGGATCACGGATACGTAGTTCCGAACGATCCCACACCTTTGGCTCATCACCGAACTTCCTGGGAGTCAGTTTGTAAAGCGCACTTCCATGAGCAGGCAGGGTCGCCGAAATCGTTCCGTGCGCCTCACCGATGTCTTCTTTTTTCCACAGATCACGCACCGTGTAGTAATCACGCAGATACTCCAACTCGAGGTTCATCGTCACGGTTCTTTCTTCGTCGGAGATGTTGAACAGGGCCACGTATTTGGATCCCGGTTCACCTTCGATATCAGCCACCCAGATCCGTTCATTCACATATTCGCCTTCAAATTTGTGATAGAGCTGACGGTTGTTTCGACTTACTTTCAAAATCTCCAACACTTCGTCATTAGTAAGGTAAGAATATGATTTTTCAGAAGATTGAGCCGGATCTCCTCCCCACATCAATGGACTTCGGGCCATCGCCCAGAGGCTCATAAGTGTTTGGTGCTCATCCCAAGTAAATCTGGAGTCATGTTCCGCCTTTTTTGCGCCCGGATAATTGTAATTCGGGTAATTGGAAAGACACAGCTTCCCAAATGGGATCATGTCAGCATCCGGCCAGGTTCCGGGTTCGATGTGAGGAGCCCAGGAGTTCAAAAGATCAAACAT
>JAKSBQ010000125.1 GCA_022361075.1 Opitutales bacterium | reverse complement strand
TCCACCGCGCCGGCGACCGTCGAGGCGAGTTTGTGGCGGTCAACGTCGGAGGTTTGGACGACCACGTGTTTTCCGACACGCTCTTCGGTCACCGCAAGGGCGCGTTTACGGGAGCGGACGCGACGCGCGACGGACTGATCCGCCTTGCCGCCGACGGCACGCTCTTTCTCGAAGAGATCGGTGAGATGGCGCCGGAGTCACAGGCACGCCTGTTGCGCGTATTGGATAGAGGCGAGTTTTTGCCCCTCGGCAGCGATCGTACCGAGTACTCCCGCGCCAGGATCATCTGCGCAACCAACCGCGACCTGGAAACGGCGGTGGAAGAGGGACGCTTTCGACGAGACCTCTACTTTCGAATCGCGACGTACAAAGTGCGTATTCCCGCGCTGCGGGAGCGAACGGAAGACATTCGACTCATCCTTGAACATCTCGTACGCACCGAGGCGGAGCGTATCGGACGCTCCGCTCTACCGATTCCGCCCGACACGTTGCGTGCGATCGGCTCCCGCCCACTGCGAGGCAATGTGCGGGAGCTACAACAGCTCGTGCTACATGCGCTGCTCCATCAAGATTGGGACGAGATCCCGACATCGCGGACGACAGCCTCCGCCGATACTCACATAACGATCGAACGCCGCGATGGCGACGGGCCCGGGGTGATCGACTCTAACGCACCCGATGCCGACAAAGAGGCACCCGACCGCATCGCTATCGCGCACAGCGCCGCAGACGGCGTCACGTTCGGCGAGCGCCTACCCACTCCGGACGCACTCGTAGCCGAACTCCTACGCGAGGCGGACCATCGTCACCCGGAGAGCCGCAGAGAAGCGGCTGCGGCGATCGGCCTTTCCCCCCAAGCGTTTGCCAACCGGTGGCGCCGACTCGAGCCCGAGGAGAGTGTCGGATAGCGAGAAGCGGCCGCCGCCGCGCGAGCGTCGCCATGTCGGTGGGAAACGTATCGTGTAGACGACGAAACAAAACGTGAACCGCTTCGACGAAAACGCGAGGCGGCACGGACACGCGACCAATCTAAATTGTTACAAAGAATATAATTACGAATCCTCCAACGATGTGGCACACCGATTGCTTATCGTGCGCAGGAGGATAAAATGAAGCGAAGAACGGTACTGTTCATTATCGTGTCGATCGTCGTACTGGCGCTCGTCGGCTGCGACGCCGCGGGTATCACCGACGACACAGGTGGTTCCGGCGGCGGTGGCGGTGGTTCCGGCGGCGGTCCGCCTCTCACGGAGAGCGATGCCGGTACCG
>JAKSBQ010000374.1 GCA_022361075.1 Opitutales bacterium | reverse complement strand
GCTTTGACTGCCCGTTCAATACCCCTTTGACAACGTGGTCAGCACTGCTTTGACCGCTCATCTATGACGAAATTGAGAAACTACTGACTCGTGGGGCCGGCAGCGATTTCACATGAGCACATTGTTCGAGAAGTCATTAGTCATCCATCAACTCGATGCTTCTTAGCGTTCCATTTGATCGAAAATGGGCCTGGAACTTGTTCATGGGTAACAAAATGCTTGGAGCGTAGTTCAGAGTGAAGTCGTCATCGTCATACACTTTTCGGTAGGAGGGTTTACCCAACGCAAGAACGACTTCTTTTTCAGTCTTTCCGATCAATTCCTCTTTTTGAACAATCCGCTTTAGGTTCTCGTTAAATGGTAGTGCATTCACCTCCCTCGCGTTGTTTACGTCGTAAACAACCAAGACGATGCCAGAAATCAGCAGCCCAAGTAAGATTTTGGTTTTGCTTATCTTCATTTTTCTTCACCGTACAGTCCCTGTTGCCTTAAAACCTCCGCATCGGCGTCATTCAAATAACTAACAAGACTTGAGAGAAGAATTACATCCATTCTTTTCTCCCCAGTATTATCGTCATGAAGCTCGTGTGTTACCCCGTGAAACTGTCGTAGGTGTAGGTTGTCAGGTAGCAACAAGGATACACACTGATACCTTTCCTTCCAACGCGTCCCCATCTCCCACGCTATAGCGAGGTCAATCGCCGATTCGTGCTTTTCTTCATTCTCAAAATCAGCAATTAAAGCATCAAAATTGTGCTTAAACTCTAAAACGTAGGGCTTAGACAAAAAACCTTCTTTGTTGGGTGTGTCCTGGATTCCAAGTGGGTTGGTAGTCGCATCGTACATGTGGTTCGACTGAGGAGGTCTTATGTGATATCTAAACAAACCATCGTATTGGTGGTGGCTGCTAGAGGCCATCATCTTCACACCTCGTATAACTCCTCCCGCTAGAAGCTGGTTGAAGAGGGCAACAACATCTTGTTCGGATGTAGGTGAGGCAGAGATCGATATCTCGTTCACGGGAACAAAAAAGTTGTCGTTTTGTAGGATTATGGGATTCTGACGTTCATAGTCTTTCTGTTTTTCTATCCACTCATCCAATTGAAGTTCTTCCTGGTGGGAGCCACCGGAACCACGATCCGTGAGTAATAGATGTCTCCATTGTTTCAATCGTCCGACTAAAGCAACTGCTATCGATTTGGCGAGGCTCTCAAGTTCTGGCTGAAAACCCTTACGTCCGAGATCAGGTTCGGCACCTCTGAAGTGAACAATTACATGCGACTGATTCTGATATCCTATATTTGAGGTTAGTGGAATCATTACCAATTCACCTTGAGGCATTAGGTTTGTCGCAAGCTGCAGTCCTCCTCGGATAGCACGAATACCTTTCCTAAGTTTGGCAACATCATCACTGTATTTGTCCAATACTTTTGGTGCAGAATAGCAGAAATATCCATAAGCCTCGACCCAGTATTTTTCGATTAGGTCTCTTTCTGACTTATCCGACCGCAAGTTTGAAAGCTTCTCACTATCCCAAAAATCGTAAACTCCGTTTAACCGTTTGTATTTCGCCGGTAACTTGGATGCATCTTTACCCTTCGAGAGCAGTCGATTCTGTTCTGAAATAATGTCCGCTATGCGTGCATTGCCTTTAATCACTGTATGCGGAAGGATATACTTACAATCTATCTCGTTGAGAGCGGACTGTTTTCCTGCTTTGTCGAGCACCTCAAGGTGGAGTTTCGTTGCATTGTCGTTCCCATCCTCAAAAAGCTGACCTAATGGTGTTCTTAAAAGCAGCAGCACTTTCCATTGATCAGCGCTGGATGCGCCAATCCAACTTAAAGAGCTGGGTCTTACATCTCCTTCAAAACGAAGAGTAAAGGTCGACCCTCTATCAATAACTTCAAAAGCATCATGTAAAGGATCCGAGTCCTGGACCATCGGTCTTGCAACAGAAGCCTCTCGGTCGTCTACCCACTCCCTTCCTTTTTGGATCTCCGAGCACTTTTCAAAATCTGGAGTCTTGGTGCCCATCTGTAGAAAATTAAACCCATAGGCCAAATAGGTCGCGCCTACACCCTTATTACCTCTTGTATCACCTGTATTCTTGAAAGATATACTCGGCGAGAGGAACATCCTAAATTGATCAGAATTGAACCCAATGCCATTATCAGTAACTGATAGAGTGTTTTTTGCTAAGTCGATTTTGATCCATATCTGAGCTTCATAATGGGATTCTGCTAAATTGCGTCTTCGAAGATCGACAGCATCAAGAGCGTTTTGTGCCAACTCAGCGAATGGATCGAAGAATCCTACGTAAGACTTAAGTATGTTTCGTATTTCCCTTTTTCTCGCAGCTGCAACAATTTCCGAAGTAGCGGAGCCTTGAATATCTAGTGGGTCCCATCTTTCCATAATTTTTTTCTTTCTTCTGACGTCGAAGTGTGGGACTACTAGCGGCTCCGCTGCTAGTAGTCCCACACAACTATCATGTTGTATCTATTTACTTTTTTGGTGGTGGGGGTGATGGTGGATTTGGCATCGATGGAAGACCGTGAGTATTAGGTCCAGTCGGTGCGGGTGTTGTTGGCCTCGGAGGAGGACTGCTTGGTCTAGGCTTATCACTCATATTACTGATAATGAATGGCTAAAAAACCATCCACTTCCTTTCTGCTTTTATTTCTTAACAAAATGTTGTTTGGAACAAACAACATTTTGTATTTTTCGTTTGTTTCGAATTCTTTGTTTCTCATTTTTTTGAACACATTATCCGCCTTTTCAAAACTGTTGTTTTCGCAGTCGATCCATTTTTTTTCATACTCGAGATAGATACGATCCAAGTCATAGGAGTATTCGATATATGATCTTGTGTTCTTTATTTGAGGGAAAAAAGGACGGCCGATATTGATAAGTTGTGAGATGAAAACTACAGATGCCCAAATCCATGGAAATTCTTGCCAAACAGCTAGGGCTGCAACACTTCCTGAAGATGTGAGCGCTGTTATTAGAGACAAAAATTTATCAATTTTTCCAGATTCTTCGGCTAATTTTGACAAATAAACCGATTGGAACTTTACGTTGATCATAGTTTTCCAAAATCGATTTCTCATATTTTTCGCAATAGTAGTTATAAGGAACTAATTTGTCCGTATAACAGGGAAATTCCGGTGTAAATGGACTTATGGGGAGTAAGGGAGGAGTTGAGCATGAGGTTTATGCTAGAAGATTTCCAGACCTCTATCAACGAAATATTGGGTAGTCGGATAAGACCTGTTACGCTCTGAGTATCCTGCTGGACGAAGTCCATCCCTGTTCTTCTCTGAACACCAAAAAGGCCTCACCGACCAGGGTGAAACCTTTTTCAAAAGAATGATTTTTCGTTCGTCTTACACGAGCATCAGAGCCGGGAATTCGATGATCTCCTTCAAGGCTGCGAGATACTCCGCACCGACTGCGCCGTCGACGACACGGTGGTCTCCGGAGATGCCGATGTGCATGCGGTCGCCGGGGACGATTTCGCCCTTCTCGTTAACGACTGGGATGCGTTTGGTGGCTCCTACGGAAAGGATGGCCGCGTTTGGCGGGTTAATGATACCGTAGAAACTGTTGATACCGAACATGCCCAGGTTGGTCACGGTGAACGTGGAGCCACTCATTTCGTCAGGAGTGAGCTTTTTGTTCTGTGCCTTTTGGATGAGTTCCTTGGCTTCGACACTGAGCTGACGGAGCGACTTCGCATGAGCGTTTTTGATGGTTGGGGTCACGAGACCGTCCTCCACTGCGACTGCAAACGCCATGTGCACGTCGCCGTGTTGCTCGATGGTGGTTTCCTTCCACGAAGCGTTTGCGGCAGGAACTTTTCTCAATGCCTCAGTGGCAGCCTTGAGAATGAAATCGTTTACCGAAAGCTTCATGCCCTGATCGGCCAGGCGGCTGTTGACGGACTTGCGCATTTCGAGAAGCGCCGTCATGTCCACTTCAATGTCGAGGTAGAAGTGGGGGATGGTGGTCTTGGACTCAAGCAGACGCTTGGCGATGACGCCGCGCATGTTGCTAACCGGAATCGAAAGCGTTTCGCCAGCGGGAATTGCTGGAGCAGCGGGTGCAGGAGCGCTTGCGGACGCTGCCTGAGCGGGTGCTTCGGAGATTTTGTGAGCGTCACCCGCGTTAAGCACGTCTGCCTTGACGATGCGGCCGTTAGGACCGGTTCCGGAGATTTTGGAAAGATCGATGCCTTTTTCCTTCGCCAACTTCTTTGCGAGAGGGGAAGCCTTCACGTGATCGGTGGAAGCGGTATCAAATGCGGAAACAGGAGCAGGCGCCGGAGCCGGAGCTGCAGGCTCGGCTGGTTTTGCCTCTTCAGCTGCAGGTGCGGGAGCAGGAGCTTCTTCCTTCGGAGCTTCGGCAGGTTTCTCAGCAGGGGCTGCGCTTGCAGTTGCTTCAGGAACTTTCTCTCCCTTCTCACCAATGGCTGCGATGGGCTCACCCACAGCGACCTGACCACCGGCTTTGACGTATTGCTTGAGTAGCACACCGTCTGTGAAAACTTCCATCTCCATGGTTGCCTTATCGGTTTCGATTTCGGCAATCATGTCGCCGGAAGCAACGGGTTCACCTTCTTTTTTAAGCCAGGATACGATGGTCCCCACGGACATCGTGTCGCTGAGTTTGGGCATTTCAATGATTTCGGCCATGATCTTTCTTCCGGTTAAATTATAGAATTTCCATTACCTTTTTCACAACACGTTGTGCGTCGGGAATCTGGATTTTTTCCAAAGGCATGCTGTAGATTTGTGGAGCATCGATTGAAGAGACGCGCTTGATCGGAGCGTCGAGGTAGTCGAACGCCTGATCCTGAATGGTCGCTGCGATCTGTGCGCCCACGCCGCAGAAAGGCTTGCTTTCCTCCACGAGGACTGCCCGGCCCGTTTTCTTCACCGACTCGATGATGGTCTCCTCGTCCAGCGGGCGGATCGAGCGAAGGTCTACCACCTCCACGGAGATGTTGTGGGCTTCTTCAATCATCTGTGCTGCCTGGAGCGAAGTGATGACCGCGCGACCGTGAGCGATGAGCGAAAGATCCTTCCCTTCCTTCTTCACCTCCGCTTTGCCGAGAGGCACCAAATATTCTTCCTCAGGAACATCCCACTTCTCATTGTAGAGGATCGTGTTTTCCATGAACATCACCGGGTCGTTGTCGCGAATGGCGGTCTTGAGCAGACCCTTCGCGTCGTAGGCGGTTGCCGGACAGCAAACCTTGAGACCCGGGGTGTTGGCGATGAAATTCTCAGGAGTGTGAGAGTGGGTGGCGCCCACCGCGGTCCCCCCATTTGCGGGGCCGCGGATCACGATTGGGCAATTGGTAAGACCACCGGACATGTAGCGAACGTTTGCCGCGTTGTTGATGATCTGGTCCCACGCGACGTAGGCAAAACTCCAGAACATCAGCTCCATCACCGGGCGAATGCCGAGCATGGATGCTCCGATGCCCATCCCGATGAAGCCAGCCTCACTGATGGGTGCATCAACGATTCGCTTGGGTCCAAATTCCTTAAGCAGCCCCTCGGTTACCTTGTAAGCGCCATCGAATTGAGCGACCTCTTCCCCGATGATGACCACATTTTCATCATACTTAAGCTCTTCAGCCAACGCTTCGTTGAGAGCCTGACGATAAGTAATGTTTCTCATGAATCTAAAAATCTAGGTGGTTACAGGGTTTCGAAGAAGAATTTACCGCCGGATGTTCCCTTATCAGGATTGTCCGTCTCCCAGTAAACGTCGGTGAGCAGCTCCTCAGGTTGTGGGAACGGACTCTTGTTTGCGAATTGAGCGGACTTTTCAGCCTCCTCAGTGGCTTCCTTTGAAATCTCCTTGGCAGCGGCCGCTGTCAGTACTTTTTCAGCCTTCAGTGCTTCTTCGTAGAGCGTGATCGGGTCCTTGTTTTTCTTGTAGTTCTCGATCTCATCTTTGGTGCGGTAGGACTTATCCGGATCGGACATCGAGTGACCGCGGTAACGATAAGTCATGAGCTCAACGATGGATGGACGCTGGTGCTCGCGGGCATCCGTCATGGCCTTGTTCAAAATCGCGCGCGCCTCGTAGATCGAGTTGCCGTTGCCGTGATGCCAGCCCATGTCGTAGGCCTCTGCGCGCTGGGCAAGAATGTCTTTCGCTGACGAGCGTTCCTGACTGGTGCCCATGGAGTAACCGTTGTTTTCGATCAAATAAACCACTGGGATTCGCCAGAGGGACGCGAGGTTGAGCGATTCGTGGAAAACACCCTGGTTTACCGCACCCTCACCGAGCATGCACACGCAGCAACCGACTTTGTCCTGATACTTCATTGCGTAGGCCAGGCCCAATCCGAGAGGAGTTTGACCCGCCACGATTCCGTGACCGCCCCAGTAGTTTTTGTCTGGAGCGAAGTAGTGCATGGAGCCACCTTTGCCCTTGGAGCAACCGGTGAATTTACCCTGAAGCTCGGCCATACACTCGTTCATACTCATTCCGACTGCGAGCCCGATACCGTGGTCGCGATAGGCGGTGATGACGTGGTCGTCGTCACCCATGAGTGAAGAAACTGCCACAGCGACGGACTCCTGACCGATGTAAAGGTGCAGAAAACCGCCAATCTTGCCTTGCTGGTAGACCCTGAGCGTGCGCTCCTCGAAGCGACGGATGCGGATCATTTTCCGGTAGAGTTCAATCTTGTCCTCTTTGGAAAGTCCGGCGTTTACCGGGTCCTTGGAATATTTTTTGTTGTGTTCCAACACCTCCGCTCGGGCAGCGAGCGAAAACTCCTTGGAACGTTCAGATACTCTTTCTTTTGGCACGATGTTGTCGTTCAGATGAAAAGTGGGGAAGGAATGGCAGGGCGAAAATCAGGCAGTCGCCTTTTGACTCTCCGGACTTCTGTTGTAACGGGCTGATTGCTCGTCGGCGTGGTAGGATGAGCGAACAAGAGGTCCGGACTCGACGACGTCAAATCCGAGCTCCAGGCCCCATTGCTTCCAGTGGTCAAATTCCTCAGGAGTCACCCAGCGGTCGATCTCCGCATGCCCGGGAGTCGGCTGCAAATACTGTCCGATGGTCACGATGCGAACCCCCGCGTCGTGCATGTCAGTGAGAACGTCTACGATCTCATCTTCTTTTTCCCCAATACCCAGCATCAGACCGGATTTTGTGGGGAATCCACGGTTCGCAGAGTGCTCAAGAATGGAAAGGGATCGCTCGTATTTCGCCGTCTTGCGGATTGGGCGATGCAGGCGTTCTACTGTCTCCATGTTGTGGTTGAAAATGTCCGGCTTCGCGTCGAGCACGATGTCGAGCAGTTCGGTTTTCCCAAGAAAATCAGCCGTGAGCACCTCTACTGCCGTATTGGGGCAGCGGTGGCGAATCGCACGGATTGTTGCTGCCCAAACGGACGCTCCACCGTCCTTGAGGTCGTCGCGCGCTACCGAAGTCACCACGCAGTGCTTCAAATTCATCTTTGCAACCGCTTGTGCCACACGTGCGGGCTCACCAAGATCGAGTTCGGTCGGGCGACCCGTATCGATTGCACAGAAACGGCAAGCACGGGTGCAGATGTTTCCCAAAATCATCACAGTTGCGGTTCCGCGTGACCAACATTCGCCCATGTTTGGGCATTGGGCACTTTGGCAAACTGTGTGTAGGCTATTGTTTTCGACAGTTTCGCGGGTTTCCCGGTAGACCGCTCCTGTCGGTAACTTTGCTTTTAACCATCTTGGTTTTGATTTCAGCATGGGAAGGCATAGTTAGTGAAAATCCCCCAGAATTCAACTTCTAATAGGTCCTTAACCGTTTGTAACTCAGGGTAGTAGCCAAGTTCATGCTGGAGCGATGTGACTGAACCATCAGTGATACCACAAGGCACGATTCCCTGGAAGTGGGACAGGTCGGGACAGACATTTAAAGCGAAGCCGTGGTAGGTCACCCATTGACGCACCGCGATACCGATCGCGGCGATTTTACGCCTACCCAACCAGATGCCTGTCATACCTTCCCGACGACCGCATTCCAAGCCGTAGTGGTAAAGCGTGCGGATCAGCGCTTCCTCCAGATCACGGAGGTAGGCGTGAAGGTCTTTCTTCTCTGAAAGGTCGATGATCGGGTAACCCACGCTCTGCCCGGGACCGTGGTAGGTGATGTCGCCTCCGCGGTTGGTTTCCTCGACCTCGATTCCCCGGCTTTCGAGCAATTTCTTTTCCCAAACGAGGTGCTGTTCGGCGTCCTTGCGACGTCCGATGGTGTAAACGGGATCGTGCTCGTTGAAAATGAGTGTGTTGGGGATTGCGCCCGAGATCCGATCATCCACGAACTGGATTTGCCGGTCGTAGGCTTCCTTGTATCGGGTGCGACCCCAGTCGACAGTGTTCCCTTTTTTTGCAGCTTCGGGATTCTCGTAATAGCTCAATTTCTGCCGCTCCATCCGATGAACTTATCAACTATAAACAAAAAAACCAGCTATCATTCCGGCGGAGATCATGATTTTGCAGAGCATGGCGACCACTCCGCCGACGAAAGAGCCGATTCCCGCTTTTCCGGCGTGCTTCCACTCCTGTCCACCAATGAGTTCGAACAAAATCGCACCGATCAGTGGTCCGAAGATCAACCAAAACAACGGGGGAGGGATGAATAGTGCGGCCAAAGCCCCCACGAGTGCACCAACTCCACCACGCCAGGTGGCACCAAATCGTTTGGCTCCCCAGTAGGTCAGGGCGTAGTCGCCCGCCATTGCGAGGCAGGACAAAAGCAACATCACGAGAATGAAGGTCCAGCCGACGGAGTGATCGGGAACCCAGAGTTTGTGGATGACAATGCCCAGAAGAACCACAAAATTTCCTGGAGCGACGGGAAGGATGGTCGCGATGAAACCCACGATGAAGAAGAGCCATAGCATTCCCATGGCCCAAAAGGGTGCGGAGGTAAGAAAGTCAGGAATCCAGTCCATTTTTGTAATTCTTGATGTTGTTTGGTTGGGAATTTAAACGCGGAAACATCTTAGTATTCAATCAGACAGTTTTACTCAAATTTGCAAATGCCCAGGTGCGGAGAGGAAAGTCCTTGAATCGCGCAGAACACGCAGAGTTAGAAAGGGTCGAACTGATCTAGCTCGTTTTCCGCTACGGATTGAACTGAACGATAACCGGGGTCAATTCAAACGAGTCCATGAAATGCTCGATGAATTCGTGGTTACCCACTCCGGCAGTGGTGATGCGATAAACCAATTGATTTCTCAAGATGATCATCGTGTTCACCCGGGCTTGTTTCAGGTAACTGTCAGGCAGAGAAATCATTGCCCTCCTTGCCGGGTAGCCTCCCATGTTGACATTTTCCTGAAAGGCCACGGTTCCATTTTGTTCCTCCGCGAGGGAATTCACTGCGAAATCCAGCACTGTGTCGGGATCACTCATGTCTGCGACTCCATGAGGGAATTTGACCACGGTGATGCCGTATTGAAAAGCAACGTGCCAGTAGTCGAAGATGTAAACGTAGGCCAGGCCGTTTTCCGTTTCCATCGTCTCAACCGGAGGGGTATTCCATTTGCCCGGAAATTTGGACTTAAAACCAAGGGTGGGTTCATCGATGGTCAGCCATGTTTCGGCTTTGATGTCAGTGATGGCTCCTTCGCCAGCGTATTTTTGCTGGGGTCCGCAACTGGCTGACATCGTGGCGATCGTAATGACGACCAATGTGAGGAGTTTTTTGTGTTTACCGATCTGTTCCATGGCAGTTTCTCCGAATATGTGATGTTGGAGATTTTATGAATGGAACGGGATTTTTAAAGACTGAAGTGAGGATAGTTTGGAGACTTCTGCTCACTCGTTAGGGCCTTTTAAAATCGTCAATAGATCGCTCGAAATGCATTGTCCGTTGCTGTCCCTAAACCCAACGGGCCACAGCGAACCCAGAACGATGTGGGTGTTGGCCAGCCATGCCGCACAGAGCAACATGAGAACGAGCAGGTGGAATTTAAAACTGAGTAACACCCATCCCAGCACAATGGAAATCATTAAGCTTAGGAGTGGTGCGGAACCGACAATGAAAAGAAGCTCGGTCCAGTTTTCGGGTTTTCCCTCGTAGTAGGTTTTTCCGATTTCCGAACGTTTGAAAGAGATTTTGACGACGATTCCAGGCAACTTGAAACAGGTAGCGTGTGGCTCATCGCCGATAGTGATGCTAATCTGTCGTTTGCCGCTAACGGCGGCAGGTAAGGCATGTCCAAACTCGTGGATCAGCACAAAAACGGGATAAAATAACTTCAGTAGCAATCGGAAAATCACGTAGCCCAGTATGATCGCGAGAGGAAAGAGGTAGATGCTGTCCATGAAGTTTTAGACCTCCAGTGGCTTGTGAAGAGAAACGTGATCTTTGATGCTTGAGTGATTCAAAATGGTGGTGGTGATTTGCTCGTCAGACAGCCCGTTTTGCTCCCGCAATTCGCCAACGGTGGTCGCGTGTTCCACGAATTTATCAGGCCAACCCAGGCGGCACACGGGTACTTGGAGGTCTTTGTCCTGAATGGTTTCCAAAACCGCACTGCCAAACCCTCCGGTCACTGCTCCATCCTCCAGAGTGACGATGAGTTTTGCGGACCCCGCTTGCTCTTCCAGCAACTGCTCGTCCAGTGGTTTTGCGAATCGTGCATTGGTGATTCCGACCGAAAGCTCGGTATGCTCTTCGACGTTGGCGGCGACAATTTCGGCTGTTTGAACCATGTTCCCGAGTGCCCAGATGACGATGTCGTTACCGGGTTTGTGTTCCGCCGCTTTTCCGATTGGAAGAATCGCGGGAGTTTCTTTGATCCTTTTGCCGATACCAGTTCCCCTCGGGTAGCGGATGAAGATGGGGCCTTTCGTCGCCAGGCTGGTCGCGATCATGTCGCACATCTCGTCTTCGTTTGACGGTTGCATGATGATCGTGTTGGGAATGCAACGGAGGTAGGGAATGTCAAAAAGACCATGATGCGTGGCACCGTCGTTGGGGGAGAGGCCCGCACGGTCCATACAGAAAAGCACGTCCAGATTTTGCAGACAAACGTCGTGAACGATTGGATCATATCCTCGCTGCAGGAAAGTCGAGTAGATCGCGACCACTGGTTTGAGCCCACGAGTGGCAGCTCCCGCAGCAAAAAGCACTGCATGTTCTTCGGCGATGCCGACATCGAAATATTGATCGCGCAGCTCGTTGCGCAGGTGCTTGAGACCTGTGCCACTTGGCATCGCTCCAGTGATGCCAATGACCGAGCTGTCCAACTTGGCATGTCGAACAAGCGCTTTTCCAAAAACGTCCTGATAATTCTCCGGCGCGGGTTTACCTAAAGATCTGGAGTTGCCAGTCTGGACGTCGAACGGACTGGTACCGTGGAACTTCTCAGGCTCGTCAAGAGCGACATTACAACCCTTTCCTTTTTTAGTGATGACGTGGAGGAGAACCGGGTAGTCGAGTTTCTTTACGAACTCCAGGTAGTCGACGAGTTTCTTGAGATCATGTCCGTCGATCGGCCCAAAATAACGAAGCCCAAAGTGCTCAAATACCGATGACTCTACAAAAAAGTCCTTAGTTTCCCTTTTGGCTTTTTGACCGATCTTCCGGATCGTTTCTCCACCTGGGATGTGATAGAGCAGCTGTGAGCCTGCATCGTTGATGCGGTTGTAAATTGGGTTTTTGATGAGCCCGTTGAGATGAGTGGAGATCGCACCCACGTTTTTGTCGATCGACCACTCGTTGTCGTTGAGGATGACGATCATTTTTTTGGTGGCGGACGTGATGTTGTTTAACGCCTCAAAAGTGATGCCACAAGTGAATGCAGCGTCCCCGCAAAGGGCTACCACGTGCTCGTCTCCCCCAGATTTATCTCTCGCATAGGCCATCCCGACAGCTGCTGAGAGGGCGGTGCCCGCGTGACCTGCACCGAAGCTATCATACTCGCTTTCTTCACGATTCATGAAACCGCTCAGTCCGTCAGTCAGACGAATCTTGTCAAAGCGCTCATCATTGCGGCCAGTCAAAAGCTTGTGGACGTAGGCCTGGTGAGAAACATCAAAAACGAACCGATCCTTGGGTGCTTCAAATACTTTGTGGAGTGCAAGAGTGAGCTCGACGACGCCGAGGTTAGGACCGAGGTGTCCACCGTTGCTTGAAGTGACGGTGATGATCTTCTGCCTGATTTCGGTCGCGAGCTCGGTCAGCTGATCGAAATCGAGAGACTTCACATCCTCAGGGGATTGGATTTGGTTTAACAAAGACATTCTAATGACCCATTCTTCGGGTGAACTGCATCAGGATTCGACTTCGAGTTCTTTCAACTCAAAGCCATCTTTGGTTTTTTCGATGCGTTGAATACGCATCTCTGCATCGCCTAGTTTGTCCCGACATTGTTTCAGAAGTTCGGTTCCTTTTTCGTATTTCCCGATTAACTCTTCAAGAGGGGTTTCGCCATTTTCCAGCGACTCAACAATCGATTCCAGCTCTGCTAGGGCCTCTTCGAAGCTAAGTTCGGATTTGGATTCCTGGTTTGACATGATGTGTTTTTGTAATGTGACTATGCGTTAGCTGAAGAGTCGCCCCTTTTCCGTTGTTTAATCCTCTAAAAAGATAGAGGATCATTTCTTAACAGCAAGAGGCGTTTTTAGTTTCTATTTACGGGTGTAATCAATGTTTAACTTAATATCTATCATTTTTGGGTCCATCATATTGGCAAAATGGGCGACCGAATTTTTGCTGAATAACCTGAATGCGCGCCACATTAAGATCTGCAGCGGAGGCATTCCAGAGGCATTCAAAGATGTGATGACACAGGAGAGTTATGATAAATCCGTAAACTACTCTTTGGACAAATCAAAGCTCGCTCAGGCAGAAGGACTCTTCGACGTGTTTTTGGTTTTTGTCTTTCTTTATCTCGGTCTTCTCCCCTGGCTTTACAATGGGCTTTCCGCTGGGATTGGTGATGGGATTTGGGCCCAAAGTTTGGTGCTGTTACTCGTGATGGTGATTCTTGGGCTATTTTCACTGCCGATGGAGGCGTGGGAGCAGTTTAAGCTGGAGAGCAAATACGGATTTAACAAATCCAGCCCCAAGTTGTGGATGACTGACAAACTTAAAGGATTTGGCCTTACCTTCGTGATCGGTTATCCGATGGTGGTTCTTTTGATGGCTTTTTTTACCTGGTTTGAGAAAACCTGGTGGATTTGGGGATTTATCGCTTTTTTCGTTTTTCAGCTCCTGATGGTGATTCTCTATCCGATGGTGATCATGCCTTTGTTCAACAAACTCGAAGCCCTCAAAGATGGTGAGCTGAAAGACCGCTTGTTGAAATTGTCAGAAAAGACCGGGTTTCACGCAAAAACGATTCAGGTGATCGACGGCAGCAAACGTTCCAGTCACTCGAACGCGTTCTTCACCGGATTTGGCAAGTTTCGCCGAATCGTGCTTTTTGACACATTGATAGATCAACTGGAAGCTTCCGAACTAGAAGGAGTGCTGGCTCACGAAATCGGGCACTACAAAAAAGGTCACGTCCCCAAAATGCTGATCATCTCAGCCCTCACAGGCTTAGCGGCATTTGCAGTGCTTGGTTGGCTTGCGGGTAGTTCGTGGTTTATCGAGTCCTTTAGCTTCACGATTCACGGGCAGGAATCTGCCACGCTCTACAACCAGTTGGTTCCCTCGATTCTGCTTTTCACGATCCTTACGGGTTACATCACTTTCTGGTTCGGTCCGTTCAGTAACACGATGTCGCGTCGTCACGAATACGAAGCGGATTCTTTTGCCAGTGCGATGGTCACCAGTCCCGAACCGTTGATCAAAGCGCTGAGAAAGTTGCACGAGAAAAACCTTAGCAACCT
This sequence comes from Opitutales bacterium, assembly GCA_022361075.1. Taxonomy (GTDB): domain Bacteria; phylum Verrucomicrobiota; class Verrucomicrobiia; order Opitutales; family JAFGAQ01; genus JAKSBQ01. Next base: position 6,657 of record JAKSBQ010000374.1, on the reverse strand, counting down.
GACTCCGCACCCTTTCTACAGTCGTTTTTATTACTCGCATCCGACTTTGCTGGAACGTGAAGACGCGCTTAACAGCCGGATGATCGACGAAAGCATGGTTCCTTAAAAGCTTTGGGAAGTGTGAGAAAGGGTAGAAAAAGTTACACATTGGCTGTTCTGCTCCTTTCGGTAAGCGTTTTCGTTTTTGGTTCAGATTCATCAACCGAAGGACGCGAATCTGTCAGAGTGCTTTCCTGGAATGTTCGGAACTACAATCTGAGCAACCGTTTTCTTGAAGGTAAATATCTGGTGGATTACCCCAAGCCGGAGATCGAAACCACGGCGTTGATGGAGGTCATTCAGATCTACGATCCAGAGGTGATATTGTTGCAGGAAATTGGCAGTGAAGCCTTCCTCTCAGAACTCGTTCGCGATCTCGAGGTAGCGCATGGGCTGAAGTTTTCGCACAACCATGTGGTTGAGGCAGAAGACGAAACTCGAAAACTCGCGTTCCTCTCAAAATTGCCGATCGAAGTTCGCGACAACCCGATCACTAATCGGAAAACTTTTTCTTATTTTGAGACGAGAAAAGGGGTGAAGCGAGGGTTGTTGACTGCTGAGATTGAGCTGGCCGGACAGAAAATTCTACTCTCGACGCTTCATCTGAAGAGCAGATATTCCGAGAACCCGAAAGATCCATCAAGCGCCATCAGGCGGGAGAAAGAAGCACGACTGATTCGCGACTATTTTTTGGAAGTGTTGGATTCCGAGCCGGAATTACCAATTCTTTTGCTCGGTGATTTCAACGATCATGCTGGCAGCGCGACCTATCGACGTTTTTCGGAGGTGGCGGGAAAGACTATTTTTCAAGAGTTGGCACTCAAGGACGGCAAAGGAGAATGCTGGACCTTTTACTACGAAAAGAATCGCGTGTATGAACAGATAGACTTCGCATGGTTGAGTCCTTCCTTTGCCACGAGCAAAAGGTTTAAAATCGAGGGATTTATTGCGGATCACGAGCTTGTGCGGAAGGCGAGTGATCATCGACCGATCCTAATCGACCTACGGGCGAAATAGTGTTCTCAAACCCTTCAATATGCAGTTGCGCTGAAGTTTTAATTTATTTGGAATGGAATCATGCAATTTTTCTGCAAGGAGTCGAAAAATTCCCAGCGCATCGTGGAAGCATTCAAGCGTTTCTCAGACGAAAGGGCTGTCATTTTTATGGCCGGCCCTGAAGGTTCGGAATTTGAACTCCTTCAGCGAGAGTATCTTGCGACAAATCCAACGGACATTGACCGGGTATTCCAACTTGAGCCTGAAGCGATCTCTGACGTGCATCGAGAAGCGTTGCTCAAATTGGATCCTGATCTTCAAAATGCCAACGGCATCTCGATCACGGTGAGAGGATCTTTGAGCGATAGTGTGGAACAAGAATTGATCGCCTTTGCAGATGAGCCTCCGTTCCCAGGCGCAAAGATATGGATTTGTTTACCCGGTTACGAAGTGGGTTCGGCGAGCACCCTCTCTGAGGATCTTCAAGCGAAGGCCAATCACAATCTGTTCGTGATTCCTCCTTTGAAGAATCGTCATTCGGACATCGCCTGGTTTGCCGCTCAGGAATTGAAAGATTTCAGAAAAGAACCGATGCCCGCTTCTCCTTTTAGTGATGAGGCCATCGATCTGTTGATGAGCTACGAGTGGCCGGGGAACTATCAAGAGCTTAAGCAAGTGATGCGTGTGTTGGCCTTAAAAATTGTTCCTAACGGTGAAATAAGCGGTGACCAGATGGAAGAAGTCATCGGGTTAGCGAGAACTTCACCCATTGAGTAGGCGTTGGTTTTCTTCCTTTAGCCAATGGGGAAGGAACGTGACTCGATCTCGGTTTTTTTGATTGCGAACCGCGATTGCGAGTGCATCTGTTTGCCCAACCAGATAGACTCTTTGTTTGCCTCTCGTGACCGCGGTGTAGATCAGGTTACGGTCCAACATGATGAAATGCTGTTTCATGATGGGGATGATGGTGACCGGATACTCACTACCCTGGCTTTTGTGAATGCTGATCGCGTAGGCTAATTGGAATTCATGGGCTTCGGAACGTTCATAGACAACAGGCCGCTCATCGAACTCAACTTCAATGGTCCCATTTTCAGAGTCAATTTTGCGAACGATTCCAATGTCTCCATTGAAGACCAGTTTGTCGTAGTTATTGCGCGTTTGCATCACCCGGTCTCCAACACGATAGGTTGTGAAGCCGATGCGAATTTCAGGTTTTCGCCCCCCTGGATTGCAGGCTTCCTGAATGACTTGATTCAGATTCTGAGTTCCAGCGCTCCCTTTGTGGAGAGGTGCAAGAATTTGGGTATCTGCAACCATTTCAGAGCTAAACCAACGGGGTAATGCCTTGGTGATCAGGCTGAGAATTGCTTCCACCATGGACTCGGGATCATCGGTTTTGATGAACGCGACTTCGTCGTCCTTTTCGACGGATTCCCAGGAATCCACCAAACGTCCGGTTCGGATCTGATTTTCGAGAATACCATGCGCAACTGCAGAGATGTCACTCCCTTTACTTTGGCGGTAAATAAAACTCAAACGAGTGACAGGAACCCAACTCGAACGGATCAAATCGTTCAAAACACTTCCTGCACCTACCGATGGCAGTTGGTCAGTATCTCCAACCAACAGCAAATGAGCTTCGGGTGGGATGGCTCTGAACAGACTATGAGCGAGATAGGTATCTAGCATGCTTGCCTCGTCCACCACTATGAAGTCCGCTCGAAGCGGTTTGGAATCGCGATGAATAAATCCGCCTGAAGCAGGATCGTAGCCCAAAAGGCGATGAATGGTTTGAGCGTAGCCACCCGTGGCTTCAGCAAGGCGTTTGGATGCGCGACCTGTGGGGGAGGCGAGGACAAGCCTTACCTTTTTTGCCTTGAGGATGGAAACAATTCCTCTGAGCAGAGTGGTTTTGCCTGTTCCCGGTCCGCCAGTGATGATGGAAACTTTGTGGGTAAGGGCTTGAAGGATGGCTTCTCTTTGTGCGGGTGCCAGAGAAAACCCCGCTTTTTCTTCAAACCAATCCACAGCGATTTCTTTTTTGATCGGCGGGAGCTTTGATGGGCTGCGATGGATGATGTGGATTGATTCTGCGATTGCTTTCTCCTGTCGCTCCAGGAAAGGGAGTTGAATCCAGTCGTCGATTGGGTTGCAGATTTCCCGATCGTCGAGCATCGATTTGAGATGTGGAGAGATGGTTTCTTCGTCTACCTCAAGCAGTTCGCAGGTGGACTCGATCATTTGCTTTTTGTCGACACAGGTGTGACCCTCTTCGGACGCAGTTTGTAAGATGTGGTTGATTCCAGCGCGAATGCGTTTTTCTGAATTACTGGGGATACCGAGATTGTGAGCAATCTTGTCGGCTGTAAGAAACCCGATACCTTCGACCTCCTTTGCGAGGATGAACGGGTTGCTTTTCAGTACGGTGATAGTCCTGTCTCCATACTTTTTGACAAGACGTATGCATCGAGCGTTTGTGATGTTGTGAGTTTGTAAGAAGATCATCACGTCGCGGTAAACTTTTTGCTCTTCCCATGCCTGCTTGATCGATTTGGCTCGTTGGGCACCGATACCAGGAATCTCTTTTAATCGGCCCGATTTTGAGCTAATCACCTCAAGTGTATCAGCTCCAAAATGATCTACAATTTTGTTGGCATAGGTTTTGCCAATACCCGGAATCAGCCCACTGCCGAGGTATTTTCGGATACCGTGTGCGCTCGCTGGGAGTTTGGACTGGAACGATTCAACCTGAAATTGATCACCAAACTTCGGATGTTTTTTCCACTTTCCCATGAGTTCGAGGGTTTCTCCGCACTGAACTCCCGGAAGAGTGCCTGATATCGTGATGGTGTCAGTTCGAGGAGTTGCTTCTGGAGTGAGTTGGCCGATTAGGAAGTGATTTTCCTCATTGGAGAAAACGATCTTTTCGAGAACACCTGTTAGGGAAGACTGTGTAGCAGCTTGACTCATCTGAACTGAGGTGAATCCTCAAGTGCCCAGCTTCGCCTTTTTAGGGAATCGAGTCAAACCTACTGTCCCGGGTGTAAATTACCAAGGTTCACTGTAACTAGAGAGCTGTATCTTCATGCTCTTCAAGAGCTTGAGAAAACTGGGCAATCTCGAATTCGATTCGATCACGAATCGAAGAAGCTTGTTCTGATTTTTGGAAATTGTTCCCCTTGATGGATTCCGGGTCTGCAATGTCCCAGCAGAGTTTTTTGACGAAGGTCCCAAAGAGGATCTCAAGAGTATTCAGGAAGGGGGATATCGTAGAGTAGTTCCTGAAGTTTCCCAAGCTCACGATGCAGTCAAAATCCTTTTTTCGTGTAGACAGAGTGAACACGGATTCCACTTGTTTTTGTTCAATCGGATGCCCGAATGATTTCATCGAATTCTTGAGCCATGGATTGATCAAATTGTTTTCAAGCACTGCAAAGCCTGCCTCAACTCCTTCGGGTTTATAAAAACTCCAAAAATACTTCGCGATCTGGAGTTGACCACTTGAAGAAGGTGACACGAAAAGTATACTTCTCACTTTTGGCTTTCTAACCTTGCGAGAGTTATTGCTTTGACGCCTGTGATCCTTTTGTAATGCGTGCACTGTTGTTCCTGATAATGCTTCCTACTTAAGGAATCGGAAGATCTTCAGCAGGGTTGATAGCCGGATCAGGGATTTACAGATTTTTAAAAGACTTACCAAAAGGAATTAACGAAACAGCAGTAAGCTTAATGTGCTGTTTGGCAAGCGGGATACCAATGATGGTAATTCCCAAAATGATCGCGAGGGTCAGGTGGACCACAGCGATCCAGAAACCACCAACGAGAATCCAAATTATATTGAAAACGATGGCCCAAAAGCCGTTGATGCTTTCTTTATCAATGACTTCCTTGCCAAAGGGAAAACAACCGAGGGCGGCCAATTTGATGCACTGAATCCCGAACGGAATTCCTACGATCGTAATGATCAACAAAAGACCAGAAAACAGGTAGATTAGCGGAATGAGAAAACCGCCGAGAACGAACCAAAGGATGTTTAACAAAAGGGTCATGAAACAGTTCCAGCTGACTCAAGCTCGCTTCTGGTGAAGAGCGCCTTCAGCTTCAAGCCAGCGGTTTCCAGTTTTTGAGTTCCACCTTGTTCGCGATCGATGACGCAAACAATGTCTTCAATCTTTGCATGAGCAGAACGGAGGTCGGTGGTCGACAAAATTGCTTGTCCTCCCGAAGTGACCACATCTTCCACAACTACGACTCGTTTTCCCTTGATGTCGACACCCTCAGCGAACTGGCAGGTTCCGTAGGCTTTTGCTTCTTTTCTCACAAAACAAGTTGGGATACCCGTGACCTGAGATAACATCGTTGCGATCGGAATTCCGCCCATTTCAAGGCCCGCAAGCACATCTGCTGATGGCGGAATCAATGGAGCCATGTGTTCGGTAATCGCTTTTAGAAGTTCGGGTTGGGCTTCAAATCGGTATTTGTCGAAATATCGATCACTGGTGATGCCTGATCGTAATTTAAACTCACCCGTGATGCTTGCGATATCAAAAATTCTTTTGGCTAATTCTTGTCTTTCCATTTCTTTCGATTTTTGGACATTCTGCCCAATTGGGGTCTTTTTACAAGGTCAATGCTATCCGAGTTTATTCGCGAAATCTTCGTAACCAAAAGTTCGAATCACCCTGAGAGATTCTTCATCACTGTCTAGTAGCGCGATTGCAGGCATTTGCACTCCATTGAAGAAGGTGGTTTTCACCATCGTGTAGTGCGCCATATCCATGAAAATCAGGGAATCCCCGACGTCGAGCGGTTGATCAAACGCGTATTCGCCGATTACGTCTCCTGCTAAGCAAGTCACCCCGCCGAGAAGGTAGGCATGTGGTTTTTCACCGACAACACCCGCTCCTGATATTTCGGCCCGGTAGGGCATTTCCAGTGTGTCGGGCATATGAGCAGTTGCGGATACATTGAGAATTGCGTGGGGTAGAGCATCTGTGGTTCCGGGCTTAATATCGAGAACAGTGGCCTTCAAAACACCCGCATTGATCCCGAAGGTTTCGCTCGGTTCGAGAAAAATGCGATGATTGTATTTTGCCTTCCAGTCGCTAAGGATTTTAATCAGATGCTTTCGATTGTAGGACTCACTTGAAATGAGGTGCCCTCCTCCAAAATTGACCCAGTTGACCTGAGTCAACACATGTGCGAATTTTTCCTCTAGAGCTGAAAGTGTTCGTTCCAACGCGAAGGAATTGTTCTCGCAAAGGTTGTGCACGTGAATGCCCGAGATCATGGGCAGGATGTCGTCTCGCCACTCTTGTCTTTTGATACCCAGGCGGGAGTTTTTTGAGCTTGGGTCATAGATCTCAGTATCGGTCTCGGATTGTTCAGGATTGAGCCGAACACCGATTTCGATCGGTCGGTCAAGAGACTTAATTTTTGGAGCAAAACGCAGTGTTTGTTCCCGTGAATTGAAAACGATGTGATCGATCCAGTGGAGAAGCTGATCAATGTCCTCCTCAGAATAACCGGGAGCATACGCGTGAAGCTGGCCACCCATGTGATGATGTCCGAGCTCCGCTTCGTGAGGAGAACTTGCGGCGATCCCCTTGACGTAGGGGC
>JAKSBQ010000007.1 GCA_022361075.1 Opitutales bacterium | reverse complement strand
TCTCGCTTTCGTTTGGAACGACGCCGCGAGTGACCACCGCCTCAACCATCCAACAGTCGATGTACGGTTCCGCGGTCTGTCGGCGAAGATAAAAATCGTACACCACGACGTACCTCTGCGTGTATACGGCTACGCGTTGGAGGGCGCGCTCACCCCGCACGACGGTGGGTGCCAACACAAAGCGGTCGTGTTCCAACATTGCGTTGTACTGGCCGCCTCTCATCATAGCGGCAAACCGTTCGAGCGGTCCGGTGGAGAGGCGATTTGCCGGGCTTGCGAAGCGAAAGGCGATTTCGACGCCCTCGTTATCGACGTTGTTGTTCCCGAGGGCACGGAGCTGTATATCGACTACGTCGCGCGGCGACAGATCCGGGGTCGGAACGAGCTCTCTCACCGAGGCGAGTCCATCGCTACCCGTGGCGCACGATGCGGCGACCGCCACTGCGGCGACGGTGAGAAGCGATCGCAAACGCATGCCGTACCGATGACGCGACGGTGCCATACCTATACGGTACGGATAGCAAGCACGCCTCGACAAGTCCGTAAACACACAACGCGGCGGTTGCGATCGTCGGCGCCGCTCTATACACTTCACTTGAGTGGGTCGATTTGACCCCATCGACCGGGTGGAGTATGTTCAGGTGCGGAGGCGAATATGAAGAATATCACGTGGTTCATGCGGCGCGCGGCGTTGCTCACGACGGCACTATTTGCGACGACTCTGCTCTACGCCGTCGGCGTACAAGAAGAGCCAACCGATCTGAAGGGGCCGATCACCGTTGCCTCGAAGATCGATACCGAGGGCGCCTTGCTCGGCAATATGATCGTACTGCTCCTCGAAGAGAACGGCTTCGAGGTGGTAAACAATACCGAGTTCGGCACGACCGACGTCATTCGACGGGCGATCTTCAACGGTGAGATCGATATCTATCCCGAGTACACCGGCAACGGCGGCTTTTTCTTCTCCGGTACCGAGAGCTCGCTTTGGCAGAACGCCGCCACCGCGTACGAGACGGTTGCGGCTCTCGATCTGGAAGAGAACAACATCGTGTGGCTCGAACCGGCGCCGGCGC
>JAKSBQ010000041.1 GCA_022361075.1 Opitutales bacterium | reverse complement strand
GAGTTTTGAGCCAAGCCGAGCGTTTGCACGGTGTTTGGGTGCGCAATGATCTCGCGCGGGATACTCACACCGACGTCGAGAGTCTCTTGCCAACATCTGCCTCGATCATTCTCGAGAGTGAGGACGATTTGATCAAGCTGGCGGCTCAGCTTCCATCAAGTTATTACCAGCGTCTCCTTGATTTATTGACTCGAGTTTATCCTGACAAGTGGGAAGACATTGTGATCAATCTTGTACGCCACAGTGAAGGAAAGTTCACGAACGAGTGCACTCAGTTTCTCGTTGATCGTGGTAAAGAAGAGTTGTTAGCAACTTCCTTCGAGCGCTGGCTCAACGACCAGACCATCCGCGGTCCGATTTTGTTGTGGATTTTGAAGAATCGCTCCAGTCGCAAGTATGGAAAGATGGTTCAACCTTTCATCAGCCCGCGTTTGTTGAAAGCGATCTTCTTCGCGATTGATTTTGAGTCGTTGCAAAATGCGGGTTCTCGTCGAATTGCGCTCGCGGATGCGATTATCGACGATGATACGTTGATTCCTGAGATTTTGTCAGACACTGATGAAGAGAATGCTCGTGACTTGGCTCAGACTCTTATGCTGAATCAAGGATTTGAGGATCTAACCAAGAAATCTCTTTTGGTTCGATTCATTAGAATCTATCCAAACATTCAGGAACTTGTTGCTGAAAAGGAATCTGGCTCAGAGAACAAGGAAGCAGGTAATCTTATCGTTTCAAAATGGAGTCTTGAGGAGATGAAGGCAGAGTACGACATCCTCGTTAAGAAAAAGATTCCTGAGAACAAGGAAGCAATTGCGATCGCCCGTGAACACGGTGACCTTAAGGAAAACTCCGAGTATAAAATGGCTCGTCAGGACCAAACCACTCTTATGGCCCGCAAGGCTCAATTGGAGAGTGATTTCCAGCGAGTTCGTGTGACTGACTTTACTGAGGCAGGATTGGAAGAGATCGCGATCGGTTCGATTGTTTCACTCGAACAAGGTGACTCAAGCAAGGTTCAGAAATTCTCAATTCTTGGGGCTTGGGATAGTGATCCAGAGTCTAACATTCTATCTTACAAAACCCCACTGGCTAAGAACCTTATTGGAAGTCAGGTGGGTGATACCGTAAATATTGAAATCGAAGGCGGCAAAGCTGAATGGACAATTAAGAAAATTGAGCGTTGGGTAGATACCCAGAAGTAGATACCACCTTTGATATCAGTAAATTGAATTTAGCCGGGTTGGGGGAGTCCTAAGCCGGCTTTTTTATGCCCTGTACGATTCGGCGAGCCATTTTGGGTCCCTGGTAGATGAATCCGCTGTAGACTTGCACTAGTGACGCACCTGCATCCAATTTTTCCTGAGCATCTGCGGCCGTTTCGATTCCGCCCACCCCGATGATGGGTAGTTTACCTCCGGTGAGTTTGGATATCTTTTGGATCACAGCAGTGGACTTTTCTTTCACTGGACGTCCACTTAATCCGCCGGGTGTTTCAAAATCTGCATAATCTCCTGATCGGTCGATTGTGGTGTTGGTTGCGATGATTCCGTCCCATTGATGGTCCACAACGTTCGATACAATCTGCTCCAGATGCGCATCCTCAAGATCAGGTGCGATTTTCAAGAGGGTTGGAACGTGTCGCTTACCTTGAGCAGTCCTGGAGGCGTTGGCTTCCTTAAGCGTTTTAAGAAGCTCTTGTAGCGGTTGGTCATCCTGAAGTTCCCTCAGATTTGGCGTGTTGGGGCTGCTGATGTTAACTGCGACGTAATCTGCGAGGTCGGCTGTTGCTTCAAATCCCTTGAGATAATCCAGGTGGGCTTCCTCGTTTGGGGTATCTTTTTGTTTCCCGATATTGATACCGATCACACCTTTGCATGGCTTGCCTGTTTTGAATCTTGAAACGTTGCTGACCAGTGAGTCGAGACCATCATTGTTGAATCCCATTCGATTAACCACTGCGTGATGTTGCGGGTATCGGAAAAGCCTGGGCTTCGGATTCCCCGGTTGAGCGACAGGAGTCACGGTTCCGACTTCCACAAAACCAAAACCCATTCCCAACATCGGACGAATCACCTCCGCATCCTTGTCCATACCTGCGGCAAGACCCACGGGATTCGAGAATTCAAGATCCCATAGCTTCACTTCTTTGCCTGCTGGTGACGAACAAAGAGATCTTAGGCAAACAAGTGGGAGTCCTAGTCTTTCTGCCCATTTCAACCCCGAAAGAGAAAAGTTGTGGGCATTTTCAGGACTTTGGAGGAAGAGAAGTGGGCGAATGATGTTTTGATAAAGACTTGCCATGATCGAAGGGAAGTGTCTGGTATTTGCTTTGATTTTTGCAATATCCAAATTCGTTGCTCAATTGCCTTGCTTTTCCTTCAAACGTGATTTTTCCAATCTTTAGAAAAAGATTTAACCTATTCGGAAGATTTCCGATGAATTTGTATTGAAAAATCAAATTTCATTCCCGGAAATAAGCCGCAACTTTCTGGCATTGATACTTTTAATCAAAATCTATGAGCAAATCATCTCCTAAACTTCAATGGATCAAAGTCCGCTTGGGTGAGGATTACAACTGGTGGGTAACCGAAACCAGTGACCCTATTCATTGGGACGTCGATGGCCTGGGTGTAATTGACCCACGTCAAGCATCACACCTTACGGATTCTCTCGATGCGTTGAGAGAGTATGGGTTTGACCCTGAAGTTTTTGAGAATGCCTTCTATCCTTTTCGGATCAACGCCAAAGCTGAGGACAACACGGTAGAACTGAGGCGTGTTCACGAATCTTTTTTGGAGCTTGAAGAGAGCTTGTTTTTGTTGCCGGATGTCCTTGACGAAGAAAAAGGACCCTACGCGGATTTTCTGGATCAAATTACGCGATGTCGTGTGAAACTTCTAAACGACCTTATCGATCTACAGGAGAAACTGGAAGTAGACGAAATTGAGGAAACTATCCGGGAAGATCAGAACAAAGATTACATCGAGGGAAAAGCCACACACTTTTACAATGAGATCATGGCGATCCTGGACTTTGTCCCTGCCGGCTATGAACTTGAAGAAGATGATGCCGATGAGGAGGAGGACGAAGAGGAAGACATCGACATCGACATCCCAGACATCGAGGAAGAAGAGTCCATCGAAGAAGATGAGACCATGAAGTGGGATGAAGATGATGATTTCGAGGAGAATGACAAAGAGGATGACGAGGAAAAAACTGAGGAAGGTGAAGCTCCTAGACGTGGCAGACCTCGTAAGGAAGACTAGTCATCAAGGTATATTTAGTGAAAAGACCCTTTCCCTCTATGGGATGGGTCTTTTTTTGAGTGCACAGGTAATCTTGTCTCCTATTAGGTGATCAAATAGTGGGCTAGCAAAGCGTTCAGAAATGTTACTATTTTGCAACGCACGTGTTTTGGTATTGTTTTCTCCAAGAATCTGAACTCTATTGTGTGACGAGATCCTGAGGGTCTCGGATGTTCTTTCTCAATTCTGAGAACTTTTTTGGGATCTCATTAAATCACATATAAAGATGAACAACCGTTATCTAATCGTGGCTATGGCGGTATTGTTTGCTTCTTTCCGTGTTTTTGGCGGTATGGAGCACGCATCGGTTGTGGCCCAAGTGGTAAAACATGTTGTTCCTTACGATATCCAAGTATGGAACGACGACTTCAACGGAGAAGAGATCATTATCCTCGTTGGGGTTAACGAAACGGGTCTCGTTCAGGAGCTTGGAGTCGAACAGACTACAGGTGAACTCTTCGCGAGGTCCAAATTCGATACCGTTCACAAGTTGCAGATTGAGCCCTTCGTTTTCGAAGGTGAAGTGATGCAGCTACCTTTCCAGAGTGAGAGTGTGAGCTGTTCGTCTTAACTAAATCAAATAGAAATCAACTGGGGTGCTTCGGTAACGGAGCACCCTTTTTTACGTACGAACATCTTTGGGTTTGAAGTTTTTGTGAAACGAAACACATCTCGTACACCCAGCATCTACTCCGGTTAGTGATAGAATTGTCAACCCGGGAACAATGCGGTTGGTTTGCGGATGTACAGAAAGACTTAAAAATAGCGATTTGCTGATTTATCGAGTGTCGGCTGGAATTTGTGAGGCTTTAGTGATCAGTAGTTATCTTACTGAAGTTTATCGTGTATGATGATCTTGTTTGCTACGAATTCTCTCTGGTCGATATGTACATTGTGCCCTGCGTTTGGAACTTCCACAAACTGGCAACTTGGGAAATGGTGTTCGACTGCTTCAAAATCATCAGGGGACACAAAGTCGGAATTCTCTCCATGAAGCAATTGTGTGGGACCCCAAAATTGATCCGTCCAGTTCATCGGGCTGGAGGAGAGATGCTTCAGATGATGGTCAATCGACCTCAAATTGACCTGCCAGTCGAAATTTCCGTCTGGGTTCCGTTTGAGATTTGTCACTAAAAATTGCCTCATCAGCGGGTCGCCGAGATGAGCAGCTAAGGCAAGTTCGACATCCTTGATTCTTGAAAAATCATTTGGATTGACTGCTTTCATTGCCTCAAAGGCCTCACGAAAGTGCGGGTGGTAGGATTTGGGTGCGATATCAGCGATGGTGAGGCAGCGAACTTGCTCTGGGTAGTTTGTGGCAATAAGCATGGCAACTTTTCCGCCCATGCTGTGCCCTACTAAATGCACATCTTCAAGTTTTTGCGAGTCCAGCCATTTTACGACATCTTCAGCCATGTCCTGATAGGTCATTTCATCAGCATGAGGAGATGCTCCGTGGTTCCTCAAATCGACTGCATAAGCATTTGTTTCTATTGCAAGTCTTCCTCCTATGGTTACCCAGTTTCGAGCGGAACCGAGCAGACCATGTAGCATAACAATGGACTTTGCATGAGAATCTCCAAAACAGATATGGTTGAGAAGCATGTTTCCGAATTATCGAACCGCTTGTTTGATTCCAATCGCAAAATAGAAAAGGCTGGCCAAAACGACCAGCCCACTCTCCTAATCCTTTAGCAGTTAATCCACTAAGTAAAATTACGGAAGCAGCACGGTATCGATGGTGTGGATGGTTCCATTCCAGACTGGAAAGTCACTTTTTGTTACGACGGCTTCATCGCCTATCATCAGATGATCCCCCACCCAGTGCAGATTGATGGTTTTTCCTTGAAGAGTATCGAATGGTGCTGTGAGAAGCTCACCAGCGTCTCTCCTGCCATCAATGACGTGCGCGAGAAGGATGTTAGTTAAAGTCGTCAGTCCTTCTTCCGCGAGAAGCGTCTCGAGTGTTCCTGCCGGTAGTTTGGCAAATGCGGTGTCTGTCGGGGCAAGAAGTGTGAACGGCCCTGCAGTGTTCAGAGTGGCGAAAAGTCCGGTTGCTTCAAGTGCGGCGACGAGAGTAGTGTATCTACCATCCTGTTTTAGGGTGTCCGCCATATTTAGAGGTGGAAGAATCACCCCGTCAATAGCATGGATGACCCCATTGCTGGCTAAAATATTCGCTTCAGAAACCATCGGTCCGAAGTCAACGGTTACTCCATTTGTGTCCACCATGATAGGCAGTTCCGCTCCAGCTAGTGTAGGGTAAACGTTTGTTTGCAGACCTGCAGCGTAGTAGTTTGCCACCAACGTGTGGTAAAGAATTACGTTTTGCAGTAAGGCTTTGTTCTCTGGCTGCAGCAGTAGCTGTAACATCCCAGCAGGGAGGGCTTCAAAGGCAGCATTTGTGGGTGCGAAAATGGTCGCTCCTCCTAAGCCCTGAATGGCCTCCACGAGCTCCGCAGCCCCGACAGCTGTTACTAATGTAGAAAATCGCGAGTCTCCGCTCAAAACTGCTACCAGATCTTCACTGGAGGGTAGTAACACTTTGTCAATTTTATGAACGACGCCATTATTTGCTACGATGTCCACCGCAACAGGGCTTGCGGCTCCACCTGTAAATTCAAAGATGGGCCCCGTCGTGTCGACAGTAATCGAACCTCCGTTGACCATTCCGACCGGGCCGTTGGCGAGGTTGTTTGAGTAAACACTTCCCGCAACCACGTGATAGAGCAGGATGTTTGTAAGATCTCCTTTGTTTTCCGGAAGTAGCAGACTGTCGAGTACTCCGGCAGGCAGAGCTTCGAAGGCAGCATTTGTGGGTGCGAAAACGGTGAAAGGACGTCCGTCTCTCACAGTGTTTAGAAGATCCGCAGCAGTGAGTGCCGCCGCTAGTGTGGATAGTTCAGGATCTGCAGCAACAAGATCCACGATGTTGTCGGACGGTGGTAACAAGACTTCATCGATGATGTGAATGACTCCATTTTTTGCCAGGACGTCGGGAGTGGTGACATTTGCATTCCCATTCAAGACTACGCCGTTAGAGGTATTAACCCAAAGCCCAGTCCGGCTTAAGGTTTCTACGTAGCCTGTCGAGAGTTGACCTGAAGTTACACTGCCTTCTACCAGATGGAAGAGCAGGATTTGGGTGAGAGTTTCCTTATTTTCAGGGAGCAGTAAGCTCTCAACCGTACCAGCAGGTAGTTTGGCAAACGCGTCATCTGTGGGAGCAAAGAGCGTCTTAGGTGCGGCATTGTCTACCCAGCTAGCCAACTCCGCAGCCCCTACTGCAGCTAGAAGAGTGTTAAACGTGTTGGTCGATTGAGCGATTTCCACGATGGTTTGTGTAGGGCCATCACTCGCCTGGTTCTGAGCATTGAAACCCAAAACGGTTACTAAAATGAGGGCATAGTTCCTTATTGTTTTCATATGATTTGACTCCTGTTTAGATAAAATCTGTGCAAAATATTAACAATGTAGAGGTTTTGTCAAATTATGATGCTTTTTATTTATGCAAAATTGAAAAAGACGATTGTTTTACAATATTTTGTATAAATCTAAATACGGCTTGTGAAATAGTTTGCCTTAATGATTGAATGAGTAGTTCGGGTTTTCTAAGTTGGTTCGCATTCTGATCCTATGGCAGCGAAGTCGCTAACTCCCATGATGCGCCAATACTACGAGATTCGGCGTACTCTTCCCAAAAACACCATGCTACTTTTTCGGCTGGGTGATTTTTATGAGATGTTTGAGGAAGATGCGGAAAGGGGATCCAAAGTCCTCGGAATCACACTCACCAAGCGTCATGAAACATTGATGGCGGGAATTCCCTATCATGCAGGGGATGCTTACATTGAGAAAATCCTGAAAGCAGGATACAAGGTTGCTATTTGCGAACAGACGGAGACCGCTAAGGCTGGGAAGCTCGTAAACCGTGCGGTGGTCCGAATTTTGACACCGGGAACAACGCTCGAAGCGAATCGACTTGAAGACCGTTCCAATCACTTTCTTTTGTCCTTAGATGTTGGGAAGAAATATGCGAGTGTGGCGTGGCTCGATTTGAGTACTGGCACCTTTCAGCTGACTTCTGAACCTTCGATCAAAGAACTCGCACCAATTCTCCACGCGCTTAATCCGAAGGAGATTGTAGTTACAGAGTCTCTGCTGGAACAGCACGAGCAGGGAAAGCTTGATCAGGAAACCCGGGAGCAGTTTTTGAGTTTTGGGGAAATTCCGCTCACAGACATTCCAGACTATCACTTTGAAGGAGATATCGGTCTACGAGCAATCAAGGAAGCCCTTGGAGTCCTTAGTCTGGATGGATTTGGAATTTCGGAGGATCATCCCGCCCTTGGTGTTGCCGGAGCATTAATCTACTACGCGACGGAGATGCTCTGTGCGAAACCGCAAAACCTTTTTTCCATTCGAGAATACAAGAGTAGAGATTGCTTGTTGATCGATCCGGCAACTCAGCGAAATCTCGAGATCTTTCAGTCTTCAGAGTCCAACAGGAAAGGAAGTTTGCTTGACTCGATCGACGTGACTTTCAGTGCCGCAGGCTCACGACTGGTAGAACAATTTCTTTCCGAACCTCCTCTGCGAATTGAAGAAATCGAGCGAAGGCAAAATCTTGTGGAAGCATTTTATCATGCTCACACACTTTCGGACGAGATGGGAGATCTTCTCAAGCAGCTCTACGATCTCAAAAGGATCCTCGGACGGGTGCAAAATCGTATCCGCAACCCCCGTGAGCTGGGGGGAATACGAGCGACTCTTCTTCTGCTGCCTGAGATTCGAAAACTTTTGGAGATTTTTACTCAGCCTGAAGTGGCTGAGTTGGCTGAGCGCATCGAGTTATTTGAAGATCTGCGGGAGTTGCTCAATCGTGCACTTGCTGACGATCTCCCAGGAGACATCAAAGACGGTGGAGTGATTCGCGAAGGTTATGATGAGGAATTGGACCGACTTCGCTCTCTCAACCGAGACAACAAGACCTGGATCAATGAGCTTGAAGCTTCCGAACGAGATCGTACAGGAATCAAGAATCTAAAGGTCAAATACAACGGTGCATTCGGGTACTTTATTGAGGTGACGAAGGCCAATCTTCACCTCGTCCCTGAAGAGTACATTCGCAAGCAGACGATGGTAAATGCGGAGCGTTTCTACACAGAGGATCTGAAAATCAAGGAACGTGAAATCCTACACGCGGAAGAGATGAGTCTCACCCGTGAGGAGAAGCTTTTTAACGATTTAATCGAGCACATCGCATCCCATGCAACAAGACTTGCGAACACCGCCCATGCGTTAGCCGAAGTCGATGTTTTTAACGCTTGGGCCCGCCTCAGTATTGAGTGGAATTATTGCAAACCCCGATTTAGTTCAGATCAATCATTCATCGAGATTCAGGAGGGACGCCATCCCGTGATCGAACAAGCCCTTCGCGAGAATCCACAGGGCTTGGCTGGAGCTCAATCCTTTGTGCCCAATCACTGTAGCCTTAGTGCTCATGAGCGGCAAATTGCACTTATTACAGGCCCTAACATGGCGGGTAAGTCGACCTACATTCGCCAGAACGCGCTCATCGTTCTTATGGCCCATATTGGCTGCTGGGTTCCGGCAAGCTCATGTGAATTGGGGTGGGTCGATCGAATTTTTTCTCGTGTGGGTGCGAGTGACGAGCTCGCCCGTGGCAACTCCACATTCATGGTGGAAATGAATGAGACTGCTAATATACTCAACAACGCGACGGATCGCAGTCTTGTCATATTAGATGAAGTGGGTAGAGGAACTTCGACTTACGATGGCCTGAGCATCGCATGGGCTGTGGTGGAACATCTGCATGGTGAAGCTGAGAAAGGACCGATGACACTCTTTGCGACGCATTATCATGAACTGACTCAACTGGAGAAGCCTCTTTCGCGGCTCAAAAATTTGTGTGTGGCGGTGAAAGAATGGAATGATGAGATCATTTTTATGCGTCAGGTTATTGATGGCGCTGCAGATCGCTCCTATGGAATCCAGGTAGCGAGGCTGGCGGGTTTGCCGCCGACGGTGATCAAACGAGCTCAATTTTTGTTGGAGAAACTTGAAGGTAGTTCTGAGGCAAAGGAAACACCAGCGTCAGACCCCAAGAAGACCGTGCCAAAGGTGAAGAAGACCACAGTGCCACTTAATCAGTTAAACTTATTTGGTGAATCCTAGAGCCTGTGCGCTCTTTTAAGCGGTTAAAAAATTTGAGGGACTGCACGCGTCCGATAGCATGGGGCATGAGTTTGTTAATCATCAGCACCAGCCTCAATCCAGAATCCAAAAGTGCAATCTTGGCAAAAGAAGCGCAAGGCGCAGCGAATGCATGGGGACTTGAAAGCAATTTTTTGGATCTTCGGGATTATGATTTGCCTTTGTGCGACGGTGATTCCGCATACAGCCACCCGGATTTGTCAAAGATCAGTGGTATTCTCTCCGCATGCAGTGGTGTTTTACTCGCCTTTCCGGTCTACACCTATGGTGCGGCCTCAGCGACAAAAAATCTTTTCGAACTGGCGGGGAAGAGCATTCAGGGTAAACCCATTGGGCTGCTGGCGGCTGCGGGCGGGAAAAACAGCTACATGGCTCCCTTGTCTTTGGCGAATTCGTTGATGGTCGATTATCGCTGCCCAATTGTCCCCAAATACGTTTACGCAGACGGTTCAGTTTTTGAAAACGGATCTATCGTGGATGAATCAATAAAAGAGAGAATTGTGGAGTTGGTAAAGACCCTCGACCACTGGGCGAAGGTTTTGTAGTTCCCGGAAGCGCGTAAGCCTTCAGTAACTACCCGGACAGCGTTCATTAAATACACCTGTTCGCAAAGAATGATGGAGGGAAGTGCTTTGTCACTTCCGCCCCAAGGGTGTAAGGCAACGACGGCGCGCTGCCCTTCATTTCCAGCGTAATCCAATCGTAGGGATTAATACGTTATGTATTACAAATTCGCGTCTGCCGAACTGTTTCCGATCGCTTGTTGAAAGGCAGCTGCTGCGACGAGGTAACTGTAGTTGGCGGACAGTAGATTGGTCCTCGCATCAGTCACCGAAACTTGAGATTGAAGCAGCTCGAGTTGCGTTGCAGTTCCGGCCTCGTAGCGGACCTCCGCGAGGCGAAGTGCTTCCTCTGCCTGTTCAACCACCTTTTCAGCCGCTGCGGCAAGTTCGTCTGCTTCTTGCAACCCTGAGATCGCTCTTCGGACCTGAACCTCGATCTGCAACTCAAGGTCTCTTCTGGTCAATTCGGTTTGTCTTAGTTGGGACCTCGCTTGAATGATCTGCCCCTTGGTGCGGCGGCCGTCAAAGAGTGCCCACGAGGAACGAATGCCTACTCGCCAACCATCAAGAGCATCCGTAAAACGATCCGAGATCGGGCTTTGTTCAAAGTCCCACGCTCCGAAAACCGAAATTGTTGGAAGAGATCCGGACTTTGCAACATCCACTCCGGCTTCGCGAGCCTTGATGAGAGCATCAAGCTGCAACAATTCGGGACGCTGTTCCATCGCGCTACTGAGCGCACGATCCAATGAGTAGTGGATCGCTTCAAAGAACAATTCTCCGTGGATCTCCGATCCGTCGTAAGCGTATTCGGAACTCGATTGGTAGCCAATCACTTGGAACAAAACATCGATCGCGGTGCGGTAGTTGTTTCTTGCACGGATTAAGGCAGGTTGAGCATTCGCGAGTTCGACTTCAGATTGCAGGAGATCAAACTTCGAAACCGTCTCTGCTTCGTAACGATCTTTGACGATCTGATATTGTTCCTCGAGGAACTTCACATTCTGCTTTTGCACTTCGATCTGCTCTTTAGCGAGAAGCGCGTCGTAGAAGCTAGAGCGCACTGCGAATACCGCCTGTTCGATCGTTGCTCTCATGTTCTGAAGTGCGGACTCCCGAGCATACTTTTGAGCTTTGATCGCAGCGCGAATTCCGCCACCGGAGTAAACCAACTGAGAGACTTCAAGTGAGACACCCCAGTCTTCAGTTGCTCCTGAATCGGGGATGATTTCACCCGCAATAAGCTCTTCGTCGGTTTTGGAGTAACGTCCTGTCAGGTTTGCGTTAGGGAGAACATTGGAAGTGATCTCAATGATCACACCTTCTTGTTCTTCTATCGCTTCTTTTGCCTGAAGAATGGCGATGTTGTTTTCCATCGCGTAGTTTAAAAGTTCCTCTAGAGAAGAAGCATTTCCAGGACTTGCACTAAGCTGCGCTGAGAAAAATGCGCTTAGCGCAGTGATGAGAAAAATTTTCGTTTTCATAGGATTAAATCAATGAATGTTGACTAAATGTACTCCCCTTCCAGCACCTTGGGCTCCTCCATGAGAATCTCGCGGTGTTTCTTCGCAATTAGCATGTAGAGTGAAGGAACTACGAACAGGGTAAAAACTGTTCCGATTGCCATACCCCCCACTAGAACCAACCCGATAGAATTACGAGCTTCCGCTCCGGGTCCGTTGACAAGAACTAAAGGAAAATGCCCGAATACTGTTGCACAAGTCGTCATGAGGACCGGGCGGAAGCGAGTAACTGCGGCTTCTCGAACAGCCTCAAGTTTGCTTCTTCCTTCGCGTTGAAGCTGGTTTGCGAACTCGACGATGAGGATCCCGTTTTTCGAAATCAATCCAACGAGTGTTACAAGGCCCACTTGCGTGTAGATGTTAAAACTCGTGGTCCAACCGTCCGTCCAAAATGGAAGATTTGGATTCGGCATTTTCAAGGAAGTGAATACCAATGCTCCAAACATCGCCAGAGGCACAGAGCCGACCAGAATCACGAACGGATCTCGGAAGGAGTTAAACTGAACGGCAAGGACCAGGAAGATCAGTAGAGACGCCAAAATCATGGTGAAGAAGAATTTACTGTCTCCTCCCTCGTAGCGAAGTTGTCTGGACTCACCCTTGTAGTCGATTGAATAACCTCCGGGCAGGATTTTCGCAGCCTCTTCCTCCATGAATTTGAGAGCGTCGTCTAGAGTTCCGCTGGGGACTACTCCCGATAAGGTGACTGCATTCAGTTGCTGAAAACGGTTCAGAGACCTCGGTTGGACTGTCTTTTCTAGTGTTGCTACGGTGCTGAGAGGAATCAGCTTCCCCTCCGGTCCGCGAATGTAGACATCCAGGAGTTGATCCGGATTCAGCCGTTCGCTTCTTTTCAGCTGTGGAATCACGCGATAACTCCGGCCGTCTATGCTGAATCGGTTGACGTAGCCACCTCCAAGGGCGGAGGCCATGTCTGCGCCAACCTGACGAAGGTTAAGACCAAGATCTGCCACTTTGTCATGATCGATTTTGATCTCCACTTGCGGGAGATCGAATTTCATATCAATTGGCGGAGGAAAAAAGAATTTCCCGCTTTGAGCGGCTTTCATCTGCAACTGTTCAGCAAACTCCATTATCTTTTCGTGACTCGCTGTCGATGCGATGACGAAATTGACGGGAAATGCTCCTCCACCACTCGGGAGTGCCGGTGGTATAACCATGAAACTACTCAGTCCTGGAACTTGATCTACTTTGCCCTGTACTTCTGGAAGAATTTGCGCAGTTGTTCGATCTCGTTGAGTCCAGGGAGTCAGAATGGTCCCACCAAATCCGCCCGTGGGAAATGTGATCTGAAAGCTGTAATTAAACTCATCCACACTGGCGAACGCATCAAATATCTGTTCACTTGAATGAACCGTTTGTTCGATGGTGCTGTTTGAGGGAGTATCCAAGATCCCGAAGATGATTCCCTGGTCTTCCGCAGGAGCAAGTTCCCGTGTGGACTGTTGGAACATTGCCGGTACCATAAGGATTAAGATCAAAGCGATGACGTAAACGAAAGGACGATTCGCTAATATTACGTCCAGCAGTTTTCCATATTGCCCCTTGAACCACTCGAATCCTCTGGAAATTCGGCCGGCTAAACCCCGTTCACTTTCGTCTTCACGAAGCATCTTGGAAGCCATCATTGGCGAAAGTGTAAGGGCAACGATACCGGAAATCAAAACCGCCCCTGCAAGGGTGAACGCGAACTCTTTAAACAGCACTCCGGTGAGCCCTCCCTGCAGGCCAATTGGTGCGTAAACCGAGGCGAGCGTGAGTGTCATCGCGATAATCGGTCCAACCAGTTCGCGGGAAGCTGCCAACGCAGCTTGCACGGGTTTCTGACCCATGCGCAGGTGGCGCTCCACATTTTCCACCGCAACAATCGCGTCGTCTACTACCAGTCCTACGGATAGCACGATTGCGAGCAGCGTGAGCAGGTTAATGGTAAATCCGAACATCTGCATCAGGAATAGTGCACCGATCAGCGAGATCGGAATTGCCATCACCGGGACCAAAACGGAACGAAAGGATCCAAGGAAAAGGAAGATTACAATAACCACAATCAGCAGAGTTTCACCTAGGGTTTTGTAAACTTCGTGGATGGCATCTTCGATGTATTCAGTGGAGTCGTAAGCAATGCCGCCTACCATGCCCAGCGGAAGATCTTTTTTGATCCGCTCAAGTTCCTCACGGGCATCGTGAATCACACTCAGCGTATTTGCGTTGGGAAGCACCCAAATCCCCATGAAGACCGCTTCTTCTCCTGAAAAACGGATGTCAAAGTCGTAGCTTTCTGCACCGAGCACTACATCTGCAACATCTTCCAAGCGGATAATGGCTCCGTTCTCTTCTCGAACGACCATCTTTTTGAACTCTTCAGCAGTTCGCAGGTCTGTATTCGCGGTCAAATTGATCGAGATATATGAACCCTTTGTTTGGCCGACAGCGGAAAGGTAGTTATTCGCGGTGAGCACGTTGCGGATCTCGGATGCACTCACGTTGAGAGCGGCCATTTTGTCGGTCTTCAACCAGATTCGCATTGCGAATGTTTGCCCGCCCAGAATGTCGGCTTTTTGGACACCTTTCACCGCGGACAGTCGTGGCTGTACCACGCGTACGAGGTAATCCGTGACTTCGTTTGGCGCCATATTCGCCGAGTTGAAGCTCAGGTAAGCGGCAGCAAATTCTGAATCGGCTGTTTGCATGCTCAAGATGGGCACCTCGGATTCGGGAGGTAGATCTCCTCGAATCGTGTCCACCTTGGTACTGATTTCCGAGAGAGCTTGGTTTCCGTCGTAGTTAAGCTTGAGCACCGCGGTGACCGTAGAAACCCCCTGTGTACTTGTGGATTCGATATAGTCAATCCCGTCGGCTGAGGCGATCGCTCGCTCAATTGGAGTTGTGATGAATCCTCGGACAAGGTCGGCGTCGGCACCGAAGTAAATCGTCTGAATCGTGACGATTGCGTTTTCGTTCCGTGGATACTGCCTGACATTCAGGCTTTTGTAAGCCTGGATCCCCGCAATCAAGATCACGAGATTGACAACTAGTGCAAGCACGGGACGGCGGATAAAAATATCCGTAAAAGCTGATTTATGAATTCTCATATATTGAACCCTTTGAGATGGTTAGGGCTTAAGCGTCCGCTGGTTTCGGATTTTGAGAAAATTCCAGCGACTTATCATTTTGAGGAACGATTGGAACTCCGTTTCTAAGCTTGAATGCGCCAGTGGAGACAATGGTTTCTCCTCCAGCAAGACCTTCAACAACTTCAATAAAATCACCACGGCTTTCGCCAAGTTTGACAACTTGCTGAGTAGCAGTGAGCCCCTCACCATCTTCAGTAGGTGTCGCAACAAAAACGGTGTTTCCGAAGGACGCATAAACAATCGCGGTTGAAGGGATGATCAACACATCTCTGGTTTCTTTTTGCTCGTAATCGACGTTTACAAACATTCCAGGACGAAGAATTTCTTCTGCATTTTCCAATTTGGAGCGAACCAACACGTTACGCGTGGCTTCATCCACGACGGAAGAAATCGCGCTGACTTCGCCGACCATGGGCTCGGAAGCACCATCACTCCAACCGATGTAGACGCTTTGGCCGACTTCGATGTTTGCCAGGCGTTGTTGAGGAACATAACTGTCTACGTAAACTGGGCTGAGCGTCTGCAACGGAACCACAGGCTGACCGCTACCCACGAACTGACCCAGATTGACTTCACGAATTCCGAGTTTTCCTGAGAACGGAGCGCGGATGGATTTCTTTTCGATGACGGCTTCGAGATTCGCGACTGCGGCTGTAGCTTCGCTGTATCGGGCTTCAGCAGTATCGAGTTCTGCTTTGGAGATAGCGTTTTTTTCAAAAAGCTCTCTTGAGCGTTTGACGCTGATTTCTGCGAGATCTGCCGAAGCGTTAGCGGAAGCGAGTTGTGCCTTTTCGGTGCTGGAATCCAGTTCGAGCAAAAGTTCACCCTCTTTCACGTTGGTTCCCGACTCAAAGTGAATGGCCACTACTTTTCCGGGTAATTCAGTTGTTACCGTAACCCCCTGAACTGCCACCACGGATCCAACCGAGCGGATCATCGGATTCCACTGAGTTTTCTCCACTGCAATAGTAGTCACAGACGTTGGAGGCATGGTGAAAGGTTCCTTGGATGATGCAATGAGTGCACCGATTTGTAGCGCTTTGGTGGCTACGATGGGACCGAGAATGACAAGTAGCACAAGGAATGCGACGCCGGTCTTGAGTAGGATTCGTACGAATTTATTCATGTGATTGATGCGTTTAATTAAAGTGTTGATATTAAGAAATTATTTTTAAGGAGTCTCTGGAGGATCGACCTCAGCGATGTGATCGACGAGTTTGTTCATGAGTTTTCCCATGGTTCGTAACTCTTTTGGATCGAACACGTCCATCAGACGATTGATGAGTTGGTAATGTTTTGGAAGAACTTCTTCCAGTAGTGAAAATCCATCCTCTGTTAGAGAAACTTTGCTCACCCTGCGGTCGGTCGAACTAGGTCGGCGACGGGCAAGTCCGTCTTTTACAAGTCCATCGACTAAACCGGAAACAGTGGCTCGAGTGACGCAAAGCTGATCTGCCAATTCTGCATGTGACATTTCCAGGGCTGAATCATTTTCTTTATCCAGAAGATGAACCATGAGCATAATTCTCCCCTGCGAAATGTTTCGCTCACGGAAGGTGCGGCTTACCGCTCTGAAGACTTCGTCGCCAGCTCTTAAGATGTACATGAACGCGGCTATCGCGTCCGGATTCATATCCGGATATCGACTGGAGCACGCCACGATGTGGTCGTATTTCGGAATTTCTTTAATGAGAAGGTGCTGCATGAATGATTCGAGAAGACACTAAAGAATAAATATTAGGCAACTAATGGTTAGCCGCCTTACAAAATCAAGTGATTTTTTTATTTATTCTTATGTAAGTGCGAAATCGCTGCGTTCAGAGTTGGATCAATGCCCCTTCGGAGTTCAAAAAAACTTCGGTTTTTGGTGCGAATATCCGGGACGACGCCATTTCCCTGTAATCTTTTTCGATTGGAATCGACAAAGTCTCGAGCGGCGATCTTCAACAACCCTCCTCCAGGTAGGTCCCAGGAGGGACTAAACAAAACCTCCCCCGCTGTGGGTGCAACACCGGCAATTACACCCAGATTTTCGTTTTGAATGACTGACGCCAGAATCTCAGAGCTACTTGCAGAGTAATTGCTTACCAGAATGACATAGTCAGTCAGTTTGGGCTTTCCAATGGATTTGTTTTTTATGATCCATCTTTGAGATTTACCGTTCCTTGATTTGATCAGTCCGACCTCCGTTCCATAAGGAACTAATTGTTCGAGCACTTTTGTCAGTTCTCCAAGAAGACCTCCGGGGTTCCACCGAACATCGATGATTGCAGAGTCTACGCCAGAAAGGAGTTCCATCTCTCCTTTCAACCAATTGGCGACGCCGGGATCGAAGTCGTCCATGCGGAAGTAGATGATTCCCCCCTCCAGGTCCTTTCGAATCCAGCCGCTTTTCCAATTTGCCATCGGGGTGGCTGCGAGCGGAATTTCCTGCAGTCGTTCATAGCGATCTAGAAAACGGTAAAGCTTCGTCTCTCCGGCTACACGTGCTTGAGCGCGGATTTCATTGCTGTTTAAAAAAAGCCATCCCTGTTCGATGCCGGCCTCTGCGGCCGGACTTCCGGTGATGACATGATTCACGATGTTCAAGTCAGGTTGATCCGCGTGCAGAACTGTTTGGAAGCCGACTCCCACAAACGCCTCTTTCCGCTCTTCCGCTAATTTTTTGGGTGACCAGACGAAGGTGTGTGCGTCGTCAAACTCGTCCAGCATCGAGTCGATGATCTGATAAGCTTCTTTCCAGTTCTCGGCCTCTGGAATGAGCCGTCTTCCCTTCTTTGCGATAGAGTTCCAGTCTCTCCCGCCCAAGTCCGGGTCATAGTAATGTTTGGCCACCAGCTCCCATACTCGCTGGTGCAGTTTCAGGCCCTGTTTTTCGGAATAGGCTTTTTCCTCTCCGAAACCGCTTGGTATGTCGGCGAGAAAACAAACAAGAAAAAGGACTGAATATCGCAGTAGGTTCATGGAGATAGTTGTGCCATTCATCTAAAAATTCAAAGGTGTGACAATATCAGAATTGGCTTGTGCAGATTTGAGCAGCTTGTCGATATAGGTGTACGAATGCAGTTGGTCTCAAAATATTTTCCGCAACTCTCAGGAGAAACTCTTCGAAAACTTGAGGTGTTTCAATTTCACCTTTTGGAATGGAACGAGAAATTAAACCTCATTTCCCGCTCGGATGCAGAGAATTTTGAGGAGCGCCACCTTCTTTCGTCTCTTGCGATATCGAGGATGATTCAATTTCCCCCCAAGGCGAAAATCATGGATGTTGGCACGGGTGGTGGTCTTCCGGGGTTACCCTTGGCGATCATTTTTCCAAAATGCAGATTTTACCTCGTGGACAGCGTGGGTAAAAAAATCGCAGCTGTTCAGGATATGGCGAATCGCCTTTCCCTCAAAAATGTATCGGCTCACCACTACCGAGTGGAAGACATGAAAGTTAACGTCGATTGGGTCACTGGACGTGCAGTGAAGGCCCTGCCGTTATTCATGAATTGGGTCTCTCCAAAACTGAACCTTGGCCGATACGCTAACATGCAAAGAGGAGTGGTTTACCTCAAAGGTGGCGATCTTGATGAAGAATTCAAAGCCCTTGGTGCAAAACCGGACGAGACCATCGATTTGGTCAGAGAGTACCCTGACCTACCCTTTTACGAGACCAAAAAAGTGCTGCGCTTCCATACGCACACATTGAGAAATCGAAAGAAGTAATTTCGACTTAGTGACAGCCGCAACCACCACCGTTTTGGTGGTGTTCCTCGCAGTCTTCACCATTTCCATGACCGCCGCAGCATCCACTTTCCTTATGCGGGTGACCGTGTTCAAGTTCTTCTTCGGTGGCGAGACGGATCTCTTTCACAGTGACGTCAAAGTTTAGTGGAGTATCTACCAGGGGGTGATTGCCATCGATTGTGACCTCGTCACCTTCAACTTTAGTGACACGCACCGTGATGATGCCTTGCTGAGTGCGAGCATGAAATTGCATCCCTTCCTCAACCGTGGCGCCGTCTGTTTCAAACCGTTCACGAGGCACCACTTGGATCATCTCGGGCTGAGAAAGTCCGTAACCCTCTTCAGGGGACACGCGAACCGACAAGCTTTCATCTACATTTCTACCTTCCAGTGCGTTTTCGAGACCTGGAATGATGTTGTTGCTCCCTTGCAGGTATTCGAGAGGTTGACCAGGATTAGATTGGTCGATTACTTCTCCTGCATCGTTCTTGAGGGTGTAATCGATGGAAACGACTGTACCTTTGCTTACTACCATAATAAAATCTCCTAATTCCTGCACCCTTAGCACGATTTAAGCGAAACGCCAACTCTGTAATCCTCTTTTACTCACGCTCAAATATTGGGGAAATTTGAATTGACCCTACCGCTCTCTGCTTATGGCTGTAGTGTAAAGGGTTTGTCCGATGAACCGCTTATCGAAGAAATAACCTTTACCATTTACCATGATCACACTCAGAGATATTCGCCTCGCGTATGGGGAAAGAGTTTTATTTGACGACATTAATGTGACGATTGGTCCGCGAGACCGAATTGCACTAGTCGGCGCGAACGGCACAGGTAAATCCACTTTGGTCAAAGCCATGCTGGGCATGGAGGAGATCGATTCCGGAGAATTTGAGAAGCAGGGATTTGTTTCCCTTGGCTATCTCCCGCAAGACGGTATCGAAGCAAAGGGAAAAACGCTCTACGCAGAGGTTGAGACTGCTTTTGCCGACGTGTTGGAACTCGAGAAAAAAATCGATGAAGCCCTCGAGCGCACTTACGAACTCGAACCGGACGATCAGGAGTCTTATGACCTCTACGATATGATCGGTGAGTGGCAGGAGCAACTCGACAACCATGAACCGCAGAAGATGAAGTCTCGCATTGAACGCACGTTGCAGGGTCTTGGTTTCTCTCGTGAGGACTTCGAGCGTGACACCGGTGAGTTTTCCGGTGGCTGGCAGATGCGTATCGCGCTGGCAAAATTGCTTTTGCAAAACCCCAGCCTTCTCCTTCTCGATGAGCCCACCAATCACCTGGACGTGCTTTCTCAGAATTGGCTGGAGAAATACCTTGCAGGTTACCACGGATCACTGATGGTGATCTCGCACGATAAGGCGTTTCTCAACGCCATCACCAACAAGACCTTCGAGATCAAATTCGGAAAACTCCATCCGTACAACGGCAACTACGATTTCTACCTTAAGGCAGCTGCTGAGCGCATCGCAAACCAGCGTAAAAAAGCAGATCTTCAGAAAAAGGAAATTCAGAAGGAGAAGGAGCTCATCAACAAATTCCGCGGCAACGTAAAGAAGGCCGGGATGGTCAACAGCCGAATGAAGAAGCTCGACAAGATGGAGCTTGTGGAAGTCGAGCGTGAAGAGAAGAAAATCTATTTCCGTTTCCCACCCCCACCCCCCTCGAGCGCGAAGGTGGTAGAAGTCCAGGATCTGTATAAATCGTATGGTGAAATTAAAGTTTTCCAGGGTTTGAACTTACGCATCGAATCCGGTGACCGCATTGCTGTGGTGGGGGTGAACGGTGCTGGTAAATCCACCCTCGCCCGCATCCTTGCTGGTACAGAACCTATCGATTCCGGAACCCGCGAAACTGGCGTGAATACCGTGATCGGTTACTTTGCACAACAACAGGCTGAGGAGCTGGACGCATCCAATACAGTTCTTTCAGAAGTTGAAGGAGTATGTGAGGGAAATGACGACGCAAACCCACGTGGTGCGCTCGGAGCTTTGCTTTTTAGCGGTGACGCCCAACACAAGTCCATCAGTGTCCTATCCGGTGGTGAGCGAAATCGGGTTGCCTTAGCAAAATTCCTTATGCATCCGGCGAACTGTTTGATTCTCGACGAGCCTACCAATCACCTGGATATCAAGAGCAAGGAAGTGCTTCAGGATGCGATTCGTGAATTCAAGGGAACGGTGATTCTCGTGAGCCACGACCGTGATTTCCTCGACCCTGTGGTCAACAAGGTCCTGGAAGTTCGACCAGACGGAAGCCGTATGCTCACCTGTAACGTGAGTGAATACATCGCTCGCATTGAGAAGGAACAAGAGGAGGAGAATTAAGAGAATGTAGAATTTGGAATTCGGAATGCTCAATCATTCTAAATTCCAAACTCGATATTCTGCGTTTCGATGACATCGTCATCATTCCACCACTTCAAATTCACCCATCAATCCTTCGGCTGCATTGGGTGAGATCCATACGTGGAAATCTCCGGGCTCAGTGACTTCTTGCATGTTTTCGTTGTGGAAAGTGAGCTGATCGGTGTGTAGCTCGAAGGTCACTGTTTGGCTTTCACCAGCTTCCAGAGTTAGACGAGTGTAATCTTTGAGCTCACGGACGGGTCTGGTCGCAGAACCAAAGAGATCACGAATATAAAGTTGGACCACTTCAGTTGCCTCACGATCACCATCGTTTGCGATTGTCGCTGAAACACGGATGGACGTTCCCATCTTCAATGTGTCGCTGGAAAGCTCGAGGTCAGAGTATTCAAACTCCGAGTAGGTTAACCCGTAACCGAACGGAAACGCTGGGCGGAAACCAAGATCGAGATAGTGGGAATCATTTCCTAGTGAGCTTTGCCAGGCGTGGATCGGAATGTCATCCATGTGGACAAAATCATCGTCGTTCGCCGGGCGTCCGGTGTTTTTATGGTTGTAGTGCACGGGGATTTGCCCGACTGCGTATGGCCACGAAACCGGAAGTCTTCCGCTGGGAGATTCAACACCAAAAAGCAGATCTGCCAGAGCTGGTCCAGCCATCGTTCCGAGATGAAATGCGTAGAGAACGGAGTCAAACTTCGGAAGAATACCGTGAATGGTGTTTGGACGACCCGATTGTACGACGAGCACCATGGGTTTGCCCAGATTGGCCAGTTCGTCAATAAGCTCGTTTTGCAGACCCGGGAGGTCAAGATTCGCGCGGCTGTGAGCTTCACCTGAGAGGATCGCTTCTTCGCCTCCGAAGAACAGGACAATATCGGAGTTCTTTGCCGCTTCGATTGCGTCGGAAAATCCCTCGCGTGACTTCGAACGACTGTAGCTCATCCCTTCCGCGAAGTTTACTTGTTCCTCACCAAGCATCTCGCGGAGCGCTGTGATCGGAGTGACGCTGTTTTCTTTTCTGCTGTCGAAGACCCATGTTCCCTGTTGTTCGTGCGGGGCGTTCGCGAGTGGTCCGATGACAGCAACCGTTTTGTTTTTGGCAAGCGGTAGCAAGTAATTATCATTTTTCAGCATCACCACACTCTGGACGGCTGCTTCTTTCGCTGCAGCGAGATGATCCGGGTGCAAAATCTCACTTTCAGTTCCCTTCAATCGTTCAGGGTTTTCGAAGAGCCCCAGGCGGAATTTGACGCGCAATACCTGTTTGACCATCTCATCGAGCCATGCTTCGTCGATTTTTCCCTCTTCGATGAGTTCTGCCAGATGGTTGTCGTAGGCCTCGGTCATCATTTCCACATTAAGACCTGCTCGCATCGATTTGTAAGCCGCTTCCTTTTCGTCCGCTGCGTATCCGTGATCGATCATTTCGGTGATGGATGCCCAATCACTCACCACAAATCCGTCAAACCCCCACTTCCCGCGCAGCACGTCTTTGAGCAGATACTTGTGTCCTGAAGCGGGTATACCGTCGATTTCGTTAAAAGCAGTCATGATCGTGGCGACCCCTGCATCGACTGAAGCTTTGAATGGTTTTAAGTAGATGTCGCGCAATTCCCGTTCGGGGATGAGGGCAGTGTTATAGTCCCGGCCACCTTCAGCTGCTCCGTATCCAACAAAATGTTTCGCGCAAGCAGCGATGGCTGTGGGGTTGCTTAGATCGTCGGTCTGAAATCCCTTGATCATCGCGACCGACATATCGGAGTTGAGCAAAGGATCCTCACCGAACGACTCTGCGATCCTACCCCACCGAGGGTCACGTGCGATATCCATCATCGGGGCAAATGTCCAACGGATGCCGTAGTTAACCGCTTCCTCCGCCGAGATACGGGCACCTCGTTCGGCGACCTCCGGGTTCCACGTGGAGGCGATTCCAAGCGGAATCGGAAAAATGGTACGGAACCCATGAATCACGTCCCGAGCGAAAATCAGTGGAATCCCCAGGCGACTCTCCTCAACGGCGATTCGCTGGAGTGCATCGACGTTGGCGGGTGTCATCACATTGAGAAACGTGCCGATTTCCCCGTTGCGAACGGCTTGTTTAAGTTCTTCGGACACACCCGTTTCACGGCTGGAAGTGCCTCGCATTGCGGTTTGCCCGATTTTCTCCTCCAAAGTCATTTTGGAGACGAGTTCGTCTATTTTTTGTTCGATATCCATTGCGGTCAACTGAGACGCTCCCAGAAGGAGTATCACTGTCAGATTTGTGAGCAGATGGAATCGGCTATAAGGGGTAAATCGAGGTAGAATAAAACTCATGGATCACCAATATTCAATCATTCTCTGAAATCAAACCCGTTGAATTTTCACACATATTAATTCAGGATGTTTGTCAGACAATGAGCACCTTAGGATTGGCACTTGGAGGCGGTGGCGCCCGCGGACTGGCACATATTTCGATGCTCGAGGTTTTCGATGAACTTGGGCTTTCAATCGACGAGATCAGTGGCAACAGTGTCGGGGCAATTATTGGGGTGCTCTATGCTTCTGGAATGAAAGGGGCTGATATCCGGGAGTGGGTAGATGAACTGATCATCACCAAAAGCCATGTCATCCACGACCTTTTGCACAAAAAAAAGGCGCTTCGTTCGATTGAGTTTGTCGACATCAGTTTTCAACAAAGCGGACTGATCAAAGGCGAGCGGTTCATTCAACTTCTTCGTGAAACGATAGGAGATTTGAGTTTTGATGAGCTGAAAATCCCGTTGAAAATAGCGACTTCCGACTTCTGGACTGCTGAGCAGGTGGTTTTCGATACGGGTAAAGTGTTACCGGCTGTACGTGCGAGCATGGGGTTGCCGGGTGTTTTCACTCCTCACGAAATGGATTCTCGTTTGCTGATCGACGGTGGTGGAGTAAACCCTCTTCCTCACGATCTTCTCTCTAACAACGATACGGTGGTCGCGATCGATGTGATGGGCTTCCCTGTGGAGCATGGCGGCAAACCTCCCGGATTGTTCCGCTCGGTGATGGGCATGTTCGACATCATGCAAAACACCATTATCGAGCAGCGTTTGTTACATGCTCGACCCAAC
Organism: Opitutales bacterium; assembly: GCA_022361075.1. Classification (GTDB taxonomy): domain Bacteria; phylum Verrucomicrobiota; class Verrucomicrobiia; order Opitutales; family JAFGAQ01; genus JAKSBQ01. The sequence continues at coordinate 7,345 of JAKSBQ010000041.1, read as the reverse complement.
TTATATATCAAACCTGAAATCCGCGGGATCGATCTTCTCGATTTTCACATGGCGAACCAAATCTACGAACAAGCAGAACCTGCTGTAGAGGAGCTTCGAAGGTGGTTGATTCAGTGGATGGAGTCACTCGAAAGCTAACCTACAAAAAATAGTTCGGCGTATTTTCCCTGAGGGGAACATTTAGCGGATCGTCTGAGGCGAGGATGCGTTTCACATTTTCGGTTCCAAAACGGGGGGCTTTGGTGTATGCATCAAACGCAGCCTCGGCCAGCATGCCGCTCTCGAGCCAGTGTTTGAGCCATTCGTTGGCGTAACGGGGATTTTCCATTGGAAAACCTGCTCCCATCCGTGAGATCCACTCCCGATTCGTTTCCTCATGGGCGCCTAATGGATCGGACATGACCAGGGGTATTCCAAGCCCGGCGTAAAAAACGAGCTCGCTCGGTTTAGTCCAAAGGATGTCTGTGGTTCTCAAAAATTGATTAAAAAGTGTAAAGTAGTCCTGAATGTTCGGTTCGTAGAGGATGCGGATACTGCGATCCAGTTCCAACTCCAGCCCAAGATCTGCGATGATTTTCTCGAAATAGGCTTTTACCTCCAATCGAGTTCCCGCGATTAGGTTAAGTCGGTAGGTGTCGTTTTTGAGTTCAGCTTTGAGACTTTTCAGAATCTTTTCAGCCACGTTCATCTGGGCGCCAGCTCCTCCGACAGCGTAAGTGATTGTGATAGGTTCGTTGGAGTGTGTGGGTGAGCCAAGAATGTTGAACACCGTGTGACGGTAGCGATTTAGGAAAGTATTGTTGGTGTCGAGCCTGCCGAGTCGACGGGAAAGGTCCATCTCCACAGTGGCCACATTTTCTTCAGGAAGTGGGAAGCCTGTGACGCGCACACGCTCTTTCGGGACACCATACTGCAGAAGCCGATAACGAGCCTCATTGCTTGGAGCGAGGTAAGTGATGGTTGCGGCCTCGGGATCTTTAGCAACCCAGATGCGATTGATGTCTACGTCAGTGACGATACTGTAGACTCTTTTGATTCCACTCATTGAGGCGGCCAAAGGAGGCACAAAAAAGGTAGAGACGACTGGCAAGTTGGTTTTGTTAACCTCATCAACAATGCTCATGCCGAAGCCCTTTTTCATCATGTTGTCCAGACGACAAACCACCGATGAGGGTTTGGACTGATCTCGAAACGGGTAGAGGGAAGCGATGCGTTGGAAACGATCATACTGTTCCCACAACCAGGAGCCGATAAGAGGCACGTCTTTGATGCGGGAAACTCCTTCGTAGAACTTCTGCATTTTCACCCACTGCTTCCGCTCTTCTCCAGAGACGAGTTCATCCTCATTAGCCGCGATTACCCGAAGGTGCGCGAGATTCCGGAGCGGGTAGGCGGCACGCTGGTGTCCGTAACCCATATTTACTGTGATCACCCACGCTTTTAGATCTTTCGCAGTTTCGATAACTGCCTCAGGTTCATTAACATGGGTAAACGGATTCATAAATCAGGCTAGCTACTAAATTATCGGGATTTCCGCGCTGAGGTTAAGCCAAAAAAGCGACTCTCTTGGCATCCTGCTAATCTTATAAATCCTGTAAGAAAATTGAGATGGACAGGATGAACATGATTTACAGGATTTGGTATCATCTCCCTCAGAAAACCTCTCCATGAATTCGTCTTCTTCTGTCTCAAAACTAACTGAATCCGTTATTGGTTGTGCCTTTAGAGTTTATAATCAATTAGGATTTGGATTTCTTGAATCGGTCTATGAAAAAAGCCTGATCATCGAGCTTCGAAAGCATGAGTTTGAAGTTCGTTCACAAGAGCCGATACAAGTTCACTATGACGGACATGTGGTTGGTGATTTCTATGCTGATTTAATGGTTGAGGGTAGGCTGATCGTCGAACTCAAATCAGTAGTTCAGCTGACTAATTCTCACGAAATTCAGCTTGTGAATTACCTCACTGCGACGGGTATTGAAGATGGTCTCCTGATGAATTTGGGTCCTGAAAAGGTTGAGGTTAAACGCAAATTCAGAACCTATCTAAAATCCTGATTATCCTGTAAATCCTGTTCAAAAGAGGCCTCAAAAACGTTGCTCTAGTGAAAATCGTGAGAGGTGGATTTGGGTAGGCCGTATTCGCCCATGCTGGCGATGCGTTCAGCCTTCACGTGGCGGACGTTTTCGAGGTTTTGAAGCTTTCCGGAGATGATCAAAAAGGGTTCCTGGTTGATCACGATACGGAATTTCTCAAACAGATCGGAATAGACGATGCAGTTGGAGATGCCAGTTTCGTCCTCAAGGCTGACAAACACGACTCCTTTGGCCGTTCCGGGGCGTTGCCTGCAGATGACCGCACCGGCGACTTTCACGTATCTTCCATTCGGTGTCTTGTTAAGCTGCTTTGCACTGAGGATGGATTTGGAGAGTTTGGGGCGTATCCAGGCCATGGGGTGAGCACCAATAGTCACTCCCGTCGTTTGGTAGTCCGCACGGAGTCGTTCGATGTAGCTCATGAGCGAGAGTTTAAACTTGGAGCCGTAGGCGCCGGAGTTTTCTTCGACGCCGAACAGCAAATCGTTCGGATCTTCCTTTGCTTCGATGTCCCAGAGTGCGGTCCTGCGATCTTTGCAAAAGCAGTTGAGTGCCCCAGCGGTGGCGAGCGCACGAAGCTCGTCTTTGTTGAATTCGGTGCGTACGATGAAGTCTTGAATACTGGCAAATCCCTCTGCTTTCCGTTCGCTCATCATGAGTTGCGTGGTTTCCTTGTTCACTCCCTTGACCGAGGAGAGTCCGAGGCGAACGACTCCATCCGATTCGATCGTGCACTTCCAATCACTTTTAAGCACACACGGAGCCTTAAAGGCCACACCGTGGCGTTTGGCGTCCTGGATCAGCGTTGACCGAGAGTAGAACCCCATGGGTTGATTGTTGAGAAGTGCGGTGTAGAAAGCGTCGGGATGATGAGCTTTCAGGTAAATGCTGCCGTAGGCTAAAATCGCGAAGCTGATCGAGTGAGACTCAGGGAATCCGTAGAGTGCAAATGAACCGATCGAATCGACGATCTTTTCAACGACCTTGTCCTCGAGATAGCGGGCTTTGAGCGCATCCCGAAGCTTTTGGGTCACGCGATCCATGCGCTCGTTGTTCCGTCGAAATCCCATCGCTCGTCGAAGTTCCTCCGCTTCGGAGCCACTGAAATTTGCCATCACCATCGCCATTTTAAGTACTTGTTCCTGAAACAACGGTATACCGAGAGTTCGTTCGAGGATGGGTTTGCAGTCGGGGTGGATGTAATCGATAGGCTCCTTGCCTGCTCTCCGATCAAGGAAGGGGTGGGTGAGATTGCCCGCGATCGGTCCGGGACGGATGATTGCGATCTCAATGACAAGGTCGTAGAAGTTTTGGGGCTTCATGCGAGGAAGGGTTGCCATTTGTGCCCGGCTCTCGATTTGAAAGACACCTATCGTGTCCGCTTCTTGCATCATTTGATAGGTTTTGGGGTCTTCTTTGGGCAAGTGCGCGAGATCGATCGGAGTTCCTTTTTTTCCGGTCCACTCGATGGCCTCCTGCAAAGCGGCCATCATGCCCAGACCTAACAAATCGACCTTCACGATACCGAGGTCCTCGCAATCATCTTTGTCCCACTGTACGACAACCCTACCCGGCATGCTCGCGTTTTCCAGAGGAACGATCGAGTTTAGTGCACCCTGGCAGATGATCATTCCCCCACTGTGCTGCCCGAGATGTCGCGGCAGACCATAAATCATCGAGTACAATTTCACCAATGCGGGTGCGCGTGGATGACTGTTCTGAATGCCAGCTTGGTGGAGTTGTTCCTCGAGTTGAAGTGTTTTTTTATAATCGCCGTGTGCAAAAAGTTCGGAGAAGCGATTCAGCAACTCGACCGGAAAATTCAAAACCTTTCCAATCTCGCGAACCGCACTTCTTCCGCGGTAGGTGATGACATTTGCGGTCATCGCAGCTCCATGTTTCCCATAACGACGATAAACCTCCTGAATTACGGATTCGCGCATGTTTCCACTCGGCAAGTCGAGATCGATGTCGGGCCATCCTTTGCGTCCCTCACTCAAAAATCGTTCGAAGAGCAACTTCCCTCCGACGGGATCTGCTGCTGTGATACCGAGGCTGTAGCAGACCACGCTATTGGCAGCGCTTCCCCGACCCTGGATCATGATGTTGTTTTTCTGGCAAAAATTGACGATGTCCCAAACGATCAGAAAGTATCCGCTAAAGCCCAGCTTGGTGATCAAGTCCAGTTCATGATTGAGCTGATCCCTCACCTTCCTGCTCAGACTCCCGTATCGTTTTTTAGCACCATCCCATGTAGTTTTTTTCAGATAGGAGTCCATACTATGCCCTTCAGGAACCGGAAACTTGGGAAACTCGTAGCCTAGGTTTTCCAGAGTAAATTCGATCCGGTCCGCAAGTCTTACCGACTCCTCTACTGCTTGTGGAAGATCGTGAAAGAGCGCGTGCATTTCTTTTGCACTTTTCAGATGGCGCTCACTGTTTGCAGCCAAATGCTTGCCTGCTTCATCCAGATGGGTGTGCAGTCGAAGACAGGTGAAAACGTCCTGAACGAGCCGCCCGTCCGGTGTAGCGTAACTCACACCATTGGTCGCGAGAAGAGGGAGATTGTGAGCGTTTGCGATTTGTTCAAGTGCTTGATTCCACCTCTGCTCCCCTCGAATTCGATGCCGCTGAATTTCGACGTAGACCGAATCGGCTCCAAAAGTGTTTTTAAGTTTCTCGATACGATCTCTGACCATTGAAGGCTCATTTGCCATCCAATCCTTGCAAATAGGACCTTCGTGATCCCCTGTCAGTGCGATCAATCCGTTCGCAAACTCGGGAAGTTCTTCCCATCCGACGCGTGCTTCCCCCTTTTTGGATCGCAACTGCGCCTTTGTGATCAACCGACACATGTTTTCATATCCCTTGCGTGTCCCAACAACAATCGGAAGCACCGTTTCGTCCTCCATCATCAGTTCGGATCCAACGATCCCCCGCAGACCCTGATCTTCGGCTTCATAATGCACTCGTGCACTGCCATAAACCCCCATGCGATCCAACACCCCAATCGCTTCCTGATCCAGCTCAGCTGCACGCCTCACCAGGTGCTCCGGTTGAGACGCTCCTCTCAAAAAACTAAAAGCACTTCGCGCATGTAACTCCACATAGTTCATTGATTAAAAAGATGAACATATGTATACTTTTTGAATGGGTCAATGACTCGTGAAAAGGTAAAAAAGACAGGGAGCATGCGCTCTTGGCCAAAATATCTGCTCTTTGAAAGACGATGATCTTTGGTTCACAAGTATCTACTTCCGGCTTTCAGAGCCATTTGCATAATCGTTCTCCTCTGGATTAGTTTCAATGCGACCTTCCATATCGAAAGTCGCAGGTGTGTAAGTTTTAGGGACTTAGAAAGCAAAAAAGATGTGCAATAATCGAATTGGAGTGAGATAAGATATTATCTTGAGCTAAGTTCTAGTGATATGTCTCTCAAACCTCATCCTGAATCTTCAAACTTGCAGAGAAGAATAACTGTTATTTCGTCCGAATGTGCTGTTGGTTTTGAAGGAATTGTTTACCGGATGGTGGATCTCCAGTGGTCAAAACCGATGGATATTGTAAATGGGAAGGGGGGACTGTCGGCGAACGGGAGGTGGCATATCAAGAAGTCTGCCAGGGTGAGCTACACTTGTCTGGAACCCGAAACGGCAATGGCAGAGAGCTTTTCGAGTCCGCGATACTATCGTTTTCCGATCAGGAAAGTGCTGCCTAAGGTGTTGGTCGGGATTCGAGTGAAACTTTATCGTGTGATCGATTTTGGAGACGGGCTGGTAAGACAAAGATTGAAGGTGAGTGACCAAACCATGATGGAAACGGATTGGAGAAAGAAAAATTTTCGTGGCGAGGAAGCGATCACTCAATGTTTGGGAAGGTGCTTTTGCGAAAACAAGGTCGAGGGTTTACTGGTTCCATCCACAGTCAGTTCCAGTGAGCAAAACTTGATCGTATTTCCAGAGAATTTATTCTCTAGATCCATCTTTTCGCTTGATTATCCAGTAAAATGGCCGAATTAAAAAAACATGCAAAATTGCATGTTTTCAGATTGAGATTTTAAAAATAGTTGGCATCTTTTAAGAATGAGTTCAGCAGCAGGATTACTTCCTTACACGATTAAAGAAGCGAGCGTGAGTGGAGTCGCTTTAAGAGAAAATCGCCGATCTTTGGGGATCTCACGAGAAGTATTTGCTCCGATTGGAGGAATCTCAGTGCGATCTTTAGCAAGTTATGAGAGTGATAAAGAAGTTCCTAAAATTGCACGTAGAGCCGTGACTGAGGGGTTGCGTTTGGCAAAAGCCCTCATGGAGCTGGTCGATGAACCTAAAAATCTAAAAACATGGCTGGAGGCGGAAAATCCAGCTTTTGACGGTCGAACCCCCATGCAGGTGATCAAGGACGGTGAGACAGATCTGATCTGGGAGATGATTCATCAGTTACGCAGGGGTTCATTCGCTTAATGGATGATGTACGAAGCGAATATTCGGTAGATTTTATCCCAGATGGGGGGTCTGACAGGATGAACAAGATTTTTGTGTAAGAGTATTTATGGGACTGAGTGAACCAATCCTGTCTTGAATCCGTCTGAGAGATTGAAGAGAATACTCATTCGATCTTCTAAATTTTCGTCTCGTTATGAATACACGCTCCTTTCTCAAAAGGCTTCTTTGGTTGATTGGAATTACGGTTCTTGCTTTTCAGACTCACGCATCTTTCCTGAGTGATCTTATTGATGAGCTGACTGACGATCCTGAGGGTCCGAACCCGGAGCCGGCTTCGGAGGAACAGGTGCTCTCCACGGTCCCAAGAATAGGAGTCATTGGGGATAGTATTTCGGACGAGTATGCGACCTACCCTTACGGATTTGAGGAATACAACTGGGTGCAGTTTCTGGAGATGACTGAGACCGGACAATTCGGAAATTTCATGACCCTGCGCAATGCTCCGAGGTATTACGGCTATGAATACAATTGGGCACGTGTGGGTGCTACAACCGCAGATGCGATTTCAGAGAGTCAGCATACGGGGCTTGAGCAGCAGATTCGTGAGCAATGGGTGGAAGTTGCGGTGGTCATGATCGGAGCGAACGATTTTCGCCAAATTTACAGTAACGTCTATCACAGTGAATGGAGCGAGGAGCAGCGGCTTCAGTTTTTGGTGGGATTTCAGGAGCGCTTTCACCACCTGCTCATGACGACAATCGCGGCAGAACCGAAAATCACAGTGGTCTGCACAGTCCCGGATCTAGG
>JAKSBQ010000025.1 GCA_022361075.1 Opitutales bacterium | reverse complement strand
GCGCTCACAATAGTGACTCACACTTCCCTTGTAGTTGTTTTCAAATTCACGAACGTACTTTTCGCCGACAATCATCACCACGACAGCAATTCGGGTTGGGGTATCTGTCATTTCGTAAGTCCTTTCAATTTGAGGATTTTAGCAACGGACCTACAGTGCATGACCTACCTCAATTTGGCAAGTATCGACGCCACAACAACTATCCTTTCACTAATTTCAACCCATAGGACAAATCTGAAAACCGCCTTGATTCGACTTCAAATCCGATCTCCCTGGCAACGTTGCTTTGTCGATCCAAATGCCAGAAAAACTCTTCCTTCAATGCATTCGTGACTTCCGGATAGGTAGCCTTGTAAACCTTCATTTTCTGCTCAACCTCTGAGGCAGTGACAACCATCAAATCACCAATGCATGCAACCCCTCCTTGAGGCAGATGTTCCCAGAGTTTTCGAAGGAATATCGCTTTCTCTGGCTCCATCAAATGATGCAGAGTGTAAGTGCTAACGACACGATCAACAAACTTAGGAAGTTTTTCAAAAATCTCCAAAACGTCTGCTTTGATAAACTCCCGATGTTGAGCGAGAACGGGCTTCGAGAGAGCAATGGACTCCATGTTTTCGGATACGTCCACACAAACTAATCGAGCGCACTTTGGAAGCAAAATGGAGAGATTTCCTGTACCCGAACCAAGCTCTAGCACAGTGTGTGAAGACTTGATCTCTGCCGATGCAGCCACCCAACTGAGAACATCAGAATAGCCCGCTCGGATCGGATGAGTCTCTATGGAAACGTCTGCATCGTAGCCAGCAGCGTCTTCATCGTGATTAAACTCATCCGCATGCTGGCTTCTCACTGTTTCAATCTCAAGAACTACCCTTCGAGAACAGTTCCGGATACGATCACAGGTTTTTCCGTCAGCTGATTCCACTCTTCAAGGAAAGAATCAACATCTGTCGCAAAAGTCGGATCGATTTCAAAGTCGAATGAAGGAACACCCTCCCCATCTTTTTCAACTTTCACCCCTGCAGCATTCAACCACTTCGCAAACATCTGCAGCTGATGATCTTTGCAACTTTCCGGTGAGTCCACGCCTTCTGCGTTTTTGACCGGGCTAAAATCGTCCTCGCGCAAGGTCTCAATGAGCACTGGATTCTCCGCAAAAGGAAGAGCATCGAAAACAAACATCTCAAACTTCACACCATTCGGTTCAGCCGGTTTCTCAAGTTCACCCGCTTCGTTAAGTTGGGGAATCTTTTTCACAGCTTTGTGGAACGGAAGCGAAAGGGTGGTATCATCTCCACCCACACTAGCTACAAAATCCACACTAAAAATATGAATCGCGATACTCCCTGCGATAAAACGGAGTTCCCCTTTATCATCACGTTGTTCCTGGTACTCATTAGGCAGGTCGGAATACTCGACAACCATTTGCTTACCTTCGTAATCGCAAAAATGACCCACTTTTTCGAGAGCATAGGCTTTCGCAAGCATCTTACTCGACATCTCTGATTTACCGAGCAGGTGGAAGCCAATGAAATACGGATCGATAAACTTCACGAGTGGATTATCCACTTGGAAGTAGGAAATAGCTTCGACACCCAATTCACGCATTTTTGCAATGGAGCCACTGCGATTCAGCGCTCGAAGAGAGCCACCATGTCCATCGGGAGTCATCACGACTTTGTTTTTCGATTCGAGTATCAGTTTCCCTTCAAAATCCACAGCAGGCATCAAACCCTGGCTAAAAAAGTGGACGTGTTCCGGTTCCAAGCCAAAGAAACTGTTTTCTTCAAAAAAGCTCACGGTCTGCTCATGGTTTACCACACTGGTCATGACAAACCAGTGAATGGGCGCACCATAATGTTTGGCGGAGTAACGGATTTTTTTGGCAAATACTTCAAACAATGATGCCTGCCGAACGGGGGTCACAGGATAGGTGCCCTTCGGTCCGTTGTATCCGAGTCGTGTGCCTTGACCGCCGGCAACAGTAAACGCTGCAACCTTACCTTCACGAAGTGCCTGCTCACCTATTTTCTTGGCCTCTTTCCATTGCGCTTTGACGGATTCATCCTTGTCAAAGTGAGGAACATATTCAGATGGCTCCATCTTGTTGAAGTCCAGGTCAGACTCACCTTCCTGCTTTACGTAACGTTCGACCAAATAGTCCACCTCATCCAAATCAATACCAGAAAGCTGTTCAAACAGGAGGTTTTTCTCCTCTTCTGAAATCTCGTTCAGATACTGAAACACGTGTTCTTGTCCACGCGCTTTAAAGGCTGAAATTAGGGATTCGTGTTCTTGGGTCATATCAATTGAATAATGGAAATGATTTAAAAGTTAGGAGTGTCGTCTGCTGCGTCTTTATCCTTTTGCTCCTCCAGATGAATAATCGTGTCTCCAGGGCGAACCATGTGCAGCCTTTGCCGTGCGACTCTCTCTAAAAATCTCGGATTTGTGTTCAGTTGATCAAGAAACTCCCTCTTAATCATCAACGATCGTTCGGTAACTCGAATCTGCTCCTCGATTGCCGCAATTCGTTCACGTTGATAGTCGCGTTCTCTTTTCGAAGCAGGCAGGAGTTTAAAAAAAGTAACAGTGGAGAGGAGCAACGCCCCTCCGATGCCAGTCCATACAACCGAGAGGAACAATCTGGAGGTCCACTTGGTCATAGGCTTCAATTCGGTCGACTCAAATCAACCCTTTGTAGGCCGTTGGACTGAGAAGCTCGTCTACTTGCGAGGGCTCTTCGAGTTCGATCTTCACAATCCACCCATCATCGTAGGGTGAGCTATTTATCAATTCCGGTGTGTCCTCCAGTGCTTCATTTACTTCGACAACCGTGCCACTGACCGGAAGGTAAAGATCAGACGCTGCTTTGACGGACTCCACGACTCCAAAAGCGTCACCTTTAGCAAAACTAGCTCCAACTTCAGGTAACTCCACAAAAGTCACATCTCCTAAGCTTTCTTGAGCAAAATCAGATACTCCAATTTTGCCAATATTTCCCTCGGCAGAGATCCATTCGTGGTCCTGCGTGTATTTAAGATCGTCTCTGATGGTGCTCATAGTTCGATGGATGGGTAGATCGTAGAATGTTAAAACAATGGGTCAAGGAAATCATCATTTAGAGAGATGCACAGGTGGCTTTACCCAAGTCAGTCCGATAGATTTCCCTCTCAATCGGACCTCCATAGAGGGATCCCCCAGTCTTCCAGAGTCGACAATTGCGGATCCAATCGCGCACTGCAAAATCGGTGAATGCGTGCCTGATAAAACCTCTCCGATTTCATCTTCGCCAGACCAAATACTCTCCCCCTGTCGTGCGATTCGCCGATCGTTCAACTTATAGAATTTCACACGACGCGAAGGCTTCTCGTCCTTGATCTTTTGTAGCGCCGATTTTCCCAGGAAATCTGAACTTTTCCCAAGTTTCACCGTCCAACCCAATCCAGCTGTGATGGGGTCAATCACGTCACTGATTTCATGACCGTAAAGCGGATATCCTGCTTCGAGCCTGAGACTGTCCCGACAACCCAGCCCACAGTAGAAATCATTCAAACCCTGTTGTTCAGCCCGTTCGGCTATCGCAGTCGCAACTACTTCAGCTTTTTCCGAAGGGATGAAGAGCTCAAAACCATCTTCACCCGTATAACCCGTTCTGGAAAACCATAGTTCGACTTCAGCCAAAATGGCCTTTTGATGATGAAACCGCTCCAGAGCACTCAAATCCATTGCAGCAATAGGGTTCAAAAAAGACTCACTTTGCGGCCCCTGAATCGCGAGCAACACCCAATCTCGAGATTGGTCCTCAAGGTTCACGTCAAAGCCTTCACTATGCTGCACCATCCATGCGAAATCCTTCTCGGCATTGCTGGCATTCACGCAGATGAGGAACTCCTCTTCGTCTAATCGGTAAACAATCAGATCGTCCACTACCATGCCGTTGGGCTCACACATCATGGAGTAGCGGGAAGCACCCACTTCCAAATCGAAAAAATCGTTGGTTAGAAGATAATTCAAAAAAGCAACGCTCTCAGAACCTGTCAAAATCACTTCACCCATGTGCGATACGTCGAACAACCCCACCCGTTCTCTAACCGCAATGTGTTCCTGAATAATGCTTGTGTATTGAACTGGCATATTCCAACCAGCAAACGGCACAAAGCGAGCAGACTTCTCCTCATGAAAAGCTCTCAACGGGATATTTTTGATTTCTGACATGGCTCTACTCTAGACGCACTTCCTGCAACGACAACTCAGATGTCTCTTCAATTCGACAAAATTCAAGAGTTGCCAACCGTGTTCGAATTCCCAAACACTCAATTTTTACTTCAACGTAAAAAGATATGAATTTGGTTCTGATCATTTCGATTCCGTTTATCACCGCTCTCATTGGTTGGTTTACTAACTGGGTTGCGATTCGCATGCTTTTTCGACCAAGAAATCCCGTAAAAGTTTTGGGTATTCAATGGCAAGGGCTCATCCCTCGAAGACAGGCGGATTTGGCGACTCAAACCGCTGAGATCATCGAATCCGAAATTCTCCAGCAACACGCCATCCGTGGTGCGATTCAACAACTCGACCTTGAGCCTCACCTCAAAATTCTCGTCGAAAAAATGATCAAGACGCGACTTAAGGAAAAACTCGTCTCCATTCCGTTTATCGGAGGAATGATCAATGATTCAACGATCGAAATGGTGAACGGAATCGCTCTACAGAGCCTGAAAGAAGAACTCCCTCACGTCATCGATAACCTAGCCGACGACCTCGAATCCAAGATTCAGGTCAAGCAAATGGTGGAGGATCGAATGAATGCGTTAGACCTAGATGGCCTTGAAAAAATCGTAAAGCGAGTGGCTCGCAAGGAGTTCACCAAAATCGAGCAACTCGGAGCCGTCCTGGGCTTCGTGGTCGGTGCTATTCAGTCAGGTCTCCTACTGTTACTGGGATAATTCCGAGGCTAGGCCTCTTCATTTTTCATCTAAAATTAGGTTAAAACGAGGACTGGCTTGATTCCTCAAGGATTATTCTTAGATTTTGAAGACAAAAGGGTAACCCTCTACCCTACACTACCGCCCCAAAAATGATCTACCAAAAATCCCCGTCTGCTAAGGGACAGATGTCTCCTGCTGACCAAAAAGACCGAGAACATCTCTTTCGCTCCGAGATGAGAAACGTTCTTCTAAAAACACTCGACCGAAACGAGCGTTCAGGTGTCACCACCAAGGTGCCTAAGAAAAGTGGAGACTTTCAGAAACTCCCCGGGATGCATTATCACTTTAAGCCAGAGATTTTCATCCAGCTTCAGGGTGAAACTCGCTTCTCGTATCCGGCGGAAGAAACTCTGCTGAAGGAAGAAGAATTATTGATCATTCCTCCTGGCATTCCTCACAAAGAAGTGATTTACCCGAAAAACGGAGATTTCCGCAACCTGGTAGTTGGCTTCTACTCCAACACCCTGAGCCTCCACTTCGCTTTTGAAGCTGCCCCTCAAAAACCTGACATCGAATTTATTCAGTTCTTCGACACACCTAACCTCGACCTATATGTGGGTCTGGCAAATCACCTCGTCGAAGTCTATCACTCCACATCTCGCACTCGAGAGGCCATTATCAAGGGAATTTCGGGCACTCTCTTGGCGTCTTTTCTGGATCTTGTAGAAACTGGCACCAACAGTCTTAACTCCGATATCGGAAAGGTATTCCAGGCAAAATGGATCGTGAGGGAACAGATCGCGAATCCGGACCTTAATGTCAAAATGATCGCCAACTGCCTTCAGTGCTCAGCCGACTATCTTTCCCACCTTTTTCACAACGAAACAGGCGAGAAATTGATCCACTACATTCAACGAATTCGTATCCAGGGAGCCATTTACGCACTTGAAACGACCTCACTTTATGTTTCCGAAATTTCGTGGTCGAGCGGTTATACCGATGCAGCCTATTTCGCACGAATTTTTAAGAAATTTACGGGAATGTCGCCTGCAGACTATCGAACCAATCATCAGAAAAAACATCAGAAAAAGGAGGATAATCCAAAGAGTGTCTACCATGATCATGACGACTACTCCCACGGACGTCCATTTCTGAAACTTGATTAGTACATGAAAAAGGAGGAACCCTAGAAGGAACCTCCTTTCACAAAACAGTCTAAGCAGATCTTAGTATTTGTAGTGATCTTGCTTGTAAGGACCCTCAACAGGGACACCAAGGTAGTCCGCTTGCTCTTCAGAGAGGACGGACAACTTAACACCAATTCGGTCTAGGTGTAAACGGGCAACCTCTTCGTCCACTTTCTTCGGAAGAATGTAAACGCCGGGGCTGTATTTCTCCAGGTTTTCCCAGAGTTCGATCTGAGCAAGAGCCTGGTTCGCGAAAGAGTTAGACATCACGAATGATGGGTGTCCTGTCGCACAACCAAGGTTTACAAGACGACCCTCTGCCAGAATGAAAATTGATTTGCCATCCGGGAAGAAATATTGGTCCACCTGAGGCTTCACATTAAGCTTCTTAACTCCTTCCGCTTTGTTCAAGCGTTCCATTTGGATCTCGTTGTCGAAGTGACCGATGTTACAAACGATCGCCTGATCTCGCATCTCGGCCATGTGATCGTAAGTAATCACATCGTAACAACCTGTCGTGGTTACATAAATGTCTCCCTCAGGAAGCGCATCCTCGATCGGCATCACTCTGTAACCTTCCATCGCAGCTTGAAGCGCACAAATCGGATCAACTTCAGTGACAATCACGATCGCACCCATGCCACGAAGAGCCTGAGCACAACCTTTACCTACGTCACCGTATCCACAGACAACCGCAGTCTTGCCCGCGATCATCACGTCAGTCGCGCGTTTGATACCGTCGATGAGTGACTCACGGCAACCATAGAGATTGTCGAATTTGGACTTGGTTACCGAATCGTTTACGTTAATTGCGGGAACCAAAAGTTTTCCATCTTCCTGCATCTTGTAAAGACGGTGAACACCAGTGGTCGTTTCCTCCGAAACACCTTTCCACTCTTTCACGACACCCTGCCAATGCAGAGGATTCTCCTCGTAAATTTCCTTGAGTTTCGCCTTGATGACAGCCTCTTCCTCACTCGAAGCAGGCTCGTTCACCCAGTCACTTCCGTTCTCAAGCTCATATCCCTTGTGGATGAACAAAGTAGCGTCTCCTCCGTCGTCAACAATCAGTTGCGGACCTTTTCCATCAGGCCAGGTAAGCGCTTTGTGAGTGCACCACCAGTATTCTTCAAGAGTTTCACCCTTCCACGCGAAAACGGGCACGCCTGCCACTGCAATCGCAGCCGCTGCATGATCTTGCGTGGAAAAGATGTTACAACTCGCCCAACGCACGTCCGCACCGAGATCAACCAGTGTTTCAATCAACACGGCAGTTTGAATCGTCATGTGAAGTGAACCACTTACACGAACACCCGAAAGTGGTTTGGAATCACGATATTTTTCGCGAACTGCCATCAAGCCTGGCATCTCTTTCTCAGCGATATCCAACTCCCTCCTACCAAAATCCGCCAAAGAAATATCAGCTACTTTGTAATCGAGCGCAGTTTCAACAGGCGCTTCTGTTGTCATTTTTTCGTTCATGATGGGTCCTATTGCTTAGAAGCTACAAATGCTTTCAGTTCCTCAACCTTATTGGTTTGCTCCCAGGGAAGTTCGGATTTTCCGAAATGTCCGTAGTGGGTTGTTCCTTTGTAAATCGGGCGAAGCAGATCAAGTTCAGAAACGATGGCTGCTGGTTTAAAGCTGAAAGTGTTACGGATGGCTTCTACGATCAATTCATCTGAAACCTTTCCACTCCCAAAAGTATCCACCGCGATACTCAAGGGCTCTGGGTAACCGATCGCATATGCCACTTGAATCTCAACAATATCAGCCAAACCGGCAGCTATCACATTCTTAGCAACCCATCGGCTCATATACGCCGCAGAACGGTCTACCTTCGAGGGATCTTTTCCAGAAAATGCTCCCCCACCGTGACGACCCCATCCACCATAAGTGTCGACAATGATCTTGCGACCCGTCAGGCCAGCATCACCTTGCGGTCCTCCAACCACGAATTTTCCGGTCGGATTGATAAAATACTCAGTTTCCTC
>JAKSBQ010000204.1 GCA_022361075.1 Opitutales bacterium | reverse complement strand
GGAAAGGAGGCGCCGAGGTTGCCGGCGTGACCGCTGTACTCTCCGTCGCCGACGATCGCGGCGTATCCCGCGTTGAGGTGAATACGCTGCTTGAGCCCCGAGGCGGCGGGGTTCAACACATCGCCGCTCACCGATTCGGTTGAGGCGGTGTTCTCTCCCGAGGCGAGGAAGAGTGGTGAGCGAAATCGATCGAGGAGCTCACCACCGGGGACCGGGTCGTATGAAAAAAGAGGAAAAAATCCAAATACCAGCAAAATACCGACAATGCTCGTTCGTATGTTTCGCATCACGGTCAATAGTAGCGCAGATACCGTGAGTTATCACTATCGATGCGAGAAACGGTCGACGAATCGATCGGACGGTGTTGCATCCTCCGACGGCGTTGTCTCCGTGGGTACGGCTTGCCGCCCCTTCGCGTTGTTACTATCTTGTAGACACCCCCCCGTTCCCCTACAGGAGATACTGCTCATGGAGATGGATAAGCTTACCAGCAAAGCGCAGCAAGCGATCCAAGACGCCGCCGCGATCGCAAATCGGAACGATCACGCGACGCTCGAATCGCTTCACCTTGCGCGTGCGCTCGTATCGCAGGACGACGGCATCGTCGTCTCGATCCTGAAAAATCTTGAAATTCCGGTGGGGTCGGTCGCCGATGCGCTCGACGCGGAGATCCGTAAGCTCCCGAAAGTACACGGAGAGGGCGCGCAGCTGCGCCCTTCGAACGGTCTCGCGCGCATCCTGGCCAAGGCGGAAGCGATGCCGGGGGAGATGGGCGACTCGTTTGTCTCCACCGAGCACCTTTTGACCGCGATTCTCGAATCGAAGGATAAGTGTTCCGAGATCCTCCACGCGCAGGGACTCAACTCCGAGCGCGTCCGTTCCGTCCTCGATCAGATCCGCGGCGGTCGCCCGGTGGACGGGCAGGACCCCGAAGGACGGATGCAGGTGCTCGAAAAGTACTGCAAGGATCTCACCGCGCTCGCGCGCCGAGAGAAGATCGACCCGGTGATCGG
>JAKSBQ010000207.1 GCA_022361075.1 Opitutales bacterium | reverse complement strand
GACATTTGTCCTGCACCGATGCCAATCGTGCGAGCACCTTTTGTGTAAACGATGGCGTTGGATTTCACATGCTTGACCACTCTCCAGCCAAAGAGCATGGACTCCCACTCCTCGTTGGTGGGTTTACGTTTGGTGACGAGGCTGAAGTTTTTCGGGTTGTCGCGGTGGATGTCGGCATCCTGCACAAGGTAGCCACCCATCACTGATCGAACGTCACGGATGCTTGTTGGGTCTGGCAATTGTTTAGCTACGAGCAGGCGGAGGTTTTTCTTTTTACCAAATGCTTCGATTGCTTCCGGCGAAAATTCCGGAGCGATGATGATCTCGCAGAAAATCTTGCGGATGCGTTCAGTGAGTTCCGGATCCACGGTGCGATTGACCACAATGATTCCACCGAACGGAGCCTGCTGATCGGTTGCGAAAGCGTGATCCCACGCGGTCGCGAGGTTCTCCGCCGAAGCAACGCCACATGGATTCGTGTGTTTTAAGATGGCGAGGGTGGGTTCCTGAAACTCGGCGATTAGATTTGCCGCAGCGTTTACATCAAGAATGTTGCAGTAGCTGAGCTGCTTACCCTGAAGTTGTTCAAATCGGTCCAGAAAGTCTCCGTAAAGTGCTGCTTTCTGATGAGGGTTTTCACCGTAACGCAGAATCGATGCGCGTTTGGAAGTGAGTTCGATTTCTTCTGGGTAACCCGCGATGGCATCGAGTGAAGGTTCTGCTTCTGTGTTGATCAGGTAGTCCGCAATGGCGCGGTCGTAGGCCGCCGTGCGCTCGAAAACCTTGCGAGCCAGTTCTCTGCGGAAAGGAACTAGGTCGGCGTCTTGACCAAGAAGGTCGAGGTAGCGTTGGTAATCCGCGGGATCGGTAATCACACTGACGTGTTTGTGATTTTTTGCGGCTCCACGAAGCATTGATGGGCCTCCGATGTCGATGTTCTCAATTGCCACCTCGTCGGTCACGTCAGGTTTAGCAACTGTCTGTTCAAATGGGTAAAGGTTGACCACGATCAGATCGATCAGGCTCATGTCGGCTTTTTCCGCTGCAGCGAGATGTTCTGATTTGTCCCGATCGCAGAGGATGCCACCGTGCACTTTAGGATGAAGGGTTTTGAGCCTCCCTTCCATCATTTCAGGAAATCCAGTGTAAGCTTCTACGAGTGTTACGGGGATGCCGGCGTTTTCCAACGCCTTGGCGGTTCCGCCTGTGGAAAGAATTGTGTAGCCATGCTTCTCGACGAGTTCGCTTGCGAAAGAGTCGATACCTGTTTTGTCGCTGACAGAGATGATTGCAGTGCGTTCCATGAGTGAGATTGCAGTTGAAATTTTATGAAGTTTCAAAGAATTTTTTAGACGTTCTGAATCCACCTATCCCAACAGTGCAAATACTTGGATGAAATCTTAATTCTAAAAAAGGAAGGCTAACGAGTCATGAAGAGTGTTTTGAAATATTTGATCCTAGGCTTGCTTCCGATGACTTTTCTCGGAGCAGCGGAACTGAAAATCGAATGGACCGATCCGGAGGAATTCCGTGATGCGGATCATTACTACAATGGTGGAAAGAAGAGTAAAACGATCGTTACTAGCAATCTTGGAAGATTCTTCGAAAGAGATGCTCGACGGTATTTGCCTGAAGGGACTGTTCTTGAGATGACTGTGACGGAGCTGGATCTGGCAGGAGATTTCGAACCTTGGCACAGGGGAAACTGGGATGATGTTCGGATTGTGAAGTCGATTTATCCGGCACTGATCAAGTTCAATTACCGCTATCTCGGAGAGAATGGAGAGGTGATTGCCGAGGGAGAAGAGAAGTTGTGGGATCGTCTGGTGCCCGACAGTATGCGAGCAAGATTTTTAGGACGCTCGGAATCCTATCCTTACATCAAATCCCTTGTTCGGGATTGGATACGGGATCTGGATGAAGATTGATCCTGGAAATGGATGGTTTGAAAGTGAGGTGCCTCAACCGAAACAGGAGGCACCTTTTCTTTGTACAAATTGATCGACACTTCGTTAGGCTTAACAGTCTAGTTCCTTCGAAATGGCGAGCGGGTGTTTGTCAGGTAACTAAAGATTGCGCTCCACAATCTGCCGAAATTCGGATACGCTTTGGCTCCAGATGAATCGGAGTGTTTTCCGAAGTATATTTTCTAAAAAGATTGGATGAATTTTACAGATCTGAACAAGTCCGGGGGAATCGGAAGCAATTCGAGTTTGATAGAATTGGGAAATTTCAAATTTCTCGTGGATTCCGGGCTTCATCCAAAAGAAGTAGGTAAGGGTGCGGTACCTCAGCTGGAGTTGCTGGATGGAGTGGACTTGGATTTTATCGTTCTGACGCACTGTCATCTCGATCATTTGGGTTCCTTGCCGATCGTGATGAAACGTTATCCTGATGTTCCGGTTTTCATGAGTTTGCCCAGTCGGGTTTTGGCGCCACGCATGTTGCGGAACTCGGTGAACGTGATGAAACGGCAGCGTAAAGAGCAGGGTATTCCGGAATATCCGCTCTTCACATTTTCGGATGTGGATCACATCTCGGCACGCTTCCATCCGTTGAGGTTTGAGCAACCTGAAGTGATCACCAAGGGTGCAGATGAGCTCGTGATTACTCTCTACCCGTCCGGTCATGTGGCAGGTGCAGCTTCGATGCTGGTCGAGCATGCCGACGAGACTGTATATTTCACCGGGGACCTTCTCTTTGACGATCTTCAGACTCTTCCCGGAGCCAGGATTCCGGACATGAAAGTGGATGTTCTCGTGACGGAGACTACCCGAGGGCTCACTCAGCGCGCGCAGGACAGTGAGCGTGATCAGGAGTGGGAAAGGTTATTTGCCGGAGTGACACGCACCATTGAACAGGGAGGCACCTGCCTGTTGCCGGTTTTTGCACTGGGACGAATGCAGGAAGTGCTCGCGGTATTTGCGGATGCTCAAAAACGAGGCAAAATCCCACGCTGTCCGATTTTTTCAGCTGGGTTGGGAATGGATATTGTGGATTATTTTGATCAAATTTCCCGCGAGACCGGATTGATTCGTTTTCGGAAAAAAGTCCTCAAGCAACTACGAGTGGAGAGTCCACGGATCCCACAAAACCCTGGCTTCGATAAACTGCCTAAGGGAATCTACGTCGTGAGTAGTGGAATGATGGTTGAGAAGACACCCTCCTACTCACTGGCATCCTGTCTTTTGCATTCGGACCTGAACAGCGTGTATTTTGTGGGTTACTGCGATCCGGACACCCCTGGCGGAAAGCTCAAAGCATGCACGAAAGGTGAGAAGTTTTGGTTTGATGTCTATGACCTTGAGACGGAGCTGCATGCGGAGGTAGATTCATTTGACCTCAGCGGGCACGCGGATCGGGAAGAAATCCTGGATCTGGTCGCAGAATTTGAGCCACAAAAAGTGGTGTTGACCCACGGTGATCCCGAAGCCAGAAGGTGGTTTGCAGAAAAAATTGCAGAGGAATCGTTAGCCCCAAACGTTATTGATCCTGAACCCTGTGTTAAAACCCCAGTTTAAGCGATATCGATGGAATTAAGGCTAAGAGAATTGATGGAAAAAGAGGACTACGTACCTCTTACGATCCAGCAGCTTGCGGAGACGTTGAATCTTAGCAAAAGTCAGGTGACTGAACTTCAGGGTGTGATTGACGAGAGTCTCGGCGAAGGTTCCATCGTGAGGCTTAAGAAAAACCGTTACTGCTTGCCCAAGGATGCGGATCTGATCACCGGAGTGATTCGTTTCAGGCAGAGTGGAGCAGCGACGCTTTTTCCTAAAAATCTGGCGAATCAACCCATCAAAGAACCAATTCATGTGAGATCAGAAGATACGGGTGTGGCCATGCATGAGGATCAGGTAGTGGCTCGAATGGTTCGTGAACGAAGGCCTCGCAGACATCCGCGCAAAAAGCCTCGGTACGAGGACTCAGATATTGCTACAGCTCGGGTGATTCGGATTCTCAAACGTGCGCGAAAAACCATCACCGGAACGTTGGCGAGCACGAAGTTTTTTTATTATGTCATTCCGGACGACCCTCGGATCGTGAACGACATCCTCGTGGCCGACCCGACTCAACAGGAGTGGGAAAAAATTCCGGAAGTCGGAGACAAAGTGGTGGTCAAACTCCACGAATGGACACAGAAACACGTAAATCCTGAAGGTGAGATTACTGAAGTGCTGGGTCGTACTCACACGCCGCAGGCTGAGTTTAAATCCATCCTTCACAAGTTCGATCTCGATACCGAATTCCCAGAATGCGTGAACTTCGAACTTGGGAAAATTCCGACGGAGGTGGAGCAGTCTTCGATCGATGGGAGAAGAGACTTCCGGGACGTGTTCACCCTGACCATCGATCCAGATGACGCGAAGGATTTTGACGATGCGATCAGCTTACAAGTCTTGCCAAACGGAGATTTAAAGATCGGTGTGCACATTGCGGATGTTTCTCACTACATTCGTCCGGATTCTGCTCTCGACAAAGAAGGCAAGCGACGTGGCAACTCGACTTATCTTGTAGGTGTGGTCATTCCCATGTTGCCTGAGCAGATTTCGAACGGACTTTGCAGTCTGGTTGAAGATGAAAACCGATTGGTGAAGTCGGTCGAGTTCGTTCTGAGCAAGAGCGGAAAAGTGAAGAATCACAAATTCTACAATGGGGTGATTCGCAGTCGAAAAAGACTCACCTACGGTCAGGCGTTAGGTTTTCTTCGGGGGCAATCGAATCAGGAAATGAAAGATTTCCCTCTACCTCCCTCTCACCAGACTGGCAACACCGGTAAGGCGCTTAGCGAATGCTCTGACGATGAGCTCAATCAGATCCGCCAGTCCCTCAAACTACTCTGGGGAGTCGCTAGCAATCTGCGCAAAAACCGCCTCAAACGTGGTAGCCTTGAACTCGAGATGCCGGAGGTGAAAATCTACGTGGATGAAGAAGGCTATGCCGACCGAATCGTGAGGTCGGAGACGGACGAGAGTCATCAGCTCATCGAGGAATTCATGCTGCTTGCGAATCAGACGGTGGCGAAAGAACTGAAAGATGCCGGACATGCATTGGTCTATCGGGTACACGACAAACCCGACGCGGAAAAACTCCAGGAGTTTTCTGATTACCTTGCAACTGTAGGCATTCAAAGTGGTGATCTGACGACCCGTCGGGAGATGAACAAGGTGTTGGCGAAGATCAGGAAACATGCTCAAGCGCATACGCTCAGAGTGCAGTTTCTCAGAAGTTTAAAGCCTGCGGAATATCGTAGCTCACCTGATGGTCACTTCGGATTAAACATGGACAACTACACCCATTTCACCTCACCGATTCGTCGTTATGCGGACTTAATCGTGCACCGGGTGCTGGAGGCCTACATGTTGAAACGTGGATTCCTTAAAAATTCGGATGATGCAGGCATGCATTACTCCGCCTCGCAGGCGACCGCGTTGGCTCAGCACATCAGCATCACGGAGCGAAACAGCACCGAGGCTGAACGGGAGACCGTGAAGGTGAAACTCATGGAATTCTTTGAACGGGAGCTGACCAAGGAACCGAAAAACAAGTTCCATGCATTCGTCGTGGATGTGAAGAATCATGGACTATTCGTGGAGCTTGAGGATTCCATGGCCTATGGGTTGGTGCACGTTTCCACAATGACTGATGATCTTTATTCGATTAGTTCGGACGGAACGGAACTGGTCGGGCGTCGGACGGGGAAGGTTTATGCGTTAGGGCAACGAGTTCAGGTGGTCACGGAGCGAGTCGATCGCTTCAAGAAGCAGATTGATTTTCGCATGTCGGATACCGAAGGCTCCGGCCGAAGAGGGGTCAAGAAGGGCCGACCCCGTTCCCGTCACAGCCGAAAGTAGTGCAATTTGATTTTTCCTAAAATCGTTCTATCTGAGTATGTCTATGAAGCATTATCTCTATCACCAAAAATTACGTGAACTATGGGACCACGCTGTCGCCAACTACGAGGCGGGTAACCGTGAGCCATCGAGTTATTTTAACGCTGAGCAAATCGAGTGGATGGATTCCGTCGGTTTGAAGATTCAGGATCTTTATGATTTTGCAGAGGACAAAATCAAATACGGCGAGCCGGACTTTGAGACTTTCCTGATGATTTCGGAAGCGCGCAGGGACTATCTTCTGACGAAACAAGATGGGAAACTCTCTACTCACGAGATCGTGACTGAGGAACTCCCTGCGAAGACCGATACGGTGGATGGAATCGAGTGGTTGCCTCGCATTATCGAGAAAGCCAAGGCGAAGCTAAAAGGCGAGCTCAATCCAGACATTATGTACGGTTGTGGGGGTGATCGGAATTTTTTGAAAACCTGCGATATTCACATGGCCGAGTTTTTGCGTGTCGTTTGGGCCTACATGGATGACGACGCGTCAATCGTCGCTTGGGTAAAAGCTCGACGAGACGAGTAGAATTTGGTCCACTTAAGCTCGGTGGACGAGGAACAACAGAGCTTTTTTTCGACAGGAGACGGTGAGGCTGAAGATGCTCCACTTCCACCTCTTGCGGCGAGGATGAGACCCGTGTCACTGGACGAAATCGTAGGGCAGCCACATCTTATCGAGGAAGACAGTATGGTCCGTCGCATGCTCGATAAGGGTAAGGCACCAAACCTGATGGTTTACGGTCCTCCGGGAACGGGAAAAACAACACTGGCGACGGTCATTGCGTCGATCACCGAAAGCAAGTGTTTCAAAATCAATGCGGTGACTTCAAACGTTGCCGAAATGCGTGATGTGCTGGGTCGAGCAAGAGCACTGAGACAAAACGGTAAGCATGCGCTTTTGTTTGTGGACGAGATTCACCGCTTCAACAAAAGCCAGCAGGATCTGCTCTTGCCGGATGTCGAAGAAGGAAACGTAACCCTGATCGGAGCGACGACACATAATCCCGGCTTTTACGTCAACCCGCCGCTCCTCAGCCGATGCCATCTGATCAAACTCGAACCCCTGACTGACGACGCAATCGCGACTGTTTTAGATCGAGCGTTGACTGATGATGATCGTGGACTCGGAAAAACGGGGATCAAGTCCAGCCCAGAAGTGATGAAGTCGCTCGCGAATTTTGCGGGGGGTGATCTCAGACAAGCGCTGAACACGCTCGAGCTCATGGCCGAGTATGTGGGTGACGGAGGCGTGATTGATGAAGAAGTGCTCTCACGTTTTGCGAAGGAACGGCGGGTGAGATACGACGCCAACGAAGACGAGCATTACGACACGATTTCCGCCTACATCAAGAGCATGCGAGGAGGTGATCCCGACGCAGCGCTTTACTGGATGGTGAAGATGTTGCTTGGAGGAGAAGATCCGAGGTTTATTGCGCGAAGACTGGTGATTTTAGCTTCGGAAGACGTAGGCATAGCAGATTCTCGGGCTCTACCTGTTGCGATGGCCGCTTACCAGGCCTGTGAAGTGATCGGCCAACCGGAATGCGAAATCAGTTTGGCACACGCCACTGTGTTTCTTGCCACCTGTCCAAAGAGTAATCGGGCGTACCAAGGTATGCATAAAGCAAAAGCGGAGATTCAGAAAAACGGAGTTCAGCCCGTGCCCGTCTGGTTGCGGGACAAGAGTGGCAAGGCGAACCGCGAGGCAGGGAACTCAAAAGATTACCGCTACAGCCATGAATTTCCAGAGGCCGTTTCGGGGCAGGATTACATGCTCGAACCGAAGCAGTTTTATTATCCGAAAGAGGCAGGCTCTGAATCTTCGGTTCTGGGTAGGTTGGAACTTTGGAAGAAGCTGAAAAAAGATCTTAAGAAAACCGAGAAATCGTAAATGTTGAATTGGTAATTATGAAAAGTGCCTATGAGAGAGTTGGAGGATTGGTTTGGATACCGAGGATGTTGGAGAAAATTCGGTTGAACGCTCAAAACAAACTCCCTGATGACTACGTCCCTTACCTTGGCAAGGGATTTGATGGAAGATGTGTCAGATTTTTGGGAATCAACTACGACGAGCTTGTTGAAAAAACGCTCGAAGGCGGGAGTGATGATGAGATTTTGCAGTGGATCTTCGAGACTGGGCGAAAACCCAACGAAGATGAGACTCTGATGTGGAATGACTTCATGAGCAAACGGGGTTGGAGGAACTCAGACGGTGGTCCTGAGGAATTTCAGGAATACAAAGCAGAACATGGTTTAAGCCACCGTGATGATATTCTTACCTTTTTTGATTTCTACGAAGTGGACGAAGGTCGCAAACCTTGATCTCGCGAGAAGCGAAAGTCACTCAGAACCCGTCGGTATTAAGCTTTCTTAAAATAATGATTAGTTAAGATTGTATCACTTTCCTTTATTCTTATATTAGTTGATCTTATTTTGTTGGGTTTTCAAATTAACACGCGATGGGATTGGAAGCAGGAAAGATCAGCAATCTCCTGGTCATGGGCAAAAGCGGTGCAGGCAAACAGCCCCGCATCGATGTATTAGTTCGTGAGTTTGATCTCGATCAACTCAGCACCGGAGATTTGTTCCGAACCTATCTGAAGAAGTTTGAAGAAGTCGATTTTGAAGGCGATCTTTCGAGTTTCTACGATGAAGAGACTGATAGCTTTGTTTCAGATGAAGAAATCTTGTGGTCCTTGGGTCCTGTGGCGAAATGGGATGACCCTCAAGGGGTAGTCCTTGGACTAAAAGCAAAATATTTTGTCGAGTCTGGGAAATTCGTGCCCGATTCGATCACCAATGAGATGTTTGGCACTGTTTTCAAAAGCAAAGAGTGCCGAGGTTGGGTGTTGGATGGTTACCCTCGCACCGTTGCTCAGACCGAAAATCTTCTGAATTTGGTGGTGGAAAGTGGAAGTAACATCGATGCCGTTTTGATTGTGGAAGGTGACGACGACGAGATTGTTGCTCGCACGACGGGTCGAAGGATTTGTCCGAATTGTAAAAAGGTGTATCACATCGAATTCAAACCTCCTTCAAAGGAAGGAAATTGCACTCATTGTGGGACGCCCGTGATTCGCCGGTCGGATGACAGTGAAGAGAAGATTCGAAGTCGGTTGGAGGAGTTTCACACCAAGACCGAGTTGTCGATTAAGTTCTTGGAGCATCAAGGGATACCAATCGTTAAAGTTCCTGGTAATCTGTCTGAGTATTCGCGGGAGATTGTGAGGAAGTCTGTAATGGATGCTTTTGATGCGATTTGAACCGCTGATTTCAGGATTTCGAGGATGTCTGAGGGCAGCCGAATTCAGCCAAGAATTACTTGAATGGCTTTGGTGTAGGTGGATTGATATGACTTATTAACGCTAGTCTGGATAATCCAATTAACTGCCGTCAAATAATCTATGGATTTACATCTGAATCTTAGGATTCACCAAATATTAGCATGAATTATATTTGCGATTTCCAGTAATGGTAGAGGCGTAAACCTCAGCTTTAAAGTTGATTTGTGTTCGTGGATCGATTCTTTCTGGATTCTATGGCGAACGAAAATCGATACGATCTCGCAGTAATTGGTGGGGGCCCAGCTGGTTACCCTGCTGCTATTCGTGCTACCCAGCTTGGGAAGAAAGTAGTCTGCATCGAAAAAGAGCGGGCTGGTGGGACCTGCCTGAACTGGGGTTGTATTCCTTCGAAAGCCCTGCTCAAGAGTGCTGAGACTTTTGAGAACTTACAACATGTGGAAACGTTTGGAATCGAGATAGGCGAAGCAACATTCGATTTTGGGAAGGTCATGGACCGTTCCCGTGGCGTTGCTGACCGCATGGCAAAGGGAATCGAATTTTTATTCAAAAAAAACAAGGTGGATTACAAAGTAGGCCTTGGGAAAGTGATTGCGCAAGGGATGGTGGAAGTGACCTCCGAGAATGGTGACGTTGAGTTGATCGAAGCGGACAAGGTAGTAATCGCAACGGGATGTTTACCACGACAGATTCCAGGGGTAGAGGTCGATGGTGAGCGCGTTTTCACCTCTCGTGAGATGTTGGCCAACAAGAAATTTCCGAAATCGATCATGGTCGTTGGCGCAGGAGCGATTGGAGTGGAATTTGCTTACTTCTTCAAAGCACTGGGTAGTGAAGTCACACTCGTCGAGATGCT
>JAKSBQ010000288.1 GCA_022361075.1 Opitutales bacterium | reverse complement strand
TAAACGAGAAATCCAAATTAAAGACCTGCTCCTTCACGCCTCTGGTATTCGCTATCCCCCGGGGAATTCAAACAAGACACTAAATCAGTTTTATCAGCAAGCAAACGCAAGAGACAGTAAGACTCTCGACGAATTCATATCTCGCATTTCCACCCTGCCTCTTTCCCATCAACCTGGGGAAAAGTTCAAATACGGAATGTCAATCGATGTGTTGGGAGCTCTCGTGCAGAAGGTATCAGGGGTGAGTTTTGGGGAATATCTAAAATCCGAGATTTTTGATCCATTGGGTATGGAGGACACCTCCTTTTTGGTCCCCGAAGACAAATTGGATCGTGTGATCAAAGTTTATACGACTACCGACGGCGTTCTTCAATTGAGAGATAATCAACTCGGAAGTGGCGGATGGGTCTGGCCATTTGAAGCAGGTGGCGCGGGACTTTACTCAACAATGGAAGACTACCTTTGTTTCGCGCAAATGTTACTCAACAAGGGAGAATTCGGAGGGCATCGCATCCTTGGTAGAAAGACAGTAGAGTTCATGCTTGAAAACCATCTTGCTCACTGGGATGACCCTACCAACGAGTTTAGCAAAACTCACGGATTCGGCCTGGGAGGTTTCGTAAAAATCAATCATTCTCAAAGCTACGACCTGGGGTCGATTGGGCAATTTGGCTGGAGTGGATACGCATCCACCCGCTACATGATCGATCCCGAAGAAAACATGATCATCATGATTTTCGCTCAACATGTCCCTCTCGATCAACATCGGCTTTTTCCAACCATTTCTAACTTTTATTACCAATCGATTGTTGAGTAGTATTACCTCGCCGAAACAACGACAAACGATAGAAGAGATATTCTTCGACCCTACCTAACTGAATGAAGAGCACCAAAAGGTTGTTCTTTGTTTTTCGACTTCTCCTGTTGACATTCTACAAGAACAACATACTCCTGTAGACAATCTACACTCAATATGGAAAAAGAAACAGCAGACTTACTTCAGGGGACACTGGATCTCTTAATCCTCAAAACCCTTTCGCTAGAGCCCATGAACGGATGGGCAATTTCTAAAAGAATTCGACAAACCTCAAATGAGACTTTCGACGTAAAACAGGGTTCACTCTACCCCTGCCTGCACCGCTTAGAAGAACGGCAGTTCATCCAAGCCGAATGGGGAGTCACTGAGAATAACCGTCGGGCAAAGTTTTACTCACTGACTCCTTTGGGACGTAGTAAATTGGAAAAAGAAACCGCAGTGTGGAAGCGTTTCACCATGAACGTCGACCTAATTCTGCAAATGAGCTGATTTCACCTTCTTTAATTCAATTCACATCACCCCCAACCATCATGACACTACTCAAACGGTTTCTTTTTCGCATTCACTCCCTACTAGGAGGCACCTCCAAACAAAAAGACCTGGAAGACGAGCTACGTTATCACATCGATATGGCGACCGAAGAATACGTTGCCGAAGGAATGTCCCTCAAAAAAGCCCGAACAAGAGCGACCAAAGACTTTGGCAATTCAGAATTCATCAAGGAGCAGTGCCGCAACAACTGGGGAATTCAACTACAGAGTAATTTGATGCAGGACGTGCGCTACGGGCTGCGACAACTCACCGCCTCAAAAGGACACACCCTTGCACTTATTTTCATCTTCGTCTTCTGCATCGCTCCCTGCACCCTGGTTTTCAGTATTCTCAATTCCCTCTACCTCAACCCGGATCGCTATCCGGATGAAAACCGAGTCATCCGGATCTACGACCGGTTTGAGAATAACGCCTGGGAAGGTGAGACGCGACGTAGCTCCAACCCCAAACTCTATGAAGAAAGGCGAGCTCAATCCGAGCTTCTGGACAGTATCGCAGCCCAACAGATCCATCATTTTAACATCAAAATCGACAAAGAAGCCCCAGAGTTCCTCGACGCCCTGATGATCACCCCCTCCATGTTCGATGTCCTGCGTATCGAACCTTTTCTCGGGAGAAGGTTTTATGATTCTGACATCAATGTCGACACTACTGAAAACGTCGTAATTGTAACCTACACCTGGTGGCAAAACAGACTCGGTGGGGATCCCAACGTAATTGGCAGAAGTATCACGATCGACGGTCAACCCTGGGAAATTGTGGGCGTGATGCCAAAAACCTGGGTGAATCCTCCGTCATTTGGGGACTGGGACATGGCAAGCATCCATCATCTCTTGCCGCTGGAAACGCATGAAACTCGCAGTCATTTCCGGTTCAGAGCCGGACTTACGGGCTCCCTGGCACGTTTAAAACCAGGAGTTACTAAAGAAATGGTTGAAGCAGAACTCGCTTCCATCAACGAAGCAAACCACGCCCACTATCCTGAATTTAAGGAATTTATTCGGAACCATCCTCTCGTGACTCGAACCATGACCGTCGGTGAGGATCAAATACGCGATCTCGAATACGCCTTCATACTCACCGTGATCGCTGCGGTTTTCGTCATGCTCGCTGGCTCACTCAGTTTGGCAAACTTCACCTTGGCCCGAAACAGTTACCGAATCCAGGAATTCGCTGTCCGGTCTTCCCTCGGAGCCACACTACATCGACTGGTAAGCCAGCTTATTGCCGAAAACGCGCTTGTCGCATTGGCAGGCTCCATCTGCTCCATCGCTGCAACTCTGGCAGGCCTGCATCTCCTTCATCAATTTGGGATGTTCTCTTTTTTTACCGTAGCACCTAGACTCACACTTGATCTTCATACTGTCGCGGTCGCCCTTGCACTCGGTGGTTTAGTCACTTTGATCAGTGTCACCGTCTCGGTCCTACCGCTCCTAAAACGAGGGTCATTGAGCCAGAGTCTTAAAGAAGATAACCGAACGGGAACTGGTAGCGCCTCTCTGAAAAAATATCGCTCAACCCTGGTTTTCATTCAGTCGGGCATCGCCATTATTCTTCTCATCAACGGTGGGCTCCTCATGCATAGCTTTTTTGAAGTGCTTAAAATCGATCCGGGATATGAGACCGAAGATCGATTGTATACGACAATAAGGTTACCTAATGATCGCTATGATCGGGAGGAACGAATTCGTAAAATGGTTGAACTGGAGGAACGAATTCGCGCACTGCCAGAAGTTGAAAGCGTAGGAGTTTCCAACTGGCCTCCCATGAAACACCCCAACATTTACCGGATGCAAATTCTGCGTTTTGAAAATCCAGATCCCAGTATTTCCCCATTCATCTCCACGGACACCGTCAGTGCAGGATATTTTCGCGCACTCGACATCTCTCCTACTCAAGGTCGCCTCTTCACCGAAACCGACATCTCCAGCAATCAGCAGGTAGTTGTCATCGACCAGGCCTTGGCGGATTTGTTATTTCCCGGGGAAAATCCAGTAGGAAAGCGCATCGCTCTTCATTCGGCAAACAGACCTCATACAGCCGACACCGAATACCGTTGGCAAACCGTCATCGGCGTTATCAACACCGTCAGGATTAACAACCTCTATAAACCCGCCGAAGGTATGGTTTATCAGACGAGTGTAAGACGTCTTTACTGGTTCGGCTACGTGGTAAAATGCCGGGATACAGTGGAAAACACCATTCAGGCCATGAAGGAACTACTCCTCACGCTCGAATCAGATGTTGCCGTCGGCCAACCCTCCTCCATTGATGCCGCGATCGAAAGACGTTATGCAGAACGAAAGAACATACTCTATTTCTGCCTCGGACTCGCATTCATCGCCCTGTCGTTGGCCATTCTCGGAATTTCTGGGGTCATCGCCTACTCCATCGCAGCAGGCAAGAAAGAAATCGCCATTCGGCTGGCCTTGGGAGCCCACAAGGGCAATATCATCCGCGGTAGTGTTAGTTTTTGGATCAAACTTGCGATGAGTGGAATGCTCCTTGGTCTAGTCACAGCTTACCTCCTTTCCGATCGCGCTCAGACCCTGCTCTATGGGACAGACGCCCGTGATCCCCTAATTTACGGCACCTCGACACTCGCTTTCGTCATCGCGATCACCATTGCCGCCTACCTCGCAGCCATTAAGTCCACCTCAATCAAGCCCATTGAAGCCATGCGAACCTGATCTAATCGTTCCAAACAGACTTCAAAAAACTAACATTATTCAGAAGTATCCCTTTCGCGTATCACACGTTTCGAATCATATGGTAAATTTCGC
>JAKSBQ010000109.1 GCA_022361075.1 Opitutales bacterium | reverse complement strand
GTCCCTCAACTTGCTGAAACACCTGATAGATCAAATCTTTAGCGATTTCGATCTCTCTGATTTTGCTCGAACATCCGTGAAGCTGAATGGACTCGTCCAGAGGCGGCCTGTCTGTCGTGGAAGTATCGGAGTCAAGAATGCCCGTTTTAAGCCTCTCAAGACCGGTCTCGTTCGTTCGCGGGTGATCGAATCTCTCTGCGCAATGAATGTTTTCATCAAGAAGGACGATCTGTGTTGCTCGTCCCCTTTGTCCGAGCTTTGCCAGGAGTTGATCAGTGGGTTTTTGAGGTGTTGGATTTTCGGGGAGGAGCGTTAATTCCGGGTTTCTGAGGTTGGTTGGAGTGAGATCGACAATGTAGCCTGCTGTAGGGACTGAAAGATACGCGAAGACCTCCGTCTGTTCTGAAATCTTGCACAGCAAATTCCAATAGAGCGGGGAGAACTCCCAAAATCCGAACACATGAAGATTTTGCGCAAAATCAAATTGAGCCTCATTTGAGGGTTCCATCAAATTCAAAGGATGTTGGCTGATCTCCCGAGAATTCCTTAAATCGGAATATAGCTGAGTTTGGAATTTGTTAGCATGGTGGTTAAGATCTCCGATTTTCCCAGAACCCATCCAACCAGGGCGATGCTCGAAGTAGTGGAGAAAAAGTTCAGCATACTCCTTGGCTTGCTGGATGTCCTTAATCGAGTTGGATTTAGATTGTTGGTGCTTTTCCTCCAGTAGTTTCTTGAGATGAAGTGTCCATTGAAGGGGCAACTGATCATACGTTGTTGGTTCGAGCCCTGAGGAATTGACGCTTTCTAAGAGAGAGGAAAGGTAGACAAATCTTACATTGACGCATACTCCCCAGTGGTCGGCGATTGATTGGGTGATCCAGTGAGCCACACGGTGGGATGGAACGACGATGGTCGTTTGTTGAGGGGACCCACTATGTTTTTGCTGCTTTTCCATTTCGTATAGCAACGCATCTAGAAGTTGCTCATAAGAATGGGAGATGTGGGCAAAGACGGGCATGGATGAGTTGTGTTAGATTATCCAGAGTTGCAGAGTTTTTGTAAAGAAACGATCCGTCGCTTTGGCTAAGAAGATTTGTGACGAAGGTTCGTGTATGGAATCTAAAAACTCTTGCCAGCTTGAGCCTCGGTCTCTCACATTCTTGGAAAAAGCCAGAATGATGAGTCAGATTAAGATCCGAATTTTCGAGTTACCGCCCATCGGGACAAACGCCTATTTGATCATCAACGAGGACCTTGGGAAAGCCGCGTTGTTTGATTCTCCATTTGGAGCGAAAGTGGAAGTTGACAAACAACTTGAGAGGCATGATGCGGAACTCGATGGAGTTTGGCTCACTCACGGTCATTGGGACCACATCCTGGATGTGCATGAATTTAACAAGGTTGGAGTCCCAATTTTTGCTCACATGGAGGACGAAGTCTTGATTAAAAACCCTGAGTTAATGGCTAGTTTTTCAATCCCGGGAATTGAGTATCATCCAGGAAAAGTTGATGGCTATTTGGAGGATGGGCAAGAAATTGAGATTGTGGGTGTGAAAACCCGTGTGGTGCATACGCCTGGCCACAGCCCCGGAAGTATTTCTTTTATCATGGAGGATCTCAATTGGGTGATTTCCGGAGATGTGATCTTTGCTGGAAGTGTGGGACGCACGGACTTTCCTGGTTGTTCGCATGAGGCGCTCATGGAATCGATTCGTAAACAGTTTTTTCCACTAGACCCTCAAATGATCATTTATCCAGGACACGGACCCAAAACAACAGTCGGCCAGGAACGTTCGCTGAACCCATTTCTCAGCGAAATGTGACCCAACAATGGTGAGAAGTTAGAAGCTGATAGATCCTACTTTCGCCTTGTGGATTTGTACAACTTGTGCCATCTTCTGCGTTGTTCAAGCATCGCTAGCTCAATTGGATAGAGCATCTGGCTTCGGACCAGAGGGTTGGGGGTTCGAGTCCCTCGCGATGTGCCATTTAACCATAACACACATTCTCTCAATGGACGGAAAAACTAAAGCAATCGTCTCACACATCACACTCATTGGCTGGATCATTGCTCTGGTCATCAACAACAGCGAGAAAGATGAACTCGCGAGTTTCTACATTCGCCAAAATCTCGGCATCATACTGTTGGGATTCGTTAGTGGCCTAATTCCGGTTGTCAATCTCTTCGCATGGATTGTCGTTCTTGTATTTTGGGTGATGAGCTTGATCGGCTCCATCCAAGGTGAGCAAAAACTGACTCCTTGGCTCGGACAATATTTCCAGGATTGGTTCAAATCGCTCTAATCCAGGTTTAAGTTATTTAAGTTTGAAACCCCGCCAATCACGGCGGGTTTTTTTGTGACAATTACGCAGGAAATCTGTTTCGTAACTTGCGGCGGGATTGATTCCAAATTATGCTTAATACATGGCAACTGTACAAACTATTCTGGATCAAAAAATACCCCGCGTCCTCATCAGCATCTCTCCTGACGCCACCACTTTGGAAGCTCTACAAATGATGGAAAAACACGACGTAGGAGCGATTGTCGTGATGCACGAGAATAAATTAGTAGGACTCATCACCGAGAGGGAATATGCCAGAAAGGTGATCCTTAAAGGCAAAGCTTCCAGAGACACTCCCGTGAGCGAAACCATGATCGACAAGCTTTTGGTAGTTTCCAAAGAAATGACCACCAGAGACTGCATGCACCTTATGACGGAGAAGCGTATTCGCTACCTGCCAGTCATGAACGGTGATGAGTTTATCGGCATCATCAGTATCGGCGATGTACTCAAGGCGGTCATGGAAGACCAAGAGGCAAATATCGAGCACTTGGAGCGCTACATAACTTCCAGCGAATACGGGATGTAGTTTCCGTCGAATGTGATCCTGGGAGTCCGTCATTGGGTCAACGTTCGCTTGCCAGGTTTTCGGATATTTGTTTTCCCTTCTCTATGAGTGAAAATCCGCAAGACGATAAGCCATCTACCTTGGCAACTGATTTCTCTGTAATCAAAGCGCACGCGGGTGACTATCTTGAAGCGGTAAACGAGTACATTGGGGAGCAAAGGAAGGCGTTTGAACCAGAGATCCGGGATTTGGTTCATTATTGTCTCGAAAAAGGAGGAAAGCGCATCCGACCAGTGCTCGTTTATTTTTCTGGATACCGGGAAGGAGAACCCGATCCTGCACTGGTGAAATTGGGGACTGTAATCGAACTCGTTCATACCGCCACCTTGGTACATGACGATATCATCGACGACGCATCGGTTCGTCATGGACGAGACTCTGTGATGGAAAAATACGGTTCTTCTGTTGCAGTTTTGCTCGGTGACGCTCTGTTTTCCCACGCTTTGCGATTGGCTGCAGAATTCCCGACCGTGGAGGTTTGTCGCGAAGTAGCTGCGAGTACTCGGACAGTCTGTACGGGAGAGATTCATCAATCCTTTCGAAGGGGTGACGAAAAAATGGATTTGGCCTCCTACTATCGGTGTATCGAGATGAAAACAGCTGAGCTTTTTCGTGTGGCCTGTCATCTTGGCGCGGCCATTGGTGGCTATTCCAGGGAATTTATAAATGCGAGTGGGGCTTATGGTTATCATCTTGGAACGGCTTACCAGATCTTCGATGATTATGCGGACATCTTTTCCACTGAGGAACGAATGGGAAAAACCCTGAACACAGATATCCTGAAGGGGAAATTTACACTCCCGATCATTTTGCTACTCGAATCCCTGAATTCTACTGAAAAGGAGAAATTTCTAGAAGAATTGAACAATTCTGAAGAAGTGCCCGTCGATACCATTGCGACACTCATGCGCACACACGAAATCAAAGGCAAAGTGATGGATCATTTCAACCAACAGATCCAAAGAGGCTCCGATGTGTTGAATCCGTTCGGAGATCTTCCGGCTACCCTTAGACTTCGTGAGTTGCTGAGTTTTGTGAGTGCGCAAATTGAGCTTTTGGCTTGAGTAATTAACTACCTGATACAAGATGATAGGCACTATGGTGAGCAGTAAATCCGTCAACGCTGATGCAGTTGCGACCGGAAAGACGACCAGTCAACGAGAGGCTGATCGAATTTTGGTGACTCGCGTTCAGGGTGGTGACGTAGCTGCATACGACATTTTGGTTCACCGCTACCGCGAAAGGCTTTACTCAGTTGTATACAACTTGACCTCGAACCGCGAGGATGCCCTAGACTTGACTCAAGAAGCCTTCATCAAGGCCTTCCAATCGATCAACAGATTCAAAGGAAATTCATCTTTTTATACCTGGATTTATCGAATTGCGGTGAATAACACTCTGAGCCACCTCAAAAAGTTCAGGAACCGGAAATTTTTAAGTTTCGACAATATCGACCAAGAAGCTTCTCAGTCCGATATCTTCGATGTCATTTCGGCCAAAAACAAAACCGAAAAAGGAACTTTGCTCAAGGAACTTCATGAAAAATTGAACGAAGCGCTGCAAAAGCTGTCTCTTAAGCACAGGAGTGTAGTAGTTTTATTTGAAATTGAAGGAATGAGTCATGAGCAAATTGCAGATATTCTTAAATGCTCCGTGGGTACGGTGCGCTCTCGTTTACATTATGCCAAACAGCAACTGAGAGTGCATCTGAAAGATTTTGTAGATTAAGCGTCGCGTATGGATCAGAAACCAAAAGTAGAAGTAGAAGACTTGTTGAAGCTTAAGAAATTTGAGCAGCCGGATCCTGAGTTTTGGGAACAATTCGACCAGGGCCTGCGCAAGAAGTCTATGGAGGCTTTGGTTCAAGAAAAGCGTGGCACATGGGCGGCATTGTGGGAGCGTCGTTGGTTCCAGCAAACCGCTGTGGCGATGGCCTTTGTTTTCTGTGGAGTTCCGACCTATCTGGGCGTTCAAAATCTGTATGTAGAAAACCAGGCGGAGAAAAATCGCTTCAACATGGCTCAAAATGAAGCAGTCGAATCGATTTCATCCAGAGATTTGGCCTTGGAAACCACTCGAGAGTTGGCTCGAAGAAAATCGATGGTCGATCAGACTCGTTTTTTGGTAGATTCCTACCAAATCGACCCTCAAGGTTACAAACTCGAAGGGGATATTTGGCAGAGTAATTCCGGTTCAGAGTCAGGACGCACCTACGTGAACGACCGTGTTCAGATTCTTTCGGATGACTCCAGGTTTTTGCCGGTCAATCTCAAGTATTGACCGTTTAGCGTTTGCCAATCTCGGTAGCGCTGGTTTTATCGACCCATGTTCCCAATTAGGATCGGTAGCAAAATCATACTTTCTACAATTTGTGGATTCCTTGTATTCAGCCATCAATTGTTGGGACAGGCTGATTTTTTAAATCTTCAAAACCGCATCATCGAGGTTTTCGAGGAACATCGTTCTTCAGTGGTTCGAATCAATGCACTGTTCGAACGCGAAGATGAAAACGGGGAAAAGAAACAGGATATCCGAATTGCGACAGGATTTTTCGTGAGCCGTCTTGGGCACATCCTTACCACGCGAAGTGTGGTTTTCGAAGCAAAACAGATTTGGATCGAACACAATCGAATAGCTTATCCCGCCACTGTTTTGGGAGAAGACCGGAGAAATAACGTAGCATTGCTCAAAGCAGACATCGTTCCGGATGATTTTACCTTCATACGACTCGATGATTCTCCAGAGCAACCTGCGATTGCATCGATGGTCATCGGAATTTCACTTCCTCTTGAATTTGATCCCACACCCAATTTTGGATTGGTAACAGGCTACGAAAGTAGCATTTACCGACGTGCGTTTCAGACGACTCACCTTCGAACCAATATTTTCTTTGGTCTCGGTGAAGGAGGAACTCCAGTTCTCGACCTTAATGGACGGCTGATCGGGATGAACGTTCTTACTTTGTTAGACATCCCATCGTCCTACATCCTTCCCACACGAGCGCTTTTCCGTATTCGTGACGATCTGATGTTCGCAGGGGAAGTGATTTACAGTTGGTTTGGAATTGAAGGCCGCGAAACTACCGAGGTCGTTCGTGGTTCGCGAGTGGTGATCGACGAAGTCATCCCTGGCGGTCCTGCAGAGTCGGTCGGCTTAGCAGCTGGCGACCGGTTGCTTGAGATTGGTGACTTTGAGATTCGCACTCCGAGTGATGTGAGAAACGCAAGATTTTTCGCCCGAATTGGTCGTTACACAAAGGTCAGGGTTTTGAGGGGCAAAGAAGAACGGACTTTCAGTTTAAAGGTTGCTCAAGTGCCTCGAGAGGAGCTTGAAAAAATGTCCGAATCTGACGAGCCCCCTAAAACTGCTTCTCTCAGCGACGACCATCGATAAGTTTCGAGATTAGATCGAACGCTTGATCAACTGCCAATTGATACCGTTCGAAACATAAACGGCATCGACGCCTATGGATTTCGCATCGTGGATATTTCTCTGCTCGTCGTCGAAGAAGACTAGATCCGAAGCGCTATTTCCAGATGCCTTCATGATTCGATTCAAGTGGGGGATTTTTGATCCCGGATAAATCTCCCGGTAGTCGATGTAAGGATCCACTCCGAGCATGTTCGTCAATTGATTTGCCCAGTTTGGAGCACCGGTTCGTGATGCCAAAGCGACTTCAAAATTAAAATTTTTAAGTGATTCAAGAATGTCCAGCACGTCGTCGTAGAGACGAATATGCCTGTCGTAGGAATCGAAAACGCTACCATTTGAATCTTTGTGATAAGGGGGATTCGTACAGTCGCACCAGGATCCTCCAGCATCCCAGAGCGTAAAATCCAAATCGAAAACGAAGACTTTGTAGTCGGTTTTTATCATGATCAAATGGTTGCCAGTGTTAGCATAATCGCAGAGCCAACAGCGATCAATGCTCCTAAGATTGAAGAAATACTTGGACGATCTCCTTCCCAAAGCATGGACATCGGGATGACTACGATTGGCGAGAGCGCTACGATCGGAAGAACGACAAAACTGGGCTGAACTGCCAAGGCCCATTGATAGCAGCTGACTCCAAGAATCGGACCCGCCAGTGCGTTTAGAATGATGAACAGAATGACGAATTTTCTCTTCCTTGTTTGGGTTAGCGAAGCTCTTTCCTTTTTTTCAACGATCAGAAAGGCGATCGTTGCAACTAATACCCCTCCGAACACTCTGAAACCTGCTGCGGTCATCGGTGGAACCGTCTCGTGAGTTGCGGTCGCTACATCGTATCCGTAACGGCTGATCACCGCTCCTGCCCCCTGTCCGAAGGCCGCAAGTAGTCCGAAAAGCGTTCCACTTAGCCAAAGCTCTTTTTTGAAATTTTGAGCATGCCTTGGGTCCAAGGCTATGGCGACACCGACAAGAGTCATTGCTGCCCATAAGATTTGCAGAGACGAGAGGGAGGTTCCCATCCAGAGCCATTCAATGATTCCCGCGATAGGTGCAGCGACACACTGAGTGTAGAGAATGCAGAGCCTTGAACCGAGTCGGGGAAGAGCGTAGAATACCCCGATATCTCCAAAGCCGAAACCGAC
Organism: Opitutales bacterium; assembly: GCA_022361075.1. Classification (GTDB taxonomy): domain Bacteria; phylum Verrucomicrobiota; class Verrucomicrobiia; order Opitutales; family JAFGAQ01; genus JAKSBQ01. Next base: position 26,329 of record JAKSBQ010000109.1, on the reverse strand, counting down.
GACTCCACTAAGAAAGAAGATCCAGAAAACCCACCAACCAGGAAACACCCCGGTGATTATGGCAACGATTCCCAGGGTGAAAGCTGCCAAAAGAAGACGACTCACATTTGCAGTGCTACTGCCAAGCTGTGACACCGACCGATTTGCTGCGATCGCAGAAAAGGAAAACAATATCGTCGTGAGTAGTGCTGGCAGCATATTTTGCCGAAGCTAGCGTTTGTTTTCGCGATTACAAGCTTCTGAGCCAGAAGCTATAGAAATCGGAGTTGTCTTAAACCGAAAATGAAGTTTGCTCATATCATGACGAAGGAGGAACGAGCAAGAATTGTGTATGACGAGTTACAGAGGTTGTTCCCTGATCCTCCGATACCCCTCGACCACAAGGATACCTATACCTTGCTAATAGCAGTATTGCTTTCTGCTCAATGCACGGACGAGAGAGTCAATCAGGTGACACCAGCGCTTTTCAAAAAGGCGGATAATCCTGAGGATATGATCAAACTCAGCATTGATGAGATTCGCGAGATCATTCGTCCCTGTGGACTTTCTCCTGCGAAATCGAAGAACATCTGGAATCTTTCCAAACTGCTGATCGATCAGCATGGAGGTGAGGTTCCGGATAATCTGGAGTCCTTGGAAGCCCTTCCGGGTGTGGGGCATAAAACGGCGTCGGTCGTGATGACACAGGCGTTTGGTGTTCCAGCTTTTCCGGTCGATACCCATATCCACCGGTTAGCGCAGATATGGGGTCTGACAAATGGGAAAAACGTAGCTCAAACTGAAGCGGATCTTAAAAAACTTTACCCGGCAGAGACCTGGAATCACCTCCACCTTCAAATTATTTTTTACGGCAGGGAAGTATGCTCCGCACGTGGTTGTAACCGCCTACGTTGCGAGCTTTGCCAGAAGCTTTATCCTGACAGAAAAAAGCCATTTACCGCAAAAAAGCCGTAGTTCAACTTCGCAGGCATGACTCGAATTACAGCCACAATCTTGACCCGATGATAGATACTATTGTTGTTATGCCTGCACTGAATCTCGAGTAAACTCGTTTATTCGGCCTTCTGGTTATTGGTTTCCTGTAACCGGAATGGTCTCGTATTCGTAAATAGGCATTGTAAGATATGTTTTTGATTGCCCTACAGAATTTGTTTTCGGTGCAGCATCTATAACTCAAGGCGAATTTGTGATGAAAATCTTTATTGTAATCACCCTCTCCTCGTTCCTTCTTGGCATTTTGCTTGGATATCAGATTGGCGATTCGCCAGATCTTTCACCTTCAGACTCTTCTACGAAGGAGGCGACACCAGCTGAGGATCTTTCGTCGCTTGAAGTAGAGGATGATGAGGATCTGGTTCAAAAGATTATTGATCTTGAAAAGCAGAATGAAGTGTTGATGAACAGTTTACAGGAGTCAGAAGTGAGTTCCCGTGGCCTAATGTCCGAGGCAGATTTCAAACATGAACTGTTTCAAAGCAGACTACAAAAGGAGAAGCCAAAGAAAGGACAGAGGCGCAATAGAGGTGGGAACAATAGATTGCTTGAATCGCTAAATCTCACATCGGATCAGGCGCAAATCGTCGGTGATTTGCAGGAGAAATTGAACATGAAGCGATCCATCATCGAAGCGGCCAGGGACATCTATACCGAGGATGAACTGAGATCAATGTATCCTGAGTTGATGGATTTTGATTATCGAAACGAGATGCAAAATATCTTATCTACTGATCAAAAGGAACTCATCGCTGAAACTCAGAAGAAGGCGATTGATCAAAGGTCCGCACAAGTCTCTGACAGACTCATGGAAAGATATGCGTTTTCCGAAGACGTTGGCTTTACTCAAGAACAGAACGATCAGATCCGAGAAGCCCTGAAGAAAACGAGCTCACGGAATCTGGAAGTGCCAGCACCGATAAGAAAATTACCAATATCTCAAACAGAAAAGCGTATCCTTGCAGCCAGCTATGAAAACCTGCCACCCGAGCTTTTTGAACAGGTTTACAAGAAAATCACCGGGGATAAGAATTAATTCGGTTAAGGTTTATTTCCAAATGGTAGATGAAGATCCTTTTCTAATTCGTGGTTAAGAAGGACTGGAATTTTTGAATGTAAATGACTCTATATGGTCTTTAAGATAAGATCATCATTTTCTTAAAGAAGTAATTCGACTTAAACATGAAAACCATCCTCCCTTTTTCAGCTCTTGCGTTAGTGATTGGTGCGCTCATCGGCTACAGCGTTCCTAAACAAGCTAAGTTTGAGGAGATTGAGACCGCGGAATCAGTTGCCGAGGTGGCTTACCCTGATCTTTCCGGTGAAGTTGCTGAATTGAAATCCAGACTCGAAATTGTTCTGAAAGAAAATGAGTCACTTCAAGCGAAACTGCAGGATCGAGAAGAAGTTGCGCCTGTTAAGAGCGAAGAACAAGTGAAACAGGATCTAGTCGATTCTATCGTCCAGAAAACCGTTTCGAACATGGGGGATCAGCACTGGAAGCAGTTCAATTCTATTGTTAAAAAAATGAACCTGACTCCTGAGCAGCTTGAAATCGCTAAGTCGCTTTGGGCAAAGGAAATAGAGAGGAGGGCATTAACGATTGGAGCAAGGAATCTCTTATCGCAAGACGAGCTGAAAGCGAAATACCCAGAGTTGATGGATTTTAATTTTAGACGTGAAATGCAGAACATCCTTACCGAAGAACAAAAGACCGCCTACCAGGAATGGGATCAGGAGCGGAGACAGCAAGGAGCTGAGCAGATGAGCGCAATGTTGTCAGGTCGGTACCAATTGTCTGAAAGAGGAGGTTTTTCAGAAACTGAGTCCACCCAGATCAATGATGCTGTCAAAAAAGCCTTTCAGGGCAGAATGGAAATTCCAGAACCGATTGAGAAGTTGGATATCTCTAATACTGAGAAACGTCTCCTGACTTCATGTTACAACAACCTGTCGCCGGAGCTCTTCGAAAAGGTTTATAAGAAGATCACCGGCGACGGCTAGTAAGTGGAGCAGTTAAGCCTGAACGGGCAAGTGTTCAGAGAGAAACGATTCCACCTGGTCTTTCGGAAGAGCTCCGACAAATTCGCCTACGACTTTTCCCTGGTGAAAAAGCTTCACACTGGGAATGCTGCGAACCTGAAACTGAGCTGCTTCCTGCTGGAAGTTGTCAACGTTGATCTTTGCGAGAGTCCAATCGTCGCCTGAAGAAGCATCGAGCTCCTCAAGAACTGGCCCCAGCGCCCGACAGGGACCGCACCAGGGTGCCCAGAAGTCGGCTAGCACCGGTTGATTGAAACTTTGTTGAACCACATCGTTCTCGAAGTTATTGATATCTTTACTCATTTGATTTTCTTTCTTGTTGTGATTAATATTCTATATTCAACATATTAAATATATGCCAGATAAGTCAAATCAATTTTCAAAAGATTGGGTGGAATTGGCGGAAACGGCCAAAGCACTTTCACATCCCGCGCGCATTGCCATCATTCGTTACTTGCTTGATAACGGTCCCAGCAACTGTAATCCGATTATCGAAGAGCTCCCTTTATCGCAGCCTGCAGTATCCCGACACTTGAAAGAACTTAGAGAGTCTGGGTTATTGGAATCGGAGACTTGTGGCACCTCCGTATGCTATCGTCTGAACACCTTACGCATGCAGAAGTTTTGTGAGGCGATCAGTCGTAAGTGCCTCGAGAGCGGTGATCTCAAGCTTGATATGCAACTGAAGGTCGAAAGCGAAGTGTAGAAAATGAATGATTTTAAAATTGCCCTGATCCAGACAACATCGGATCTAGATCTTCGAGAAACCGAATCGCGGACGGTTCGTTTTATCGAAGAGGCTGCAGCGAAAGGCGCACGGGTGATTTGTCTGCAGGAATTGTTTCAACACCCTTATTTTTGTAGGGAGCAGGATCCCCAGTTTTTCGATTTAGCAGAGACTATTCCTGGCAAAACCACTCATAGATTCTCTGAAGTCGTTAAGAGACTGGAAGTCTTTTTGGTGCTGCCGCTTTTTGAAAAAGTGAATGACACCGTATTCTATAATTCAGTGGTTGTTTTGAATCCAAAAGGGGAAATTGTGTCTCACTATCGGAAGATGCATATCCCGCAGGATCCGGGTTTCGAAGAGAAGTTTTTCTTTTCACCGGGTGATCTTGATTGGCCAGTATTTGATACGCCCTACGGGAAAATGGGTGTGCTGGTTTGTTGGGATCAGTGGTATCCCGAGGCGGCCAGACTCATGGCCCTGAAAGGTGCGAAAGTAATTTTCTTTCCGACTGCCATCGGCAAGTTGCACGAGGAGTCTGAAGAACTTGCAATTCAGCAGCATCAGGCGTGGGAGACCGTGCAACGCGGCCATGGAGTTGCCAACGGCTGCTATATCGCTGCGTGTAATCGGGTTGGAACTGAAGGTAATCTGACCTTTTGGGGTCAGTCCTTTGTGTCCGGCCCTTACGGATCAATCATCGCAAGGGCGAGTCACGATGCGGCGGAGGTGTTGGTTGTTGATTTGGATTCCAGTGAACAGGAAGAGTTTCGTCGAATTTGGCCGTTTTTCCGGGACCGCCGGGTGGATGCTTACGGGGATATTTTGAAGCGCGTGATCGAATCCGATGACTGATTCGGAAGGCAGATTCCGAATGCTCGCGGAGTGGGAACGGCAAGAACGCATGTGGTTGTCTTGGCCGTCTGCGAAACAGCTTTGGCCAGGGAACTTGGAAAAAGTTCAGGGGCAGTTGATCGAACTCGTGTTGCTTTTTGCAGATCATGGTTGCATCGGAATCAACGGGGTGAGCCCGGACCATTCTCTCTGGAAAAGAAATCTAAGCGGACTTTCGTCTGAAAAAAGGGGGAAGATTCAGTTTAGCGGTATTGAAAACAACGATGCGTGGTGCAGAGATCACGGGCCTACTTTTGTTTTTGATGAGAAGAGGTGTTCTTTGATTGGTGTCGATTGGAATTTTAATGCTTGGGGCGAAAAGTATCTGCCGTGGGATAAAGATCGTCGTTTAGCTCAAGCTCTTCTGGATCAGTTGGACATACAAAGAATTGAGTGTCCTTTTATTGGCGAAGGAGGAGGACTTGAAGTAGACGGAGTAGGGACCTTGATCCTAACTGAATCCGTCTGGGCGAATCCGAACCGGAATCCTGAGTGGAAATTTGAGGGTATTCTGAGGTGGCTGAAGGAGCACCTTGGAGTTGCCCAGATTCACACATTCAAAGAGGGACTGATTGATGATGATACGGATGGACACGTCGATATGTTTGCTCGTTTTGTGAGTGATTCTGCAATTTTGTTAAACAGTGTTCGAAGTGTGTCCCACAGACAGAGCCGAGCGTGCGCCGCGATCAAGGAACAAGCTGAAGGTTTCCGAATGATCAGTTCCGGCCACTACGATCTGCTGAACCTCCCCATGCCAGAAACCGTTGTCGATGGTTCGGGTAATATTTGTCCGGCGACCTACGCGAATTATGTGATCTTTAACGAACTGATTGTGGTGCCTCAGTATGGGCAGGAGAAGTCAGACGCTTACGCGCTTGGTGTGATTCAAGAATGCTTTCCAAGTCATCAGGTGGTCGGGTTCGACTCGGAGTTGTTCATTCTGGAAGGAGGATCGATTCATTGCCTGACACAAAATCAGCCCGAAACTGCGAATTTGTGACAACTTGGCGCTATTTGCCCCTGTATGAAATTGAATGAAAGTTTGTAACTCATTGTTTTTTAATAAGTTAGTGTGAGAAACATAAGTGATATGGTGCGGCACGAAATCTGCGGTAAATAAAGCATGAATGCGAACTTCAAAAATTATACAGAAAAGTCGAGAGAAGCAATTGTTGGCGCACAAGGACTCTCTCAGAAGTATCGCCATGCCCAAGTCGAGAGCTGGCATCTGCTACTCGCACTGGTAGAGCAGGAACACGGAATCGCCCCAGCGTTACTCAACAAATTGGAGTCGGGAGCGAATGCGGTTGCGCTCGGGCTTGAACGGGAACTCAAAAAATTACCGTCAGCCAGCGGCAACACCCAGGTTTCCGGAAATTACATGGCTGCTCACATGCAAGAAATTCTGACGGCGGCAGAAGAAGCGACTAAGGAACTAAAAGATGATTTTACCAGCACTGAGCATTTGTTACTTGGTGTGATCGAGATAGCTGAGCCTGCGGGACTGAAGACTTTTTTGAAGAACTTCGGTATCGAAAAAAATGGCATTTTAGACGCGATTCAAAAGGTTCGGGGTAATCAAAGAGTACAATCGGAAAATCCGGAATCCACCTTCCAGGCACTGGAAAAATATGGTGAAGACTTGGTGGAAAGCGCACGGCGCAACAAGCTGGACCCGGTCATCGGCCGTGATGAAGAAATCCGTCGTGTGATTCGGATCCTATCCCGAAAAACGAAGAACAACCCTGTGCTTATCGGTGAGCCCGGTGTGGGAAAAACAGCGATTGCAGAAGGTCTGGCTCAGCGAATTGTTCGTGGCGATGTGCCGGAGGGGCTCAAGGATAAGACTATTTTCAGCTTAGACATGGGTTCCTTGTTAGCTGGTGCGAAGTTTCGGGGAGAATTTGAGGAACGCCTCAAGGCTGTGCTTCAGGAAGTAAAGGCGAGCGACGGGCAAATCATTTTGTTTATTGATGAACTACACACCATTGTCGGTGCTGGAAAAGCTGAGGGAGCGATTGACGCTGGCAACATGCTTAAGCCGATGCTTGCGCGAGGTGAGCTTCATTGTATCGGTGCGACCACCTTGGATGAATACCGCAAGTACATTGAGAAGGATGCGGCGCTCGAGAGACGATTCCAGATGGTGAAGGTCGATCAGCCAACGGTGGAAGATACCATCTCAATTTTACGTGGATTGAGAGAGAGATTCGAGGTGCATCACGGTGTCAAAATTCAAGACAACGCGCTCGTGAACGCAGCAGTTTTATCGAATCGATACATCTCAGATCGGTTTTTGCCGGATAAGGCAATCGATCTGGTGGATGAGGCCTGTGCGATGATTCGCACGGAGATTGACAGCATGCCGACCGAAGTGGATGACCTTCACCGACGGGTGATGCAGCTCGAAATCGAAGAAGCCGCGCTTCGCCAGGAAAAAGATATCGGTTCCAAAGATCGTTTGGAGAACTTGTTGGTCGAGCTTAAAGAAGCCCGGGAGAAGTTAAACGGACTGAAAACACAGTGGGAGGATGAGAAGAGTCAGCTCAATAGGGGGCGGAGGCTGCGCGAGGAGATCGAACAAACCCGCCAAGCAATGGAGAAGGCGGAGCGAGATTATGAGCTCGAGAAAGTGGCCGAGCTCAGGCATGGAAAACTACCCCGCTTAGAGGCGGAACTTGAAGCTTTTGAAAATTCGGATTCGTCGACTCATCTCCTGAAAGAAAAAGTGAGCTCGGAGGAGATTGCGGAAATCATTGGCAGATGGACTGGGATTCCCGTTACCCGATTGTTGGAGGGCGAGCGGGAGAAATTGCTGAGATTGGAGAGTATTTTGCATGAGCGAGTCATTGGACAGGATGAAGCGGTCACCCTGACGTCAGAAGCGATTCTCAGGGCTCGTGCGGGTATCAAGGACCAGAGTCGTCCGATAGGATCGTTCCTTTTCCTTGGACCTACGGGCGTGGGAAAAACTGAGTTGGCAAAAACTCTTGCGGCAACGCTTTTTGATTCGGAGCACAATATGACCCGCATCGACATGTCCGAATACATGGAGAAGCATTCCGTGTCGCGACTTGTTGGAGCGCCTCCGGGTTATGTGGGACATGAAGAAGGGGGGCAGCTTACTGAGGCGGTCAGGAGAAAACCTTACTCAGTCATTCTTTTTGATGAAATCGAGAAAGCTCATCCGGACGTGTTCAACGTTTTGCTGCAGGCGTTAGATGATGGACGAATCACCGATTCGCAAGGGAGGACAGTCGATTTCAAGAACACGATCGTGATCATGACCTCCAATATTGGTAGCCGATATTTGCAAGAAGGAGTAACAGGACCGGAAATCCCAGAATCAGTGCGAGAATCAGTCATGACAGAACTGCGTTCGACGTTCCGACCAGAGTTTCTCAACAGAGTGGACGACAGCGTACTTTTCAAACCGTTGACTCTGGAAGAAATTGAGAGGATCACGAGCCTCTTGCTTTCAGAAATCAACGAACGACTCGCGGAACGAAAGATAACCCTTAATCTTGGTGAAGCAGCGCAAAAATGGGTGGCGGAGCGTGGATTCGATCCCGTCTACGGGGCACGACCCCTGAGGAGGTTTCTTCAGAAGTATGTGGAGACGCTCATTGCTAAACTATTGATATCAGGAGAACTGAAAGATGGGTCCGTGGTTGAGCTTTCGGTTAATAACGATCAGCTCGATTACAAGATTCAGGAAGACTAATCCCGTTTTCTTGAAAAGTCTGAAGCATTCAGGTGCAGGCCGATCGTGAAGAAATCGTTTACTTTACGATCAATCCCGACGTTCATCCTGTCGATCTCCCATTTAGAAGAGGAAGCGGAAGGCGAGTCCGCCTGGTTTGCCTCCCGCAACCTCCGATCCATGGACCTGTAGTATGTTATGGGGTCTAGTCGAGTTTCGGTATGTTCGAAACCCAAATACACGGAGGTGTTTTCGTTGCTCCAAAAAAGCGAAGGAGCGATTGTGAAAGATTCAAAATCCTGACCCGACCACCAAGTTTCACCCGTTTCCCAGAGAGCCGTAACGTTGTAGAGGATGTTGTGCTTTTTGCTCAGGTAGTTGGTGTGAGAGATCGAGGTTCCAAAATAGTCGTCAGACCCGAGGGATACGGATAGTTGAGTTCTCCCGGGGGCGGGCAAAAATCCGTAGAGCGCGTCGAAGCGAAGCGAACTCATACCCCAGTAGGAAGCTGGGTAGGTAAAGTATGGGTCGTAAAAGTAGCGATGAAGCCGATATCGATGTTGGTAAGGGCTGAGTTGATGCTTCTGAAAATTATCACCAAGGCGAGGACGTTCTTTGGGCTGAGGTCGTGAATCTTGTGCTTCTTCAGCGGAGCCGATCGTTGCTGTGAATCCGACTAAACAGAGCGTCACTGTTTTTTTAAACACCATGTGATTTTAGTATACTCCGCGAGTTATGAATCGGATGCAAGTTCGCAGGCGAATACTTCAACCTCGATTCTTTTTCGTGGATCTTACACAATGTCGGTTATGAAAATTTTTGTTCATCATCGAGTGGTTGAGTTTCATGAGACTGACGCGGCGGGGTTGGTTCATTTTAGTAACTATTTCCGTTGGGCAGAAGCCGCTGAACACGCGCTCTTTCGTGAGATCGATTATCCGATGATGAATCATCAGAACGACCGGATCCTGGGTTGGCCGAGAGTCAGGGCTCAGGCAAAGTATTCGGCGCCGTTTCACAACGGCGAGAAGGTTCGGGTGGAATTGACAGTTAAGGAGGTTAAAGACCGGGCCATTGAGTATGCTTTCAAGATTTTCAGAGAAGCAGATGATGTTCTTGCCGCGAAGGGAAGTTTTTCAACAGTGCATGTGGCGTTTGATAGTAAAAGTGGAGAGATGACTTCTTTGGGGATACCTGAAGAATTGAGAGCATTACTCGCTTAGACGGCCTAATCCTTAACAGTGGACAAGCGAGGAAGAAATCTTCACGTTAGGTCTGACTATGAAGATCTACCTAGACACTGCTAATCTGGATCAAATTCGTGAGGCATCCGAACTCGGCATCATCAACGGAGTGACGACGAACCCGTCGTTGGTAGCGAAAGAGGGTGTAAACGGAATTGCGGATACAAAGGCACATTTTGCAAAGATTTGTGAACTCATGGATGGAAACATCAGTGTAGAGGTGATCGCGACAGACATGGAAGGCATGATTGCCGAGGCGCATGAGTTGATCTCAATTGATCCGCGCATCGTTGTCAAAGCACCTGCGACGCGCACGGGACTAAAGGTGATCCATCGATTATCGGATCAGGGCATCAAAACCAATTGTACGTTGGTTTTCAGCGTTTTACAGGCGTTGGCAGCAATGAAAGCTGGCGCGACTTACGTATCGCCGTTTGTCGGACGTTTAGAGGACAAAGGAGTAGATGGCCTGGGGGTGATTGCTCAGATGGTGCAAATGAAGAAAAACTACGAATTTGAGACTGAGATCCTTTGTGCTTCGGTTCGGACTCAGAATCACATCCAAAGATGCATCGAACTGGGTGTGGACATTGTGACCTGCCCTTATGAATTTGTGCTCACGTTTTACGATCATCCGCAAACAGAGGATGGGCTAAAGAAGTTTTTAATGGATTATCATGCCTAGTTGTGCAGTGCCCCCGGGTTGTCATGAAATATGTGGTTTTGTTAAGGGGAATTAACGTTAGCGGCCAGCGTTTGATCAAAATGGCGGAACTCAGATCAGCGCTGATTGAAAGTGGATTGCTGAACGTGCAGACTTATCTTCAAAGTGGAAATGTGGTCTGCGAATCAACTGCAGGAAAGGAGAAAGTTCGAGAGATCGTTTTTCAGACCATTCTTTCCAGGTGGGGTTTTGAAGTAGATTTGTTGGTCCTTGAAGAAAAAGAGTTTCTGGAAATCCGAGAAAATCCACTTCTGAGTGATCCTGGGCGTGACGCTAAATTTGCTCACTACACGATTTTGTTTGGTGAGGCAGAGCATTACCCGGACAAATGTGAGTTACCGCTGGGTGAGGGTGAGGATGTCGAATATGGTGACGGAATCGTTTGGGTTTTCTGCCCGAACGGCTATGGTCGTACAAAAATTACCAACAACTTTTTTGAGAAAAAATTGGGCATCAATGCCACGACCAGGAACTGGAAAACCGTCCAAGCACTGTCCGAAATGCTAAACAAATAGCCTCCTGACGGATTGGTTCTGCTACTTTGCAGACATCGGGGCATTAAGTTTTGCTGATAGATTACCAAAAAGTGGTGGTTTCAATTGAGATTTGGTAAACTTTTCGTAAAACGTGCGGCAATATTCCACATCCCAATGGTAAACTTAGCGGTTTTGGAAGGTTCACTGTCCTTTGAAACCCATTTGAATCCGGATCGGATTCGTCTAGTTGCGATTGGTCATTCCATTATCTATGAAAAAACTGACCTTTTTTTTTCTTCTGATTACGAGTCTCGGCGGAAACATCATTCCTGACTCGGGGACTCTTCTGAATAATCATAGTGTAGGTGTCAGTGGTGTAGAGGCGATTCAGCCGAGAGAGAGAAATTCGATTTCTGTCGAGGATAGGCAACCCTCCAGACCTACCAGAAGTTCAGACGTTCGTATCGCGGTGAGATCTTTTCGGATTTTCGGAGATTTGAAAGTGTTTACCGAGGAAGAGATTCAGGAGATGTTGAGTGATTTTGTGGGTGAGTCTCAGAATATGCAAAGTCTGGATGCAGCTCTCAGTGCGATCAACGAAGCTTATCGCGGAAAGGGGTATCTTCTAGCTCATTGTTATTTTCCGCCGCAAGACGTTACGGATGGACACATCGCCATCAAGATCGTTGAAGGCGTGTTGGATCCTAACGAAGGTGGGATCAAAGTGGTTGGAAAGAACCTAAGACTGGATTCTGGTAAAATTTCAAAAATTGTTCGGGCAAGTAATCCTTCTGGGGAACCGATTAATCGAAAAAATCTGGAAAGAGCGGTCTTGCTGCTCAGTGATTTTCCCGGGGTAAAAGCATCGGCGAAGTTGGAGCCTGGAAGCGAGGAGGGCACTACCCGAGTAGAGATTGAGACTTCGGAGGGTAAAATGCTGCACCCCTGGTTGGCGATAAACAACGCTGGGAATCGTTACACCGGATCTGTTTTGGCAGAGGCTGGAGTCGCTTTGAAAAACCTTACGACCTTCGGAGACGAACTCATTCTGAATTATCGGAAGTCTTTGAGCGATGGTGCCTTCGACTTGGGATCATTGGATTACTCCGGAATGTTGAGCTCGACCGGTCTAAAGGTGGGAATTCGCGCGACGAGAATGGTTTACGAGCTGGGAAAAGACTTTGAGATCCTTGATGCTAAGGGGACGGCTAATATTTTGTCACTCTACTCGGACTATCCCATTATCAGAAGTGCGAGGACGAACCTGAAAGCGCATGCCTCGTTCGATTTTGCTGCATTTGAAGACGAGACCGTGGGAATCCAGCTAAATGAGAGCCAGATCCAAACTGTACGGATTGGTCTATCCGGGGATACTGTCGATCTGGTGGGTGAGAGTGGTTACACCTTCGGTGTTTTGAAACTTCACCTCGGTGAGGTGGATATCAAAAACCCAATCGCAGAACTGCTTGATCAAAGTCCTACAGGTGCGCACAAACAAGGGAATTTTAAGAAACTGACTTTTTCTGCAAAACGTATTCAGCGCATGACACCCGAAATACTTTTGGTCGCAAGAATTTCAGGGCAGTGGGCGGATCGAAACCTGGATTCTTCGGAGAAGATTCATCTGGGAGGCCTCAATGGTGTGAGGGCCTATTCTGCCAGCGAAGGCGCAGGGAGTAGCGGCGTGAAACTCTCTACAGAAGCCCAGTATTTATTTGCTCGAGGGCATCGTTGGTTAGGCGACGTCCGTGCATCGGTATTCTATGATTGGGGCCGGGTTAGGCAATATGAGGATCGTTACCAAATCCCTCTCCAGACCCCAAACAGTTACAGTCTATCTGGTTGGGGAGTCGCATTGAATTTTGGTAAAGCCAACGCTTTCCAGACCTATCTGGCCTATTCTCAAAGAATTGGGGATAACCCCGGGGCGGATCCACTTACTGGCTATGATGCTGACGGGACTAAAAAGACGAACCGATTCTGGTTTTCAGTGCGTATCTCTTTCTAAAGGAATCCTATGATAAACAACCTCTATTTAAATTGTTTTAAAGCAGTGCGTTACGGATTTGGGTCCCTGCTACTCATCAGTTTTCTCAACAATTATCTGAGCGCGCAAAGTGGTCATTTGCCGCAAGGAGGAGAGATTCAGAATGGGAACGCTGTTTTTAATTACAGTGAAAACCGATTGGACATATTGCAGAATACGCATCAGTTGATAACGAATTGGGATTCTTTCAACATCGGGCCCGACGGTGCGGTAATCTTCAATCAACCAGACTCCTCAAGTGTGGCTCTAAACCGGGTGATTGGGGAGCTACCTTCTGAGATATTTGGAAGACTCGAGGCGAACGGAAACGTATTTCTCGTAAATCCTCAAGGCATCCTTTTTGGCGAATCTGCGAACGTTGATGTTGGGGGTTTTCTGGGGACTACTCTCGACATCGAAGATGAAGCTTTCTTAAGCGGAGATTATTCCTTCTCGAGAGTCGGGCATTCCTCGGGAAGCATTGAAAACAGAGGTGTTTTGCGTTCCAAGCCGGGTGGATTCATCGGATTAATTTCTCCGGAAATAATGAATGAGGGGGAGATCATCTCTCCGGAAGGGAGTGCGGCACTGCTCGCAGGTGACAAAGTGAGCGTGACTTTGCATGGGAACTCGCTGATCAGTTATCGAATCGAAGAATCTGCTGTCGATGCGTTAATCGAGAATCGTGAGTTGATCCGTGTTGACGGTGGATTAGCAGTAATGTCGGCCAAGGCGGTCGGTGAGATCAATCGATCTGTTGTTAATCAGAGAGGAGTGATTGAAGCGAACTCGCTCCAGAGTGTAGGTGGCCGAATCATTCTGACTGCGGATGAAGTGAATTTGGAATCCGGATCAACCACGACCGCAATCGGTCTCACGGGAGGTGGGCTTATCGAGGTGGGAGGCAGCTGGCAGAACTCCAACGCAGAAGTGTCTCAGGCGGTGAACACGACTGTTGAAGAAGGAGCTTTGATTGACGCTTCTGCTGTAGAAAACGGAAATGGAGGGCAGATCGCGATATGGTCGGATGTTTTGAATGACGAATCAACGACACTTGTGCATGGTGAAGTTCGGGCGACAGGTGGATCACGCAACGGAGATGGAGGCAGAGTGGAAACTTCGGGCTATTTTCTTGATGTAATGGGCATGCAACTCGACGCTACTGCAGCAAACGGAAACGGTGGTGAATGGCTTCTCGACCCTTACGACATCGAGGTAAACGCGACGGGTCCAACGTCTGGTGGAACGTTACCTAATTTCACGTCGGGATCCACAAGCGTTATCCTCAACACCGACATTAACACTCAGTTGAATTCCAACACCAGCGTTACGATTCAAACCGGAGCCGCTGGAGGGGATTCAGGAGATATTCTAATCGACGCGGACATTACTAAAAGTGCGGGTGGGGGCGATGCAACTTTGAGGTTTAATGCGCACCGAAATATCCGCCTTCGAGGGGATACGATCTCTTCAACATCGGGTAGGCTGAATGTCTATTTCAACTCGGACATTGATGACAACAATGACGGAGCGGTTGCGATTACCAATGGTGGGTCCGTTCTCACGAATGGAGGCTATTTTTATGCCATGGGAGGATCATCTGGAACTGGATTTGCCTACGGGAATAATGCGGTTTTTCGAGGCGTGAATATAATTGGAACGATTGAAACGTCAGGGGGAGATATTATTCTTAGGGGACACGGGCGGAGCACAGGGTTGGGCTTCGGAGTGGATATTGGATCTGAGAGCGTTATCGATGCTGGTGGTGGAAATATCGTTATTCGCGGCAGAGGAAATCTGAATGCAGGCGTAAATATCGAAGGCGATGACGCAACTGGTGGAGTTCCCGACACCCAGATTCGTACTTCTGGAAACGGCTCGATCAATATTGAAGGTGACGTGGTAGACAATGGAGCCAATACTGATAATGTTGAGGATGGAGTTTATATTGCTCCTTCAGAAGGTGATGTCGGAGCGCTAATTCAGACCGAGAATGGTGATATCACCATCACAGGCACCGGAGGAAATTATTCCCCTGGAGATATTAATGATGGAGATCCTGTAGCGGGAGTTTTTGTGGCAGGGTCATTGATTCAGAGTACGGCGAACGGAAGTATCTCAATCACTGGAATTGGTCCAAGTGCAACTGGATTTGATGGTGGAGACCGTGACGGAGTTGCTTTGGAATTCCATACCACTGTTCGAACAGGTAATGGAACTGGTGGAACCGGATCAATTACGATCACGGGAACCGCTCAAGGCCGAGGTGAAGGAGTGGATACAGAGGACATCCTTACCGGAGAGATTATTTCCGGAAGTGGTGGAGTAACCATCACCGGGACGAATGATCGAGGCCGGGGAGATGGTGCGGAATTAGCCGGTGTAATCAATGCGATTGGAGGACCGATCTCGATCATGGGAACTGGCGGAGATGGGACCAATATCGGTGTGTTTGGTGGCTACGGACTTGATTTTGAGAACACTACCATTGGTTCAACGTCGACCACATCTGTTTCAATAACTGGAACTGCATTGAGTGGTGACTCAGATGGAGTGGGATTCCATGGATTTAATAGCACTGATTTTGTTTCCGTAACCACTTCTTCATCCGGAGGTATCACGATTAATGGAACCGGAATCGGTAGTTTCGACGGCGTATACAGCAATATTTCCCCAAACACTTTCACTAGTGGAAGCGGTGGAATCACAATCAACGGAACCGGAGGTACGACGGGAAGAGGAGTGGTGCTTTACGGCACATTCGACTCAACTGGGGGTGACATCTCTCTGACTGGAACGGGTGGCTCCGGTGGGGGAGAAGGTTTGGCAATCGGCGAAACCAACTTTTTTACGAACATTTCCGGTAACATCAGCTTTAAAGGAACTGCTCAGTCGAACGCAGAGGGAGTGGAGACCGAAGATGGGACTGTTGTTTGGGTGAAGGGAAGTGGTGATATTACCATCGAAGGCATCGGTGCGGACGATGACGATGGCATTGAGCTTGATGATACCGTGCTGAGAACCAATACGGGCAACATTTCGTTGATTGGAAGGTCTGACACAGCATTGGCGATCGATTTTACAGAGGATGCGGTAATCCTGGAATCTACCGGAGGAGGTGACATCAGCCTCAAAGGGGATCGAATGGCCCTGTCGGGTACCAACAACTACCTTTCGAGCTCCGGAAACTTGTTTGTGATGCCATACAGCGATACGACCAGTATCAGTGTAGGATCCTCGGGTGGGGTATTGCAACTTCCCGCTTCCTACTTCGATGGAGCCGGACAGTTATTTTTGGATGGATTTTCGGAGATTGTAGTGGGAGATGTTACAAATACTGGTGGTATCACGGTGGATGCTACGACCGTTGTTGAAGATGATCTCCACCTGAGGCAGGGATCGGGAAGCATCCTTTTGGATCAATCCCTTCAGTTAGACACCAACAATTTATCGCTTACCACGATGCTGAGTGCGATTCAGTCGGCGACAGGACAGTTTAAGGCGAATGGATTACGTTTGCTTGGTGGCGGGCAGTTCATCCTAGACAACTCAGGGAACGATGTGAACACGATCGCTGGCGTGACAGGTGTGCTTGAGTTTATCAACCAGGAAGACCTCGAAATCGGTTCAGTGAAAGGAACGGATGGGATCTCTTCCGATGGAACTGTGGAAATCTCAACACAGGAAGGAGACCTCCGAATTTCTGAAAATGTCGTTACTACGGAGGATTCGTCCGATGCGATGTTTTTGAATGCTGCTCGCACGAGAAATGCCCTCGATCCGAACGGAGGTGACATCGTAGTCATAGGAAATCCGACGATCGGTGTCGGAGCGGGCGGACGCGGGATTCTTTACACGGGCAGTGTTTCGGGTTCTACCCAGGCAGCAAGTGCAGTGGGTTTCGGTAGCGGCAGGTTCCGTTATTCGAGCGACGAAACCACAACTAATTTTACTGCTCCACTGTCGGATGGTATTTATTTGATTTATCGAGAGCGTCCTTCGGTGACGATCAACGCAAATGACTTCACCAAGGTTTATGATGGTCTTGCATTTGCGGGTGGAGCTGGCGTGAACAACGGAACCCTGCTCAATGGCGATTCGGTCTCGCAGTTCGGCGGTACTCTTGCTTATTCGGGTGACTCCCAAGGAGCAGTTAATGCGGGTACTTACACGATCGGAATTGGAGGGCTTTCTGATACCCTTGGTTATGATCTGTCTTTTAGTAACGGAACCTTGATTATCGATCCAGCAACCCTGATCGTGACCGCAAATGACCACACCATTTCGTATAATGGTAGGCCGTACAGTGGTGGGAATGGAGTGACTTATTCAGGATTTGTAAACGGGGAAAACGAGTCTGTTCTTACCGGAACATTGACTTACGGAGGTAGCTCTCAGGGAAGCATCGATCCTGGGACTTACGTGCTGACAACGGGTGGATTAAGTGCGCAGAATTATTTGATCACCTTCGTGGATGGAACCCTCACGATTGATAAAGCCTTATTGACCATCACAGCCAACGATTTTAGCCGAACTTACGACGGCACTGCATTCAGCGGCGGTAACGGAGTGACTTACACAGGATTTGTGAACGGGCATGATGAATCCATCCTGGATGGTTCATTAATTTACGGAGGTAGTTCACAGGGAGCAACCAACGCTGGCTCCTACTTGATCGTTCCCGGAGGATATTCATCAAAATATTATCGATTCGTTTACGTGGATGGAACTCTCACCATAAATCAAGCGCCGTTGACGATCACGGCCCTGGATGACTTTAAAAACTACGATGGCATTCCTTACAGTGGTGGCAATGGAGTGGTTTTTGATGGTTTTGTAAATGGAGAGGACCCGTCAGTGTTGAACGGATCGTTAATCTATCTAGGTGATTCTCAAGGCAGTTTTCTTCCTGGAATTTATGTGATTACGCCGAGCGGATATTCTGCCCAAAATTATGCGATCACCTACGTGGACGGCATGCTATCTGTTTTGTCCCCAACCGACGGGGGAGATGTATTCAATGACAACAATCCGGACGAAGGTGGGCCAACCGACGACGATGGACCGACTGAAGGAGACGACAGCCAGGCTGATTCAAATCTGCTCATTTTTGGTCAGGACAACTTCAGTTCCTCCACGATTCAGATTGTAGTTTATCCGCCGTTTGGCCCCCCATACACTGAAAGAGGGTTCAAAATCTCTGGAAGTGATGCAAATATTGTTTTGGAGCCTACCAACGATTCAGATAAGACCTTTCTTCCACCATCGGCGCCTGTGGATTCTATTTCGCTGACCTTAGGGAATGCCCAATACGCGGTTTCGACCACATCGAATGGCATCATTATTCATCCCGAGAACAGCAGTGCCGCAATTCAGCTTGAGGGGCAGCGTTTGACAGTGATCCGCGCAGCAATTCTCGAACTACTTCGTCAGCAGCTAATCGACCTCGACGCGTTGAAGTCAGTCTACCTTGATCTCTGATTTCCGTGCACGAAAAAAGCCTGTCTCGAATCAACGGGACAGGCTTGGGAAAGAAAGTTTGTGATGATTAAACGATAGGTTTAGTCTTCTTCAGACCTACCACACGATCACCTTCTTGCCACTCACCGCGTTTACGCAGTACATCAACACGTTCGAATCTTTTGAGAACGTTTCTCTTCTTTGTGGACTTACTTCCTACCTTGAAACTGTTATGTTGGGACATGGATCTTCTTTGGTTGCAAAAAGCGAGATAAAATCGACCGAGTAAGGCTTTTTCAAGAATTTTTTTAAAACCAGAGCACTATTTTTCAAGAAGTAGTCCCTTCCATCCACTTAAAATAATCCCCATTTATTTCTTCCACGCGTGCCCACAACCACTGAAAAGTATCGTAAGGATGGTTGGATTTGAGAAACGTCTCAATCGCTTCAGCTTTGCTGTCGAGAAATTTTAAGGTGATCCTAAATTCCTCGTCTTCATGAACTTCGGACTCCCAACTGTAGATTGAGAATATCGGAGCCGAGATCTGCGCGCATGCCACAAGCTTCTGTTCAACCAGAGATCGACAAAGCTGTTTGGCTTTCTCTTCAGTGTCGACGGTAGTCCATCCAACTGCAGCGTAAGGGTCGTTCATATTTTATCATTGAATTGAGTTCGAAGATAAGTATGCTTCATCGCTTTGTCTAGAGGCAGGAGCTTAAAGCTTCATCTTCTATTCATAATCAATTCCAACTTTTTTCGCAAATTGAAAGACGAGTACTTAAAACAAGCCCAAAAGGTGATTCAAGATCCCAACATTTTGGTAAACGTGGTTTCACGCCGCGTGAAGCAATTGAAGCATGGGAGCCGTCCGTTGGTAGAATCACTCGAGAAACTCAATCCTGAGGACATCGCATTGCGTGAAGTAATCGAAGGTAAGATCACTTACCAGCTCTACAACGCTGACGAACCTTTGAACTAGTGGTTCCGGCTTCATCCCGACTCACACGCAAAGTCGCGATCGATCATTAAAGGGATGATGCACCATGGCTAAAAAGAAAAAGGACGAGCGAAATAAGGAGATTCGCAACTCCAAGGTTCACCACAACTACTTCGTAGGAGACACCTATGAAGCGGGTATTGTTTTGCGTGGGACCGAGGTAAAATCGATACGCAACGGTAAAGCGCAGATTGCGGAATCATTCGCGAGAATCAACAAGGGTGAGCTTTTCCTCTACAACGCGAATATTAGCGAATATGCCTTCGGGAATCTCAACAACCATAACCCCGTCCGCCCCCGGAAACTTCTTCTTCACAAACGGGAAATCCATCGAATCATGGGTGCCATTGAGTCAGGGGGAAAGACCTTAATTCCAACTCGGATTTATCTGAAAAACGGCCTGGTGAAGGTAGAGATTGGCGTGTGCACAGGAAAAAAACTTTATGACAAACGCGAGACCCTCAAGAAGAAGGTCGATATGAGAGAAGCCGAGCGCGCCATGAAAAACGCTCACGGATTTGCCGGGAGATAAACCGGCTTTCGAAGGTAGGTCAACACAGTGAGTTCCAATATTCAGACGGTGATTAACGACGAGAAGAAATCGCGTAAGTTTTCTCTGGCTTTCGGGTCCATTAAGGATTTACCGGATTGGTTAAGATGGAAGCTCACGGACGGGCAACGATTCTTGCTTCTTTGCATCATCGCCGGAATCGCATGTGGTCTCGCCGGGGTAGCGTTTCATGTATCCATTCATTGGGTTTATGAGCATTGGACAGGAATGTTTCACGATGCGCCTTGGTGGCGAAGTGTGTCGATTATGTTATTTTCTCCGGCGATCGCTGGAATTTTGGTTGGCTTGATCCTCAAATACATTTCACCCAATGCAGTAGGCAGTGGTATTCCTCAGACCAAGCAGGCGTTTTATCAGAAATTTGGTGTTTTTGAGCTCAAGGAAGCGTTTTTTAGATTCATTGCCGGAACACTTTCGGTGGGTCTTGGAGTGAGTTTGGGACGTGAGGGTCCGACAGTCCACATTTGTAGCGCGATTTCATCCAAAATCGGTCAGTGGTTTGGGTTGGCAAAGGCCAGCGTGAAGTCGATGGTTCCGGTAGGAATGGCTGCTGGGATTTCGGCGGCCTTTAACACACCGATCGCGGCGATTTTTTTTGTTTTTGAAGAACTGCTTGACGACTTTAGTAGTAAAGCTCTTGGAGGGATTTTGGTTGCAGTGGTCATCGCTGCGGTGGTCTCGAGATCCATTCTTGGGGAACACGCGGCGTTTGTATTATCTCTCCCCCAGTTTCATATGGACTATTGGATGCTCTCTTCAATTTTGATGGGTGCTTGCGCTGGTCTGCTTGGACATCTTTTTGTTGGCGGACTGCTACGTCTGCGAAATTGGAACAAGAGCTGGGGAGCACCATCTTGGATCAAGCCAGGTGTAGGTGGGCTGGGAGTTGGACTGATTGGAGTGACCGTCTACTACCTCTCAAATGGTTACGAAGGTGTTTTCAGTATCGGTTATCAGGATCTCAGCTCGGCTCTGGCAGGTGAACTTGCGATTGCGGTGATTCTCTTGCTTTTTGTTGGGAAATTTGTAGCGACTATTTGTGCTTACTCTTTTGGCGGAAGTGGAGGTATTTTTGCTCCGGTTCTCTTTTTGGGAGGTATGTTGGGAGGAGTTTTTGGAGAAACATTGAGTTTGTTTTCCGAAGTTCCTGAGGGCGTTGACGGTGCTTGTGCGCTACTTGGTATGGGAGCCTTTTTTGCGGCGGTGATTCGTTGTCCTCTGACATCGATTTTGATCATTTTCGAAATGACGCGAAACTACTCGATCATCCTACCGCTGATGGTCGGTAATATGATCGCTTACGCCATTTCGGCGAAACTGAGTCCTGTCGCGATTTATGATGCGCTTCTTCTCCAAGACAAAGTAAGCCTAAAGAAGATGCCGAGTTATCGTGGTGAGAGGGATTGGAGAAATCTCCCCGTATCTACGATCATGACCCACGAAGCAGTGACTTTGCCTGCCGACAAGAAATCGAAGGAAGTGTTGCAGGAAGAAATCAAAAAGCAGCGACATCACGCCTACCCAGTTCTCGAATCTGGTGGGAAGTTGGTCGGCGTGATCACAAGGCACGAAATTGAAGATTCCGTCCACGAATTGCCCGATGCGACGATTGCAGAGCTTCTACCCGATAGGAAGCTGGTCTACGTGCATCCTGACACCTCCATTCGCGATGTTGCCAATAAATTGGTGTTGGGTGAAGTCGAGCAGGCCCCTGTCGTGAGCGTCAACGACATCACCCGTTTGATTGGTATCATCACCCTGCACGATATTGCCCGGCAGCAGAACGCGATTCAGGAAAAAGAGGATCATTGATACCGTTCCGCATTAAGAAGTTGGATAATTAGCGAAATTTGCTTAGGTTCGAATCCACACAGCTATGGATAAGAAGGTTCGAATCGGAATCATCGGGGCAGGAAACAATACCCGTACCAAACACATTCCGGGTTTCAAGGAGATACCCGGTGTAGAAATTGTCTCGGTTTGTAACAGACGACCTTCCAGTTCCCGTTCCGTGGCGGATGAATATAAGATCCCCAAAGTCGCGAAAGACTGGATGGACATTATCAGAGATCCAGAAGTCGATGCAGTGTGTATCGGCACATGGCCATACCTTCATTGCGATGCGACCATCGAGGCACTCAACGCGGGTAAACATGTGCTTTGCGAAGCTCGTATGGGCATGAATCTGACAGACGCTCAGGAAATGGCCGCTGCCGCTAGGGCTCATCCCGATCTTGTGGCCCAGCTTGTCCCCGCGCCCATGTCTCTAGATTTTGATCACGTTATCAAGAACACTCTGGAAAGAGAGGAGTTGGGAGACATTCGAGAAATCGTCATGACCCATTTTGAGCGAAGTGGGATGGACGGAGAAGCTCCGATGCATTGGCGGCAGGATATGGACCTCAGTGGGTGCAATGTTTCCTATCTCGGTATTTTTTATGAGATGCTGGGGCGTTGGTTTAACAAGGAGCCAGAGTGGTTGTTGGCCGATGCGGAGATCTACACTCAATACCGCGACGACAAGATTTCTGACAAGATCAAGGAGGTCAAGGTACCCGACAGTATCACGGTATTGGGACGATACGAAAACGGACCACGATTGGTCATAAACATGACCTCTGTGGACGGAGGTCAACCTGTCTCCGAAATCCGTATTCATGGTACGGAGGCAAGTATGCGCATCGATTTTCTTGAGTTGTATTTGTTCTACTCACGGCTCGGAAGTGATTACGAAATCCCGGTTGATATCCCTCGGCAAACTCGTCGTGGGTGGAAAGTGGAGCAAGATTTTATCGACAGCATCCGTTTGGGTCGTCCGGTGGAGTTAACTAGCTTTGAAGATGGCCTGAAGTACATGCGCTTCACCCAGCGGGTTTACAACTCGTGGTCAAATGGAGGCATCCGCACCTAGGCAGACATGATCCAACTTATTATCGCCACTGGAAACAAAGGGAAGGTCCGTGATTTTCAGTGCATCTTCGAATCGGTAGGCCTGGATATTGAGATGAGCCCTGTATCGGATTGGGTGGAGATGGAAGAGGTTGACGAAACCGGCACGACTTTCGAAGCCAATGCACGAATCAAGGCAGATGCTACAAAATCCGCACTTTCCAAACACCCAGATGTGTGGGTGGTAGCAGACGACAGTGGAATCGCTGTGGATGCTTTAGATGGAAAGCCAGGAGTTCATTCGGCAAGATTCGCGGGACCGACTGCAACAGACGAAGACAACCGAAACCAATTACTCAAAGCACTCGAAGGATTGCCCGAAACTGAGCGAGGTGCGTCCTTTGTTTGCAACCTTTGTCTGATCGATCCGCAAGGAAGTGTCTTCCACTTCGAGGCTACCTGTTCGGGAGTCATTTCAGACGTGCCAAAAGGAGATAATGGGTTTGGTTATGATCCACTTTTTATCCAGGAAGGAACTTCCCTCACTTGGGGAGAGCGATCTACTGAGAAAAAGACGCAAGACAACCACCGCGCGCGAGCGGTTCGCTTGCTGATCCAACACTTTCAAAATTTGTAGAATTGATTCTACCAGAAGGGTTTCCGTGGCCTGTTTTCAGGCCAGATCGAGTGAATTTCATGATTTGGATTCAAAAACTTACCCGAATACAGGTTTTGCATGGATATCGACTTGACTCTTTTCTTCACAGCATAAGAAGGTGATGCTGCCGATCCAACCCCCGCATTGGGTTGGTCGATTTGATGAGAGGTGAACACTTGAATTTGCCGAATGGTCTAACCGATTGATCCAACATATATCCATGACAGCACCTAGAAGATTTTTTCTCTTTTTACTCTTCATCCTAACCCCTCTCTCTTCGAAAATTTTGGCTCAAGGGAGTGACCCTGCGCTAGACAGTTATTACGCTGCAAACGCGCTCTATAACAAGAATCTGTTCGAGCTCTCGATTGACGAATACCGAGCGTTTATCGCGCGATATCCTACCCATGAAAAAATCCTCCATGCAAAGTTTGGGTTGGCATTTTCCCTCTACAACTTACAGCGCTATCGTGAGGCCGAACAATTGCTTCGCGAACTTGCTGGAGAACGCGAAACTCCGAAGAAAGAAAAAGTTCATAATTTTTGGGGACAGTGTCTCCTTATTTTAGGTGACTATCCCGGTGCGGAGCAGGCTTTTCTCTGGAGTGTAAACCGGGGAAAAGAACGCTTGTTCCTGGATCTTCCGGGAATGGGCGCTCAGTATCAGGAAGCTCCTGAAATCGCATCGACTTCTATCCAAGACTTGGACCCACTTGAGCGGGCAATGTCTGGACTTATCGAATCGTTGTTTCGCCAAGCAAAATGGGACGATGTGGCCACCTACTGTAGCGAATTTATCGAGATGCTTCCCGAGAGTGGAAATATTGCCCGTGTCCGTTTCTTTCTAGGGTTCGCGAAATACGAACTTCGCATGTATGAAGACGCTGCGGCCATCCTGGAGGACGTAAAGCTTTATCACAAAGCCACTCAGTTCTACGAACATGCGGTCTTCCTGTTGGGTGTGTGTAACGAGGAAATGGGAAATTACGAGGTCGCTGCGAAGAATCACGAAATCGTGGCACGCGAGGTGAAGCAGGACTTCGCTGGTGATTCCCTTTTCCGGCTGGGATTTGTTCGTTTTTCGCAAAGAGACTACCCTCAGGCAATTGTCGATTTCGAGGATCTTCGTATCCTTTATCCCTCCAGTGAGTATTTTGACCAGGCAGGGATTTACCTCGGAAGAGCTCATCTTGAGAGTGGCGATTACGCAGCCGCGCAGGAGATCTTTGGAAAACTAACGATCGTTGAGCCCGTTGCAGCTGAGGCGACGATATGGTTGGCCAGGACCTTCCTTCGTCAGGAAAACTATCAACAAACCATTGATGTCGTTCGACCAGCGCTTCGACGTTTCAACAACAGTGATCGTTTGCATCAGTTTGTGTTTGAGTATGGATCCGCGCTGCTGGGCTTGAAGCAATATCGTCAGGCGTCAGAGCTCTTTAACCGAGTGGTGACTGAGTTCGAAGAATCGATCCTGACCCCCCAAGCGTTGCGGTTGCAGGCGTTTTCACTCATGAGCGATGAAGATCATGTAGCGAGCTTGGCGGTTGCAGATCAGTTTTTGCAACGGTTTCCGAATGATCCGTCCTACCGCGATGTTGCGTTCATGCGGGCGGAAAACATCTATTTCCTAGAACGTTTGGATGAGGCTGTTCGGGCTTACCAACAGTTTGTTCCGTGGGAGCGCAGAACCGAGTACACCGACGAAGCACGTTTTCGTATCATCCAAATCTATGCTGAGCAGCAGAAATGGGATCAGGCAATCGACGACATCTACGAACTACGTCAAAACGGAAACATCGACGGCGAGTTCTTTGAGCAGCTCGATTATGTTGAGGGACTGACTTACTCCAACCTCCAGCGTTGGGACGACGCTATCGGTTCTTTCGAACGCTTCATCCGAGAGGATAGCAAACGCCTCAACGGAGACATTGCACAGATCAAGCTCGCACAAGCCTACGAGTCTAAAAAGGAGTTCGCTAAGGCCCGGGCGATTTTGGAGATTCTGATTCAAGACCAACCTGAGAGCGAATACTACGCACAGGCTCTCGCGAATCTGGGTCGTTTGGTTTACAACGAGGAGGACTATCCACTTGCTCAGACTTACTTCGAACAGATTGCGACTCAGCACAAAACCAGTCCGTTTTTTGCCCAAGCGCAGTATTATCTCGGTTGGATCGCGATGGAGGATAACAATTTGCTCAAAGCGATTGGCTTCTTTGATCGGGTAGCGAAAGATTATCCGGATAACGATCTTGCATCGGACTCTCTTTACAAACAAGCCCTGCTTTATCTTGAAATGGATCAGCCGGGTAACGCTCAGATCGCATTCCAGAATTTTTTGAATCGTTATCCGAACGACGATCGATTTGATCAGGCTGCATACTACCATGCTCGTAGTCTGTCGATTCTGAAACGCTATACCGAGGCGGTAAACATCCTTAAGGGTCTCCTTGGTCGCACGCAGGATGCGGATCTCTCCGCACGGGCAATTTATGAACTTGCGTGGTGCCACCAAGGTCTAGCAAGTCTTGAGACCGCAAAAGCAAGGTATGAAGATCTTCTCCGACTTCACCCGAATCACGATTTGGCGAAACGAGCGAACTTTGAGTTGGCAGAACTTGAATACGAGGAGGAGAATTTCGATGGAGCGATTGCTCGGTTGGACGAACTCCTCGCCGGAAGTCTTCCTGAGGATCTCAGAGAGCGGGTGATCAACCGCATGGGTTGGTGTTTGCTTGGTAGGGAACAAGACCTTGCTGCAGCGGAGACCTTTGAACAGTTGTTGCGTGATTTCCCAGATTCCGAGTTCAACGATGTCGCAGCCTATCAGGCAGGTGAGGTTCGACTCATGCGCAAGGAATACCAGCGCGCCTTGGCTCTTTTTGAAAAGGCGCGATCGTTAGCAAAAAGTGAGCGT
>JAKSBQ010000459.1 GCA_022361075.1 Opitutales bacterium | reverse complement strand
ACGGCACCTCCGCAATACGCCGATTTCAATCCGAACCGTACTTTTTTTGTTCCGAAAAATGTCGCATGGACTTCAAATCCAAACCTGGGATTTGACCCGAATAAGACCAATTTTGAACCTTCAGAAATCGATCGAATCGAGTCGATTGCTAACAATTTAGTGGTCGACGGTTATGTCGATTTTACGGATCCCTCTTCGGTTACTGCTGCAGCGGGTGCGGTTTCAGGAATGGCGGGTGCTGGTATTTATTATGATCGCGATGTTGTGAATGGCGTGACGAATCTTGGAGTAGCGCAGCCCAGACCGTCGTTTTCGGGTCCCCCGGTGGTGTGTCAGGAGGGACTGGTGTACCCGATTGACCATTTGCTTCTTCCGCCTGATGCAACACGTGAGCAGATTATTGCAGGAGACCCTGAACTTCAGGAAGTGAATTTCTTTTATAATCTAAATGGCCTCTATCAGTGGAAACCTGGGAGCACTCTTTTTGCTCCGAACAATGAGGCTTTTCGTTCCTTACCAGGCGATAGGATTAACGAATTTTTTGTGAACACTGCCGTCATCACTCAAACTTATGAAAGTTTGGAAATGAATCGTGCGTATGGCAGTCAGTTCTGGTCTGATCAGCCCGAAGGAAATCCAAACCCACTCTGGAGTTCCTGCAATGGTGAGCCCGTAAGTGTCGTTAATATTCCACCAGTTGACACTCCAGACGACACGCCATTGGAAACACCAGCCGATGCTGTAAACGGTACTGCGAACATCATACGTACCAACATCGTAGGCAGGGATGGCATCATTCACGTCATTGATCAACTTTTTGACCCTATTCCTGGGTTTTTGGAGTCACTCCCTCAGGATAGATTTTCAAAGTTTATCGAAGGAATAACGACTTCGGGAGTTCCGGCTAAAATTGAGGAGGCTGGCGGGCCAGTTACTATATTGGCGCCTACCGACGCGGCATTTGAGGCAGCGGGTATTAACGATCTCAATACTCACTTTGCTAACCAAGATGCTTACAATCAGTTTTTTGAGAATCATGTAAGCACTGAATTTGATTACGATAGCTCTTTTATAAATTATGAACTGTCGATGGGAGGGCTCAAAGGAAATTGGCAATATGCAGAATATTATGGTCAGACATACAGCAGAGATGTCGAAATGCTCTCTGGTCAAACTGTGAATTTCACCTATCTGGATGAGCAACTTACTATTGGAAATGCGAGCCCGTTAACCAATACTTTGGTGTCCGAAGGAGTTCTCTACGAGACAAACGAAGTGTATCTTCCGGTCATCCAGACGCCTTAGGATGTCTCTGTTTCTGTCTTAAGGATTTCCCGCAGGCGTTCCATTTTTTGGCGAGTTTCATTCGCTTGCATTTGGGACCGTAACCAGTGGATCATAGGTGGAAATTGTGGGTGAATGTTATTGATCTCGATAAGGGCTTTAGCAGTGGTTTCCAATTGATTTAGGGCGAAACTGAGTTGGGTGATCCAAAACCAGGAGTGTAGGGTTTTGAAGTCTTTTTCGGTCATTTGCTCAAACCATAGCAAAGCGGCTTCAATTTCTCCTTTGTCGATTAGGAGAAGCCCAGATTGATAAAGAATTTCGGGGTCGTTGGGGATTACATTTATAGCTTGTTCAAAGTGGAACTCGGCCCTCTCCCACTTTTGTAATTTCCTCGCCGTTACGCCCGCCTGAAAGTTGAAAAGTGGATGATAAGGATGTCTTGTGAGAAAAACATCAAATGCTTTTAGGGAGGATTCGTAATCTCCGGCGTTGTAAAGAGCTTGGGCGTAGAGAGGCAAGGCACGGTTATCAAAGGGATTTCCTGCATTGAGCCCTGCAAATTCGGAAAGGGCGATGGCTTGTTCAGAATTTCTGGAGAACAACGCAGATTGAATCGATTTCCCAAACCGGTCGGATTTCAGCCGTTCGTGATAGATAAAATAAAGGCAAAAGCCTGATAGTAAGACCACCAAAAGTGAGCGCGAGGAACTGACCCTGGCATGTCTGCTAGAATCCGAGTTTTGAGGGGAGCTGACGACGATGGCCGTTAATATGGCGATGTGAAATGTGTCGAGTGCCAATCCCCAAAAGTTGCTAAGCATCATGTTGATCAGTACTGCTAGTAAGGAAATAGTAGCTGGACTTCGAAAAGTATGGAATTTGGATTGGAACTGCTTTTTCAGAATGAAAGCTGCAAAACCTAAAATAAGCAGAATACCAACAAGTCCAGTTTCTGCTGCATATTGAAGGTAGTCATTGTGAGCAGTATTGGGGAGCACTGTCAGGGCAATTGCCCTCTGATCTTTGGTTTTCGCAACAGCTTTGGGATAATATTCGTTCCAACTTCCGAGTCCTGTGCCAATCAAAGGATGATCTTTGATTATTTGAAACGTGTTCCTCCAAAGTGATAGACGAAGTGGAATACTCCCAGTTGGTGTTCGATCTATTCCGCTACTTTCAATTTCCGAGGTTTCTTTGGTGGATTCAAGTTGAGTGACGGCCTGCCAATGCGCATGCAGATCATTTGTCAAATTGGCTTGAGTGTAAGATGGGTTTAACTGTGAGAGAGGAAAAGCGATAGCAGCAAGGCATATTGCAAGTAATGCCAAATAGAGATGAGATTTTTGCAGAGCAAATTTAAGGCTGAAAATTAGACTGCATACTATAACGGAGATGCAAAGTGCGATGATCGAAGCTTCCGATCTCACGATGAAGAAATAGAGGATTTGCGAGAAAAGGCTCAGATACAAAACTACCCTAACCAGCGACTTGAATTTACAGATAGCACCCATTGTGAACGGAATGCTCAGCAGTAGGAAATGAGCGGCTACATTCTTATTAAAAAAGGTGGCTGCTGGAGCCACTGATTGTTCGAGTAATGAAAACTCTAGGTAATGCTGGATGACTCCCAGAAGACTGACTAATAATCCAGTGATCGGGAAAATATGAAGTAAGCGGTTGGCGATCGTGTTTGCATGTCCGCCAACTAGAATAAATGCATAAACACAGAAGGCCCCTATCCATTGAAGCCAGGTATGATATGCCCGAAAACTATCAATACTCCAAAGGAGACTTAGCCCTGCCCATGTGACTATCAGGAATGGAAAGAAAAGTAGAGGATCAGTTGCCTTTTGAACGAGTTTTTTCCGAAATGCCTGTTCCGCAAGGGCTAATGAAAAAGTAACCCCAACGCAGGTCTGGATGATTACTAACTTGGGGAGATTGGCATATTCCCACAAACCGGGAATTACAATAAAAGGGGCGAGGATCAGTGCAGCGTATATTGGAATGAATTTAGTGCTTTGCTGCATGATCAATCTATTCCTAATGACGGTAACTGTAAAGCGAGTGAGATCAACTCAAGTCCTTTTAAGGCACAAGCCGTTGAAAAAGCAGAAGTTCGTAAGGATAAAAGAGCCGGTGATAAAAATCAAAGAGTCGGTGTTAAAAATCGGAATCACGCAATCATGCTAACACTGGGTTGGTGCCTTATTTGTTTCGATCCAATATTACCGTAGCGGTGATAGCTGTGGGATATGCTCTGCTCGTTGAAGTAGTTGAGCAATTCCAGACGTCCATTTGTCAGCGGAGGTTGTCGGCAAATGAAGACTGCGTCTTTTGCCGCAGCTTCATAGGTTGAGTCTGAGACTTTTTCTACATCTGCATAGATGATTCGTTCATAGCCATTTAGATTTTTTGAAAATTCCTCTTCGCTCTGAATTTTCAGGTCTCTGAGTTGCTTCAAATCACTCCGGTGTTCGGCTAGGAAATCATGAAGTTTGTTTCCTGACTCGAAATTAAGATCAAATGAAACTCCACTGACTTCTGCCGCAAATATGCGCTGAAGTGCAGGCAATGAACTGTCATTTTCCCGGATTCGAATGACGATGTGGTGAACAGGCAAATAGCGAAAGATGTTATCCTCTCCACGAACCTGGAAAAAATCATGCTCCTTAGAAAATTCTTCTTTGAAAGCCTGAGTGTAAGAGCTGAGTGCAATTCTCAATCTCTTGGCATCAACATCAGAAAGGTCTGAAAATTCTTCGACCATGCTCTGCAATGAATCAGGAACTTCTATCGTATCACTCGTTGTCAGGCTGTCTGGTTCACGGATTTTCATGAATTGTGTGATGTAATTGTAGTGTCCCACTTTGCGTCCGGCTCCGATTGCGGATTTCCCCATGCCTCCGAAAGGCTGGCGTAAGACGATGGCGCCAGTCGTTCCGCGATTGATGTAGAGATTCCCCGCAAAAATGCTTTCCCGCCAGATTTCGATTTCGCGCTCGTCGAGTGATTCGATGCCGGAAGTCAGCCCATAGCCCGTGGCATTAACCAGATCGATTGCATGCTGAAGATCATCCGCACACATCACTGAAAGCACCGGTCCAAAGAGTTCAGTGACGTGACAAAAGCTGCCAGGTTGAACACCCCATTTGATACTGGGTTTGAGAAGGTAGGGGTTGTTGTCGATGTAGCTCGGTTCCAGTGCCCAACTTTCTCCTTCTTCGAGGGATTCAAGCACTTGTTGGAGTGCTCCAGATGCGGGATTTACCAGCTTACTGATTTTATTTTTTAAGTTCCAGGGTGTTCCGACAGGTAAACTACTGGCAGCATCGACAAGGGACTCTTTAAAATCAGGGTCTTCATAAACTTCCTTTTCCAGGACGAGCAGTGAAGTCGCTGAACACTTTTGTCCGGAATTGGAAAAAGCGGAGTGGCAAATATTACGGATGGCCTGTTCACGATCTGCCATTGCAGTGACGATGGTCGCATCCTTTCCTCCAGTTTCGGCCGTCAGATAAAGATCGGGACGCGTCTTTAGCATGTGATAGGCTGTTTCCTCGCCGCCTGTGAGAATTGCAAAATCGATCTTCGGATTCGGAATCAGGTGTTTCCCCGCGAGTGCGCCGGGGCATGGAAGGAGCTGCAGGGTATTTTTAGAAATACCAGCAGCCCAAAAGCATTTGCAAAATTCATATGCACAGGCCATCGCAGCACTGGCAGGTTTGAGAATCACTGGGTTTCCCGCAGCTAATGCTGCCGCTACGCCACCAAGTGGAATCGCGATTGGGAAATTCCAGGGAGGCACAACCAAACCCACACCTATGCCTGATGTTTCCAAATGAGGCTGATTTTCCCAGTATTCTGCACTTTGCGCGTAAAACTCTAGAAAATCGACGGCTTCTGACACTTCTACATCTGTTTCGGTGAACACCTTGCCAAGCTCTGCAGCAGCGACGCCAATCAGATTATCTCGGTTTCTCCGAACCTCCACAGCTACCTCGCGCAGTTGATCTGCGCGTTCCTTCGCGCTCAGTTTTCGCCAGCCGTCATGATCATTTGCCGCACACTCGACCGCAGCTTGAATATCGTCTTTGTCAGCAATTGCGCAATTGGCGATTGGGACCTCCAGAGGTAGTTGAGAATGATCGAATTGAGTCGTTGTCGATTTTCCTTCGAACACTTCTTGTCCGTTCACAACGATTGGAAGTTGGGGAACAGGGCTCGTTTCAGAGAATTTCCATTTTTGAATGATTTGCTTTGCCCACTTACGATTAGGTTCCGATACGAAGTCCGTATCTGCTTCGCTCTGGAAACTTCCTTCAGTTGTCATTTTACCAGTCGATCGGTCATGCGTTTCCGTCAGTCGATTTTGCTGTCGCTTGGGATCGTTTTTTAGGTCCTCCAAAGTCTTGAATGAAGCGACAAACAAGTCCTTCTGCTTTTGCCAGCTTTTGCTTTCAACCCTTAGTCCAAAAGAATGGCGAATGAAATTCTGTTCACCCGTGTTCTCGTCTAAACGGCGAACAAGATAGGCAATGGCATTCGTAAATTGAGCCTTAGCCGCCGCCGGTGCGTAAAGCATCACCGGCATGGTGTCCTCGTGGATCGCCTGGCGAGCAGACTCACTCATGCCTTCAAGCATTTCGATGGTGAGGAATTCCAGTGTTCCGTAGTGCTTCGCCAACGTAACTGCATGCGCGATCTCGAAAAGATTGTGAGAGGCCACACCGAGGTTTACAGCCACAGCATTCTCCGGCCGTAACGCAAAGTCTGCCATTTGTTTGTAGTTTGCGTCCGTATCGAGCTTTTCCTCGTAAGTGACTATTCTCCATCCCTTGGAGTCTGCTTCGGTGAACTCCATCTCCATGTTGGCCCCTTTGACCAGACGGATTTTTATCGGAGCACCGCCATCTCTGACCCGTGCGATTGCCCATGCCGTGAGTTGTTTCTGATAGTGAATCGAGTCGGGCAGATAAGCCTGAATCGCGATGCCGGCGTGGAGGTTTTTAAATTCCGGTTGGGAAAGGGTCTTACGGAAAACTTCAATGGTGATGGGTAAGTCGCGGTATTCCTCCATGTCTAGGTTGATGTATTTTGCCTGACTGGTGTCGCGAGTTGCGTTCTCTTGTGCGGCATGAAACAGCTTGCTTAAGCGATCTACTAGCACTTCAACTGTTCCTTCGAAGTTCAGCGTATTGATCTGCGAGTAGAGAGTGGAGAGCTTGATAGAAAGATACTCAATGTCTGGATTTTTAAGTGCCTCGAGATACTTATGGATCCGACTTTCCGCTTCCTCTTCACCCAAAACGATTTCACCGATTAGATTACTGATACAATGAACTCCATGTTTTTTCCTTTTCTGCAGGTGTTTCCCAAACGGAGTGGGTTCGCCTTTCAAAACGACGGTTCGTGAGTCGTTACGAATGTAATTTACAAATGCGGGAACAGATAGGTTGGGAGCAATTGCTGCAAAGCGTTGAAAGAAACTGAGCAGTGCTTTTTCGGAGGGTGAGAAGAAGTTGGCAATGCCGTGTTTCTTAAGCAAAAAAATGATCTGGTTCACCACGCGCTTATTGTTCTTCGATCGAAAACATTGATCCATCAACTCGATAAGCAGAGCCTTATCTTCAGGATGCTTTAACATCCGGTTCATTCTATTGTGAAAGCGGTGATCAAATGGGCTAACCAGTTCGCTTGCACGGGCCTGCCAACGCCGCGCGAGTTCCACAGATTCTTGAATTAATGCTTCCTGTTCCATGGTTTAGTTGAAGTCCGATTCGAGGAAACTGATTTACGGAATGTCGGAGACACCTTAAACACTTTGAAGTGACTTAACAATGCCTAGTATTCCAGAATCTGTTAAAAAATACTACGGAATTTAGCTGTTCACAGGAATTAGTGAGTTTACTAACAGTGCTGGATATTCATTTTGTCGGGAACCCTGGCGCTCAGGACACAGTGGAAACGAAATTAGAGATATTTGAGCAGGATGTTGAGCAGTTTGCGGTCGAGTTTGTGCCCATGCCAGTCTTCGTATTCCACGTCGTGGCGATCTGAATCGATGATTCCAAATTCCCCTCTGAAGTTCCAAAGACTGTAGCCGATATCGTATTCTTTAAGAATCTCCATGAGGGCTTCAAACCACCCCAGCGTTACCTTGTGTGGGGTGCGTTTATAGCAGCCAAATTCTCCGCAATGAACACCAATTCCTTGTTTTGCGAGTTCTGCCCAAGGTGCGACCTGCAAGCGGAGATGTCGTTCATCAGAGACCGAACCATCTTCATTTTGGTAAGGCCAGGTGGGCACGGGCCAGTCGGAATTGTCGCCTACCCAGTAGGTTTGGTAATGCGTTAACCTGAAAGGATCGTAGGCATGAAAAGCTTGATGCACGTCTTCACCGATCATGTTGTGTACGATGTCCCGCCCAACACCGGTGCCGTCTATGATGATCTCTCGATCGGGCGAAATTGTGTGAATCGCTTTTTCTGCCCGGAGCATGACCCGACGATAGTCCTCGCGGCTCATTCGCTCGTCGATGTTTGGAGCTTCGTTGAGCAGATTGAAGCTAAGGACTTGGGATGAGATTCCTTTGTAACGATTGCTCAAGAACTCCCACAGAAACAAGAAAGCGTCCTCGGCCTCAGGTGATTTAAAAAGATTAAATGGTTCGTAATCCCAACCGTTGATGCAGTAACCGGGGCATCGGTGCATGTTTAGTGTGACATGAAGCCCATATTCGATGCATTTTTCCAGTGCGACATCGAGTTTTTCGAGAGCGGCTTCATCAAGGTTTCGAATGTTGGCTGGATCCATCTTTTTGCTCTGAATAGCATCTCCCTTGACAAAAAACCAGTAGTCGAACGGAAGCCGAACGTAGGTAAACCCCCAATCCCGTATCCATTTTAGATCGAGCTCGGAGATACTCAGGTTGCGGTATGCTTCTTCTGAATGAAAGACGGAGAAGAAAGGCATCAAATTGAAGCCCTTCCAGTTGGCCAGTGGGTTAGTCTTTTTTTTCATAGGCGATTTTTCTGAAGCCGAACCTAATGTGAGTGTACTGGCAAAGGCAGTAGTGGCGGCTCCTGTTTGAATAAAGTCTCTGCGTGTCATCATGAAATTTGAGTTGGGCGAATCTTCAAAATCCGCTGTCTGGGGTATTTTAGGGAATGTTTCGGGTTCTTAAAATGAGATCCTTAGGCCGGAATTATAGGAATTTTGTTTTTTGGAGAAACACTCAAAATTTTCAGACAAGGGTTCTCATTCCGGCGCGGATGGAAATGCACTAAGATATCAGGATCAAATGGATAAATCAGCCTGTAAGAGTGATTCGCTACCCTTTTTTAATTTTGAGACATGAACCATTTTAACACCCGACTAAAGCTGCTGCGTTCGCAGCATCGCAACTTGATCGACAGGCAAAATACCAAAGTCGATCAGATCCATGGAATTTACGAAAGATGGAAAAACCCAGTGGTCACAGCCGATCACATTCCATTGGAGTGGCGCTTCGATCTGAATCCGGAAACCAATCCCTTGTTGCTTGAGCGAATCGGAGTCAACGCTGCCTTCAACGCGGGTGCGATGAAGTGGAACGGGAAATACATCGTCGTTGTCCGTGTCGAGGGGTGGGATCGTAAGTCTTACTTCGCCGTAGCAGAGAGTGACAACGGGGTGGACGAGTTTAGGTTTTGGGCACGCCCGATCACCCTGCCTGAAACTGAGGACCCGGATATCAACGTCTACGACATGCGATTGACCCGTCACGAAGATGGTTGGGTTTACGGAGTGTTTTGTACAGAGCGGAAAGCCCCTGACGCTCCCGCCGCTGACACCAGCAGTGCGGTTGCTGCGGCCGGCATCGCGCGCACCAAGGATCTTGTGAACTGGGAGCGACTACCAGATCTGATCACTTACAGCGGTCAGCAGCGGAATGTGGTGCTTCACCCGGAATTTGTGGACGGAAAGTATGCATTTTACACTCGCCCACAGGATGGGTTCATCGATACAGGCTCCGGCGGCGGAATCGGGTTTGGTCTGTGTGAAGACATTTTGAAGCCGGAAATCAAAGAAGAAAGCATCGTCGACGCCAAAACCTATCACACCATTTATGAGGTGAAAAATGGACAGGGCCCCGCACCGATTAAAACGGATCAAGGTTGGCTGCATCTTGCACATGGTGTTCGAAACACTGCTGCAGGACTGCGTTACGTGCTCTACCTCTTCATGACTGATTCGGAGGATCTGACTCGGATCACCCACAAACCGGCAGGATTTATTATCGCACCCATGGGAGAAGAGCGGGTGGGTGATGTATCCAACGTGGTCTTCTCAAACGGTTGGATCGCTGATGAAGACGGCTGCGTGTTTATTTATTACGCCTCGTCGGACACCCGTATGCATGTAGCGACTTCTTCGATCGAGCGTCTAGTCGATTACGTCATGAATACTCCGGAGGATGGACTTCGTTCAGCAGCTTCCGTTTCTGCGATCAACTCGTTGATCGACCGTAATCAATCCCTCGAAGACTGACGGTATGGACGCTCAGACACTGAAGAGTGAGCTGCAATCGGAGCTTTTCAGAATCTTAGATTATTGGATGGAGCACACGATTGATCATGCAAACGGAGGATTTGTAGGTGAGTTGGATCATCAAAATCAAGTGAGAGAAGGAGCTCCAAAGGGCGCCGTTTTGAACGCGAGGATACTCTGGACTTTTTCTGCAGCTTATCGCCGGTTTCCCGAAAAAGAATACCTCCGGACTGCGAAAAGGGCTTATGAATACATGACCGCCCGTTTTGTCGATAGGGAGCATGGAGGTGTGTTCTGGACGTTGGATGAAAACGGAGAGGTTTTGAGTGATCGTAAGCAGATTTATGCGCTGGCTTTTACCATCTATGGATGCGTGGAATATTATCGTGCGTGTGGGCATGAAAAAGCTTTAGAACTCGCGATCGAGCTTTTTCGAGTGATCGAGACCTACAGTTTTGATCCAGTTAACAACGGTTATTTGGAGGCGCTGAGGCGTGATTGGTCGCCGTTGGAGGACGTCCGTTTGAGTGAAAAGGATGAAAACGCCCTCAAAACAATGAACACCCACCTCCACATTCTGGAAGCTTACACCAATCTGTATCGTGTGTGGAAAGGGGATTCACTGAAACAGGCACTGAAGAATTTGATCGAAGTTTTTCTCCATCGAATCTTGCGGAAGAATCGTTCGTTTGGGCTTTTCTTTGATGAACAGTGGAAGCTGAGCTCAGGTAATATTTCTTTCGGGCATGATATCGAAGGTTCGTGGTTACTGCACGAGGCAGCGGTTGTGTTAGGCGAGACCGATTTACTTAGCGAAGTTGAGAGGACGGCGATCCAAATGGCCGAAAAAGTAGCCAAAGGTGGTGTGTCGAGGGACTTTGCAGTGCTTGAAGAATTGCACGTTGCGACTGGTGAACAGGACCATTATCGCCATTGGTGGCCACAAGCAGAAGGAATTGTAGGATTTTATAACACCTTCGAGTTGAGTGGCGAGGAGCGTTATCTGGAACTCGCTTGCAGGATTTGGGGTTACACGAAGGCAAACATCATCGATCGTGAGAACGGTGAGTGGTTTTGGAAGGCAGACTCAGAGGGAAACCCATCTCAGGATGAATACAAAGTCGGTCTGTGGAAATGCCCGTACCACAATGGCAGGGCATGCCTTGAGATTATTGGACGAGTGGCAAGTTAGGATGGGTAGAAAGAAGGTGTTTTCTGTTGGATTGTTACGCTCAACGTTAGAAAACGGCGATGACGGAGCATTGCCCTCCGGATAAGCGCGCTCATGGATCGTGTAACAACGTCAAGTTTGAAGGTTGAATACTAGCTTTCCGCTCTGCGTTCAGCAAGGTCGGCCTGCATTTGTTTCTCTAGTTTGTCATCGATTTTATAGATGAGCGCGGCGATTCCAGCAATGACTGCTCCGATGGCGGGGATGATGCTCATCAGCAAAACGATGCCCTTTAGCGAATCTGCGGACTGCTCTGCATTGGCTTCGAATTTGTAGAACGCGAGTAACCATCCGGCGATCGCACCGCCAATGGTCCACCCAAATTTTTGAGAAAAGGTACCTGCTGAGAAGATGAGTCCAGTTGACCGACGGCCAAATTTCCACTCTGCGTAGTCTGCTGTGTCCGCAAACATGGCCCAAGTGAGTGGAAGTAGCGGCCCAGAGAAAAAGGATCCGAGCAAATGCAGTGCGTAGATGGAAATCGTGCTTTCGGGTTTGGCGAAGAAGAACGCAAACATCATGATCGCAGTGATGACATTCAAGAAAAGATAGGCTCTTTTTTTTCCTCCGAAAATGCTTGTGAATTGTTTGGTGAGTGTGATTCCGAGTATGGTGAAGATACTACCTGTCCACATGAACGTGGATGCTCCGTCCTGGTTGCCGACGTAGTATTTGAAGTAATAGATGATGGCTGCGCTCTTAATCGAGATCCAGATTAGCGTCAGCACCCCAACGAGGCACAGGGCGAGCCATGGGCCGTTTTTGAGTAATTCGGAGAAGTCGGCCTTCAGGTTATTTTCCTGATTTTTTGGCTTAGCGATGCGTTCCTTGGTGGTGTAGTAGGTGGTCAGAAACATCCCACCAGCCATCAGCGCAAAAACTACGAACGACCAAAAGAACCCGATTTTTTCGTTTCCGTTTCCAAAAAAGGAAACCAGCCTGAGCAGTGAAAACTGAACAATGATGTTGCCGGAAAATGCACCGATGAATCTCCATGATGAGAGGATGGTGCGTTGGTTTCCATCTGAAGACATCACACCCATCAGTGCAGAATATGGAATGTTGATTGCTGTGTAGGCCATCCCGACAAAAGTGTAGGTCACGTAGGCATAGATGATCTTCGCTGTCATGTTCCAGTCGGGTGTGTAAAAGGTCAGGACGCCAGCGATCATGAATGGGATAAGCATCCAGCGCAGCCATGGGCGAAAGGTTCCGTTTTTTGTTTTGGTGCGGTCGGTGAGGATGCCCATGAGTGGGTCGTTGAAAGTGTCCCAAATACGGGTGACCAGAAACATCGTTCCGACAACGGCGGGAGCAAGTCCGTAAACGTCGGTGTAGAAATACATCAGAAACATCGCGAAGGTATTGTAGTAGAGGCACGACGCGGTATCTCCCAGTCCGTAACCAATTTTTTCTGAGAGCTTCAACGGGGTAGTTGCTTCATTTATTGATGAATGATTCTCAGTATTTTCCATAAAAACAAAAGGGTAGTGAATAAAGTCGCGGGCTGAGTTTCCAGCTGTTCAACACGGCTAACTATATCGGAAACTTGACGGATTCACCATGAGATCAATTGTTTGCGAAATGATTCATTTTTCGAGTACCAGTGAATCTTTAGAATAGATTCCCGTGTAGTCGCCTTCGAAAAGGATACGTTCGTTTTTTCGAAACTTAATGAAATCGTCGGCAGCTGGATGTCTCTTGTGTGGGGCGTAGAAGTGATGCTTCTTATCATGCTGTTCGTTGGCGTTTCTCCAAACGAGCACCCAGAGGATTTGTTTTGTTTTCGGACTGTGATTGAGGCCTGCGAGTAGTCGCCGGGTCCACCATTTAGGATCCCGTTGCCCTTCGATTCCCGTTTCGGTAAGGGCTGCGATTTTACCATGTTGGTTTGCTAGATCAACGAGTGCTTCGAGGCTGGTGATGAATCTTTCCTGATTGATTTCGACGGGATCCTCATTTTGCGGATGGCCGACGTCCCAGTAGTTGTCTAGCCCGAAGATGTCTACATAGTCATCTCCTGGATAGCCGTAAAAGTAATCTTCAAAGCCCTTTTCGAGATCGATTCTGCTGCGATCAGGGGAGAAGGCATAGAGAAGATTGTGAACCTTCTTTTCGTCCTTTAGGTAGTTCACCATAAATCTCCAGATTTGGATGTAGTCTTCTTCCTTACAAACACCCTTGCCCCACCAAAACCAGTCACCGTTGTGCTCATGGTAGGGGCGAAAAATAATCGGGTGTGGAGCGATCTGATGAAAAAACTCTGCGAGAAGGTCCAGTTGTGCCTTGTACATTTCGTGATTTGATCCTCCGGGAAGAATGGAGCTCATCGCTGGTGTTAAGTCGTAAAAGCTTTTTTTTGTGACGGGATTGAACTGGTGCCATGAGAAGGTGACGAGGGAGCCTTTGGCGATTGCCCATTTAGTCCATCTGACGTAGTCATCGAAAGAGTAGTCGACGGGCTCCACTCCAGAAGCTTCTGTCTCGATGTGCCAAAAATCATACCCGTAGACCGCTGGAAACGATCCTGTAATATCGAAGACATCGGAGAAGTTTTCTTTGTTTCTCCACTTCACACCATAAATATTGGTATTTTGATGTCCGAATAGGGTTTTATTGCCTGCAAGCGATTTGAGGTTTTGATACAGGTTTTGAGTTTCAGCGTTTGCATGCTTATCCACTAGTTTCGGTTGTTCGATTTCTGAGAAAGTATCATTTAGAACTGTCAGAACAGTTATTAATAGAAGAAAAGTTTTCATAATCTACATCCAATAAATTAAGGCTAACGAATTTTGTCATTAGCCTTATTTTTTGTTACTCCTCATTATGCTGAGTGCCCCTTTCTCAGCTGTTGTTTGTAACTCCTCTTAGACTCAAAGTCGTGTTGAAAATAACATAAATTCCCTCCACACGCGATGAGCTCTGTTGTTTGTAAATTGAATTTATTTTCTTGATCACCCGGTAAAAGAGGAAGAGCCGACAGTTCCCCGCCGGCTCTTTGATTCAAACAATTACCCGACCCTAGGACTTTATACCTAAACCCCTTTAACTATAAAGTGAGTCGCGGTAATCGCCTAGAAGTAAAGTAGCATTATTGAATTCTACAAATAATGAGAACGTTTGTTTGTAAATTAAGCTTATTTTCTCGATCCACTTGCGATACTCAAAAAATGAGCACGCTAAAGAAATATTTCTAATTTTTTAGCTTATGGTTCTAATAG
Source organism: Opitutales bacterium (assembly GCA_022361075.1). Taxonomy (GTDB): domain Bacteria; phylum Verrucomicrobiota; class Verrucomicrobiia; order Opitutales; family JAFGAQ01; genus JAKSBQ01. The sequence continues at coordinate 3,993 of JAKSBQ010000459.1, read as the reverse complement.
AACATTTAACGCCCTTAAGTTAATATAGCTGCATACTGCGAGAGTAGTATAACCCAAACCCTAGAAGCTAAATATATCTACTTAGGTAACGCTGAGATTTTTTCAGCAGATATATGTCTGTTGTGAATGTGTGAGTGTATCTTGTTCAGGTATAATCAGTTCTAAAAGTTATATGCTACGTATAACCTCAAAACATATACTAAACTATGAAATATTATCAATATGCAGTCAGGCTATTCCTTGCTGTTTTGTTAACCTTCTTTTCTCTGAAGACTGTCGCACAGGAGGCAGACGACGAGGAAGTTTATGAGTTAAGTCCATTTCTGATTGAATCTGAAGAGGACGAAGGCTATCTGGCCGGAGCGACTCTAGCAGGGACCCGTATCCGTACGGATCTTAAGGATGTTGGTTCGGCGGTATCGGTTATCACTGAAGAATTCTTGCAGGACACTAGTGCGACCAATGCCGAAACATTACTTGTCTATACAACTAACACTGAAGTCGCCGGACAGGGCGGTAATTTTCTCGGCGAAGGTGACGGCGCGATCCTGACCCATACCAATCGCACAAGTCCTATCGCCAACACTCGTGTTCGCGGATTGACTGAGGCAGATAATACCCGAAACTATTTCATCTCGGATATACCATGGGATACCTATAATGTAGGCCGCATCGATCTACAGAGAGGACCGAATTCCATTCTTTTTGGTATCGGTAGCCCTGCAGGTATCGTGAATGCGAGTACCAATACTGCAGTATTTGCGGACGAAAATGAGGTACAGGTTCAATTGGACAATTGGGGAACTTTTCGCCTCAGTGGTGATTTCAACAAGGAGGTTATCGATGATGTGTTGGCTGTGCGTTTGTCAGTGCTGAGAAATAAGACCAAATATCGTCAGGACCCTGCATTCAAGGATGATGACCGTGTCTATGGCGCTTTAAACTGGACACCTGCAGCGCTGAATAATGATGACATGACTACCTCCATTCGTATGAGTTATGAAAAAGGTGAAATCGAGGGCAACAGACCGCGCGTTTCCCCTCCTCTCGATGCGATTACTCCTTGGTTTAGCGAAATGGGTCAGATTACCTTTGCTCAGCGAGATGGTGAAAATCTTGCACAAAGTAATCCTTGGCTAGGACCTCCGGGTAACCGGGTATTTGATGGGGTGGTGACCGTGTTTGACAATGGTGTTCAGGGCATTTCTTACCCTTCAAAGGTTCAGGGATGGCCCAATACATCGACTCCTGTAGATAACTCAATTGTTGGTGGTAACAACATACGCGGTATCAATACCTACAATTTTTATGCATCACGTGCGGGTCTGCCATATGCAGGTATCAACGCTTACAAAGCCCGTTCGCTTACCGATGCATCCATTTTCGACTTCTATGACAAACTTCTCGAAGGTCCGAACAAGAGAGAGTGGAATGACTTTGAGGCGTTTAATGCTTCGGTCGCTCAAACTTTTTTGGGTGGAAACGTGGGTTATGAGGTGGTTTTTGACCAACAAAATGCTGAGTGGGGCTACGACAATTTTATGGCTGGCGATGGAGCGGTGATCACCGTGGACCTCGTTGAGACCTTGATTGATGGCTCTCCAAATCCAAATGTAGGGCGTCCTTATACAATTGCCGGTGGAGGTAGTGCGGGTGGCTACTGGGCAAGCAGCGACCGCGAGACTGCTCGTTTGACTGCATTTGCCGAAGTGGATTTCAAAGAAATCGCTGGGGAGGACTCCTTCCTCGGAAAAATCCTGGGTAAGAACGTTTTTACAGGACTTTTGAGCCGTCAAACTCAAAAATTCCAGAGTCGCAGCTATGATCGGTATTATTTGTCAGAAAACTATGAGCCTAACGCTGGTCAAGGTGCGGTAGGACAATCAGTGCGTGACAATATCATGTTCCACTATCTCGGTGGTGATCTGAGAGGTCAGTCAAGTGCTTCAGGTGCGAACCTCAGCAACATCTCGAAAGAGATCAACTTAGTGGATTCTACGATCAATGTTTACAACAATGAAGGAAACGCATGGCAACAGATTCCACTCTTGAACCACAACAATGACTTGGTCGGATATAATGACAAAACCTACCGAACTGCTCGAAATTTCGAGGACGAAGTAACCTCATCTGCTATCATTTGGCAAGGATACTGGTTCAACGAAACCATCATCCCAATGGTAGGTATTCGTAAGGACACGGATAAGTTTCGCGATGCTGGCAACCCACCAAGTTTGGGTGATGGTTTAGTCGATCCTTTAGATCCTTCATGGATCGTTCCCAGTAGCGGATCCAAAGTTACGGGTACATCCAAGACTTACAGTATCGTGACTCATCTGCCGCACTCCATTCGCGAAAACCTTCCTGGTTATGCGGATTTGAGCCTGTTCTATAATCGGTCGGAAAACTTTCAGCCAGATTCCAGTCGTCGTGATATTCTTGGAAATCCTGTCGGCAACCCATCTGGTGAAACCAAGGAGTATGGAGCGACCCTGACTCTCATGGATGGCAGATTATCGATCAAATGGGTTCACTACAAAACTACCGTATCCAATGCGACTTTGACCGATTCCATTGGAGGTCAATACCTTATTGGTGCAGTCGAGGCATGGGGACAGAGAGCCGCTTATAAGTTTGCGAACGAACCCGGAGTTTGGCCTGCAAGCACGATCTACGGATACACATCGAATGGTGAAGCAGTTACTTGGCGTCCGGACGGGCCATTTGTCTTCGAGGCTGACGGTTCCACATTTGCCTACTCACAGGCTGCTCTTGATGCAACTTATGAGAAGATGCAGGCATCTATTGATGCTTGGTTTGCCACTCAAGTCCCACAGAGTTTTCAGGATGCATGGGCGTTGGATGGTTACAGCACACCAAGCTATGGTGGAGTGACCAACTTCGGTGCATCTGGATTGGAAGTAACCGGTTCCACTGTTTCAGAAGGTGATGAGTTTGAGATATATGCTAACCTAGTTCCTGGATGGGACATCACTTTCAACGCGTCAAAGACTTCGGCGAGTCGTTCAGATCTGGCTCAACCTTATGTCGACTGGATTGAAAAACGTTGGGCCGAGTTCCAAGGGCCAGCAGGGGACATGCGCCTGTGGGGTGGTGACGGAGATTGGAATGAGGTTTCCGGTCACACTGGAGAGAGTGCACGTGGTAAGTTTAGCCGTGAGACGATGGCGGGCTACAATCTTTGGAAAGCACTCGAAGGGGCAGATGTTCCTGAACTTCGTCCCTGGAGATTCAATTTAGTGACGAATTATTCATTCCAGGAAGGTCGCTTGGAAGGTGCGAACGTGGGTATGTCCTACCGATGGCAGGACAAGGCGGTAACGGGATTTCCCGTGATTACCAATTCAGAAGGAGTGTTGGTATATGACGTAAGCAACCCTTACAAGGGCAAGTCCGAGAGTGCAGTAGACCTGTGGGTCGGTTACCAAACTAGGCTCACCGAGAAACTCGACTGGAGAATACAGCTGAATGTTCGTAACATGTTCTCAGAAGACGAGTTGCTACCTGTTACCGTTCAACCGGATGGTTCTTTTGGTGCGATGCGCATCAGGGAACCTCGTACGATTACTTTGACCAATACGTTTGAGTTTTAAGTAATCTAGTAACAACTTAAGTCCGCAAAAGCCTCGGCGTGGTCCGAGGCTTTTTCTATGCGGCGACGGGGTTTGACTTTGGTTTGAATTCTGAGATGCTTTTAAAGAACCCTTATTCCCCCTGTGGCATATTAATGAGTCGGCATTTACGCATTGCGTTGGTTTTCAAAACAAGATTGGAAGAAAACGCGAAAATCCTTAACGGAATTTCCACGTTCAACCGGTTTCATGAAAAATGGCACGCTTTTGTGGATGATCAGGCGGTTGCCCAAAATGACCCTGACTGGTTGCTCAGCAAGTCGAAGTGGGACGGAATTATTTGCAAACATTCTGCAGGTGAGCTCTATACAGAATGTTTGAGACTGGGGATACCCTGTGT
>JAKSBQ010000245.1 GCA_022361075.1 Opitutales bacterium | reverse complement strand
TCGAGGTGATCAAGCTCCCGGTTGAGATCGATACGGGAGATCACACGCTCATCTGCGACTCCGACGCGCACTACCTTGAGGATATCGGCCGACGCACCTTTTCGTTTGCGCGAGCGCCGGAGGAGACGGTACTCGCCGCCCTCACGCGGGCGCTTGCGGAGGGTGCGGTGGAGCTCTCGATCGCGCACGCCTAAGGTCCACCCGGATCGAAAAATGGATATCGAGACATCTTTTTAGTATGCTCTGGGAGGGAAGGTATATATGAACCACCGCGCGCTTCGATCGATCCTTCTACTCGTCGGTACAACTCTCCTCAGTACCCACTCGCTGTACGCCGAGGAGCCGCAACGACCGCGGATCGCACATACCGTTACAAGCGACACCGACGTTTCCGAAGAGCTCACGGCGGTCGTCCGAGAGAGCGTTGCGCTCCAACTCGAGCGATACACCGTCGATCTTGTGTTTGTGCCGGCCGAGGAGCTTCCCGAGGACCCCGACGAACGCGAACGCTTCGTGAGCGAGTCCGCGTTTACATTCTTTGTGCTCACACATATCGAACGGATCGGGACCGATCTCGCGTACCGCATTGCGATCGTCGACGTGGCCGAGGCAACGGAGATCTTCGCCGTTGAGGACACGGCGGCGATCGATTTCTTGCTCGACCTCGAGCTGCAAACCGCGGTCGCAACGATGGTGGAGTCGGCGCTCCTGGAACTCGTCGCTCCGATCGCACAAGCAGAGGAGAGTCGTCCCCTCGCTGCCGAACCGGAGAGCGCGGTTGCGGAACCGGAGGTTGCCGACGCGCCGGTCGAGCGTGCGCCGCGTCGGAGCCGCGGAGCCGCGTCCCTCTCGGCGATTCTCCCGACCGGTTCCTCCTCCTCGTACTTTGAGCCGCTTCTCGGCACCGCCTTCTTCTTCGGGTACGAGGTGCCGGAAACGCGGTTTACGATCGGCCTCGGCACCGCTTTGTACCGCGGCACCACCGCGGGTGATACGATCGACGCGCGTACGGTTTTCATTCCGTTCGGACTCGAGTATCGTCTTGC
>JAKSBQ010000345.1 GCA_022361075.1 Opitutales bacterium | reverse complement strand
CAGTGCCGCATTACAATCGCGGCTAAGGAATTTGTGGCACTTCGGGCAGTACTTGAGGCCGCGTATAGAGATCCACGCGTGGCAGCCGCGTGCTTTCTCCTTCTCATTGGGTGGGCGGCTTCGACTATCCAGTCGGGTTCCACACATAGCGCAGTTAGCAGTGGTGTGATACTCGTCGATCCTGGTGACGTTGTGGACACCAAACACCTTGCAGCAGCTCCGGAAGAGCTTGGCGTTGGGTGCGCCTAAGGTACGCTGAGTAGGATCTTTGTGGCGAAAAGTAGAAGAGAACGTGGCTCCGCCGTACAGCATCACGACGTTTTTGTCCTTGTCCTCACCCGTTGCGGCTTCCGCCTTGACTTGGGCACAGAATCTGTCGAGTACCTGTGCAATGTGTAAGTACAGTACAGCAGTGTTTGGCCAATGCAATCACGTACCTGCACCCGCCGCCGGTGGCTGGTGAACGCTTGGTGTGACCACCTGAGCTTCAACTTTTCCTTCCACCAGTACGGCTGACTGCGCTTTTGCTCTTCCATCCACCGGACGTAGTCTGCGTGCTTTGGTGCTTTGCTGCTCGTCTGCGGGCTGTGTCAATCATTGTTTAGCGTTTGCAGTGTGCGTACCTGATCGTCTTTCTTCATGTCAGTGACTGGCTTTATCCATGCCTGTGCCGTCTTCGTGTGGCGGCGCGACTGCGCCAGGCGGTGGTATTCACGGTTGCCGAGAGTCCACGTCAGTGCATTCTCTCTCTTGTGCCTGGGTGCTTGTTCCCGCCTTCGCTTTTTCGCGCGCTCTCTCCTGGCTCGAGTGCGGCGGTTGCGGTTGCTTTTTCTTTTCTCGTTGGCCCGCCGCTTGCACCGAGGCTGGTCGGTGGCTTCCATCGCTGCGTCTGCGGTTCAAGGCTGCTGTTCCTCCTGTTTCTGCTGCCGCCGCCACTTCCCTCGTCTCTGTCGCCGGCGCTTTGAAGGTCCAGCACTGTCGTGTTCCTGTTGCTCTTGTCGCCGCCCTGGAGGTCCAGTGCAGCCCTGCAACAGGCTCTGTTTCTGTAGTCCTTGCTGTAGCTGCAGACGTTGTCGTTGCCGCCGTCGCTGCCGCTCTCGTCGTTGTGGCCGCAGCTTCCGGCGCCGTGCTTTCCAATCTGCCTGCTGCCACCGCCTCTGCTGCTTCCTTCGTATGCTCTCGCGCTGCTTCTGGCTTTTCTGTCGTCGTTGCCGGCTGCACTTCTGTCCTT
>JAKSBQ010000306.1 GCA_022361075.1 Opitutales bacterium | reverse complement strand
TGGCAACTTGACTGGATCCGGTCGCCTTCCAACCGATGGCGTTGCTCTGTTCGGTGAGGTTTTTCACGTTCAAACGCAGATGAGCATCATAACTGCCGATTTCGAAAGGATATGATAAAAAGACCTCCACATAATCTGTGCGAGGAGAGGAAAGAAGGTTATCGAGTTAAAAACTCAAGAGTACCGTTTGCTCGAGTATATGCTCCGGCATAAGGGGCAGGTGGTAACTCGGACGATGTTGCTAGAGAACGTGTGGGATTATTACTTTGATCCTCAGAGCAATGTGATCGATGTGCATATCAGTCGCCTTCGGCAAAAGATAGACAACGGATTTGAGCTACAGCTTATTCGGACAATTCGTGGGGCCGGATATATGATCCATGATGGTGAAGAACAATGGAAACGTCAGCACGACCACACCCATGACTTTGCAAATGTGGGCTCTCAGCAATGAATAGAAAATAGGTTCGTGAATTAGATGTCTTAATAGAATTGATCAAATTCTAGCATAGCTAAAGAAGCTCTTTCACTCCGCTTGGTTTCAGCCGATTAGATGAGAATCCTTTATTATGGCATTTGCAGAGAGATTTCGATGGGCGTGGCTGGTATGTATCCTTCTTTTGGCGGGATTTGTAGTCAATAGCGTGAGCAGCTATCTGGTGAGCCGGGGAAATATTCGTCAAACGATCACGAACAGTTCCCTCCCGTTGACTTCGGACAACGTTTATTCGGAGATCCAACGAGATTTGTTGAGGCCGGTTTTTATCTCATCACTGATGGCCAACGACACTTTTTTGCGAGATTGGGTGATTGAGGGTGAAAAAGATGACAAACAGATCGTGAAATACCTTCACGAGATCAAACAGAAGTATGGAACGGTCACGAGTTTCTTTGTTTCGGACAAAACTCACCGTTATTACCACTCCGACGGTATTCTCAAAACGGTTAGTGAAGAGGAACCGAGAGACATTTGGTATTTTCGAGTTAAAAACATGGCCGACGCGTTCGAGATCAACGTGGATCCGGATCTCGCGAATCAGGATGCGATGACGATCTTCATTAACTATCGGGTTTTCGATTACTACGGAAATTTCATCGGAGCTACAGGTGTTGGACTCACAGTGAATAGCGTGAATAATCTGATCAGTGACTATGAAAGTCGCTATCAAAGGCAAATTTACTTCGCTGATGAGGAGGGAGAAATTGTGCTTCGGCCTTCAAATAGCCCGCTCATGGGGTATAAAAATCTCAATCAGATTGACGGATTGAATGGGGTTAGCACCAAACGCATACTTGGAGCTCAGAGAAATCGATTCAGCTACAAGAGAGATGGAGAAGTGAGGTTTTTGAATAGCCGTTACGTAGAGGAACTTGGCTGGTATCTCATTGTGGAACAAAGTGAAAAAGCGATGCTCGCGCCGCTTCGAAGGCAACTGCTGGACAACATTTTGATGGCTTTGGTTGTCACAGTGATCGTTGCATGGATCTGTGTGGGAACGATCAACGGTTATCAGAAACGATTAGAGTCTCGTAACGCTGAACTAAGTGGCCTTCTCCAGAAGAATCAGATGCAACAGGATGAGCTAGTATCGTCGGCCAGAAATCTGGAACGGGCTAATCAGGATCTTTCGGTTCTTAATCGAGAGAAGGACGAGATCATGAGTTTGGTAGCGCATGATCTTCGAAATCCGTTGAATGGAATTCTGGGACTGTGCGACATTGTGGAATCCGATCCTGAAGCGATGAGTAGAGGTGAATTCATCGACGATGTTCGAGTGAGTAGTGAACGGATGAATGTTTTGATTAAAAACCTGCTCAGTGCTTCTCAAATGGAGGCGAACGGAATCACTCTTGAGCTGAAATCGACGAATGTGGATGCCATTCTCAAAGATTGCACGAGGGCGTTTCAATCGGAGGTTCAACGCAAACGTATTCATTTCAAAACTGAGATTGTGGCCACTGAAAATTGCTCGATTCAGACCCATGAAGATTGGTTGATCATCTGCATCAACAATATCCTTAGCAATGCGATCAAATACACTCCTGAATACGGAGAAGTCATCGTTCGCACTGAACAAAACGAAAAACATTTAGACATTCAATTCGTGGATGGAGGCCCGGGAATTACGCGGGAAGATCGGAATTTGATGTTTCAAAAGTTTCAACGACTCTCCGCGAAACCAACCTCAGGAGAGAGCTCCACAGGCTTGGGTCTATACCTAGTGAAAAAAATGTGTGACCGACTAGGAATGAAGATACTTGTGGATTCTAAACTTGGAGAAGGTTCGGTGTTTACCCTTAGGTGTCCAATTTGAGGATTTACAACCCAACCCATCTTCTTCTAGCTTAATTCTTACTGCATTTCTTTCATGCAGATTCGTGTGGGGCCGTAGCTCAGTTGGAAGAGCATCTCACTGGCAGTGAGAAGGTCGACGGTTCGATCCCGTTCGGCTCCACCATCTTTTCTCCTTCTCTTGTTAACTTGGATAGAAATCTAAATAAATGATTATTTAACTTTACATTATAAACTAGTTTATGTATGACGTCTCTCATGAGCCATAGTGATTTAACACCGGAAGAAAGTCTTTCGATTATTTCGAAGACGATAGAGGAAACTAGAATTCCATTTCAGAAGAAGGGAAAACTCTTTGTGGCGTGGGGTGTATTGATGTTCGTAGTCTCGATCGCTCAATTTATTCTGATTAAATTGAGTTTATTTCATTACACTGGCTACGTCGCTCTTTTGTATCCGCTAGCTGGTGTTTTTTCTTTTGTCTATGTCAAACGCACGAGTCGAAAAGAAAACCAGCCGAAAACTCACCTATCTGTTATTTCGGAAGCAGTAGCACTGGTGGTAGGTCTTAACCTTATAGTATTGGCTCTCGTTTTTTCACTTAAATTGGGTCAGGCCACGATGCCTATATTTTTTATTTTATTGGCGATTATGATTTTACTAAACGGGGTGATTATCAAGTTTAGACCGATCATTTTGGGTGGATTGTTTTTAAACCTTTTAGGTTTTTTATCCTTATTAATAGATCGAGATTATCACCCGTTAGTTTTAGCAGTTGGATCTATATTTTCAGTTATCATACCAGGTGCTTTACTGAATAAGACAAAATAGACGCTATGTTCAAAGAATTGGACCCAATGCTCCACTCACAACTGAGGCTTTCAATTGTCTCAATTTTGATGACCGTCGAAGAAGCCAACTTCAATTACATCAAAGAAAAGACTAACGCGACCTCTGGAAACATAAGTATACAGATCAAAAAACTTCAGGAGAAAGGGTATATAAGCGTCAATAAAAGCTTCAAAAACAACTACCCAAACACATCACTCTCAATAACTGATAAAGGCAAAAGTGCCTTCGAGACTTATGTCCAGAACCTGAAACAATACATTCAAGCAGGAGAATAAATTTTTTTCAAAATATGGTTTATAATGTAAACTAATTAATAAAAGAGATCTTGAAAATAAACAAAACAATACTGTCAGCCATAATCGTGGCATTTCTTGCTCTAGGGTCGCAGGCCGCAAAAGAAACTACCCAGCAAGTTGAATCTGAAGAGAGCTCATTCCTCGAGTTCTATTGTCAATATAGCACATTCACGGATCCAGGTGATCACGAATTTATGTATGAGGGCCTACCGGATTCATTAGCAGAATTGTGTGAATTGATAGAGAATCAGACGAAATATCAGTATTTCCAACCTAAGTATCTATCAGCTCAGTCAATTCTAAGGGCTCTTCATAAATCCGAATCATCAGGATTGATGTCGGTTAGAAAACCGAAAGATCGTTTACCCGTCAATTGTTGGCACAGAGCGATACTTTTGACTTCAATTCTTAGATATAAAGGGATTCCTGCAAGAGTTCGAATTGGGCACGCTGCATATGACGAGTCAGAAGTGCATTTTAGTCACGCAGTCTGTGAGGTATGGAATCAGGGTGAGCAACGATGGATGTTAGTCGACCCAAGCTTTGGCAAGGTTGATTTTAGCCAGGAGCAATTCGATTATGGCTACGAAGCTTGGATGCAGTTGCAAAATAACGAAATTGATCCACAGCAATATGGCTCACCCAAGAAAAGGGGCCCAATCTCGATTATTGGGAAAGTTCCTTTGGATCTGGCATGCATTCTTGGCGCTGAGCATTCAATGTATGAATACTCTCCTCTGATTGAAGGCTACTTTATGAATCCGAAAGGCTTCACCCCAGCCCCGGATCATGTAAATTTGCTTAACGAAATCAGTGAATTAATGGAGGCAGATGATGCTGATGCTCTGACCCAATTGAGAAAGATTTATGAGAGCAATCCGGTATTGCAAGTGACTGAAAAGTTGGATTTTGAAAAGATGAGAGCTAGACTGCGTAAGCAATAAACAACAGCTATGAAAGCATAGGTGCGAATCTATTCGTTCCATCACAGAGGGTTTCTGATAAAGAACAATTTGGCTTGTGATCGAAAACAAGTTTTCAAATCTTTGCAGAGACCTTTTGATACTTTATGAGAACAATTACCCTATTTTTCATCTTGCCATTGGCGTCTTTATTGAACGCTTCGGACTTGCCAAACATCGTCATCTTTTTGGCTGATGATCATAGCCTAGCAGATAGCTCGGTCTACGGCAGCCCGGATGCTCGCACGCCGATGATGCAATCGCTGGCGGATGAGGGGTTGGTATTTAACACCGCTTTTGTGGCATCTCCTGCATGCGGTCCGAGCCGTTCGGCGCTGATGAGTGGATTGATGCCTGCTAGAAACGGAGCAGAGGGGAATCATGAACAGCCACGTCCTGAGACTCAGGTGATGGTGAAGCAGCTGAAGAAAGCGGGATACGAAGTGGTGGCTTTGGGTAAGGTGCACCACGGGAAAGATTATGCGAAACTATGTGGGTTTGATTTCTTTGATCACAGACCGACCAATTTGGCGGGCAAAGTGAAGGCATACCTTGATGCCCGTGAATCGGATAAACCGCTTTGTTTATTAGTAGGAGACCGTCGACCGCATGTGAAGTGGACCAAAGAGATGCACTATGATCCTGAATCCATCACGTTGCCTGATCATTTTATCGATACTCCTGAGACTCGCCGTCACTGGGCACGCTACCTTACGGACATCACTGGAATGGACGATGAGATGAGGCAGGTCGATCAGTTGGTCAGTGAGTATTTTGGAAACAAGGACTACTTATTCATGTATACCGCCGATCATGGTGGGCAGTGGCCATTTGCTAAGTGGAACCTCTACGATGCAGGAATCAACGTGCCGATGATCGTTCGTTGGCCGGGAATGGTTGAGCCTGGTAGAACGACTGACGCAATCGTCAGCTGGATCGATATTTTCCCGACTTTGCTTGAGTTGGCCGAGGGTGAGGTGCCCGAAGGTATCGACGGTCGTTCGTTTGCGAATGTTTTGAGTGACCCGTCCGATAGCCACCGTGAGATCCTTTACACGACGCACAATGCGGACAAGCAGATGAATATTTATCCCATCCGCAGCATCCGAACGGAGCGTTACAAGTTCATCCGAAATCTGAACCCAGAGACTTATCACAGCAACCATTCGGATATTAACCGTTTTGACGGTGCCGGTCTTTACTGGCACGAGTGGGATGAAGCTGCAAAAGAGAGTTTAGAAGCCAGAGAAATAATCCGTCGTTACTATCAGCGCGAGCCGGTAGAGCTTTTTGATCTAAAAAATGATCCGTTGGAACAGACTAATTTGGCTACCGATCCTGAATATGCGGATCTAATTACAGATTTTCAGAAGAAACTGAATCAATGGATGGCAGAGCAAGGAGACACCGTTCGGCTGGAGTTTGCGCCGTTTCCTCTCGATGGGCCCACGCCTTATGAAGTGATCAAGGTGCGTAGGGCTCAGCAGAAGGATCAATCCTAAACGGTATCCTAAAGGAATCCCCTGTCGCCTATGCCTTGCAGTTTTAGGCTTTGCTTAAGAAATTGGAGCATTTTCAGGCCGATGTCGCCTTCATCAATTTGGACACCGTGCCCTTGATCGGTGACGACTTCGAAAGTGTGGGGGATTTCAAGTTTTTCCAGAAAGTGATGATAAGTTTTGTTGCTTTCGTAATTTCCGTCCTCGGCCCCGATAACAATCATGAGATTGACCTCAGGAGCTTCATTTCGGGAAGCGTATGCCATCGCTAGATCCCAGGTATTGTTTTTGGGATCATCGATGGTCAGATACTGACTTTCGACACCGTTGTTGTGGCTAATGTGATTTTCCCACTGGTGGCCTGCTGCGACTGAGATCGCAGTTGCGAACAGGTCCGGGTGTTTGAAAATGTAACGTGCAGCGCCACGTCCTCCCTGGGAGCCTCCTTTTACTACCCGCCCAGCTCGATCAGAGATGGTTCGATAAGTTCGATCGATATGGTTGATCAACTCGAGAAATGCCTGTTCACCGTAGCTTCCCTGATGATCGTAGTGGCTGAGATGCCCGCCGTTTACGATCACGTATATGCATTGAGGAATGAACCCATCTGCCATTCCTTTTTGGAAAAAGGGAAACATCCCTGTTCCCTTATACTCAGCGCCTGGCCGACCACCGTGCAGCATGTAAATGGTCGGGTAACGTCGTCCGGATTCTGTTGATTTATAATAGTCCTCAGGCAAATAGAGATAGTAGCCTACGTCGGTTTGATTACGCTGACTAAAAAAGGACTGGTGCTTCAAGCGGCTATCGATGGCTAGTCTTTCCGGAGCTTCATTGTACCAACTAAATTCATTGAGGTGTTTGGTCGACGCACTTTCTGGAACAGAGACCTCAGGTATCGGGACATTGGCGAACATAGGGCTGTTTATCCACGCCGCGGTCAATAGACAAAAGGTGAGTGATTGTAGCGGGTTTTCATAGGGGGTATGATTTAGGGAATTGGGAAATTTAGGTAGTCAGAGTTGGCGGCGAATCAAATCGGAAGCTAAGAAATGTATTTTGAATTTGATATAGGGACTGTAGGGTCCACATGTCATATTTCGTATGATGAGGAGACCGATACAGTAATCGGGAGGAAGCGATTGAGGCCTGCAGTCTTTTGGAGAAAAGGCTTCAAAGCGACGACGTCGGACGACCTCATGAAGGCGACGGGTTCTCTCCAGAGCCACAAATGAGAAATCAGTGTAGCTCACATTGCGTAAGTTGGGTTATTTGATTAAATACAAATCGATGAGTGCGAACTCCAAATGGCTGAGTATACTATTGATCATGATTGGTTTTTCACAGAGCCATGCTTCACCCTCTGATCGAGCAGATGAACGGGTGCGTATGGTGGAGGAGCAGATCGAAGCTAGAGGGGTAGAGGATCCGGGAGTGCTCGACGCAATGCGAAAGGTGGAAAGGCATCGTTTTGTAATCCCTTCTTATCAGACCTACGCCTACACTGATCAACCTTTGCCGATCGATGCTGAGCAAACCATCTCCCAACCATTTATTGTGGCTCACATGACGGAACTGCTCCAGACAGAGCCGAGTGACAAGATTCTTGAGATTGGTACGGGATCCGGCTATCAAGCGGCGGTGCTCGGAGAGTTAGTGGAGCAGGTTTATACGATCGAGGTGATCGGACTTCTGGCTGATAAGTCGCGTGCGTTGCTAAAAGATCTCGGGTATGAAAATGTTCATGTTCGCCACGGCGACGGCTACAAAGGCTGGCCCGAAGAAGCGCCATTCGATGGAATCATCGTCACTGCGGCTCCGCCGGAGGTTCCGCAGGCTTTATTGGATCAGTTGAAAGTGGGGGCTCGACTCGTGATTCCCGTTGGTCGGGCTTATCAGGAACTTAAAGTCTATACACGTACCAAATCCGGACACACCGAGCAAACGGCCTATCCGGTGAGATTCGTCCCGATGGTTGAGGGAGAGTAGTTAGGCTTGGATTTTTTCTAACTTTTCTTCCAGTCCAGCGAGTTCCTTCTTCAATCCTGCAAGCGACCTTTCCAGAACTTCCGGAGCTTCAAAATATTCGGAGATTTCCCTAACGACGAAGTTTTCACCTGTTCTTTGTTTGGAACCTGTCTCGGTATAAACTCCAGATATTTCTAAGTTTTTTTCGTATTCGACTATACTGAACACGAGTTGTTGGATGTCTGCTCGCAGTTCCCTGATAGCCACCCTAAGATTTTTTTGAGCTTCTTCTTTGTCTCCCTCAAGAAGGTTCAGATCACTCAACCAAGCAGTATAAAACCAGTGAGAATTCCTGTGGTGGGCTGCTTGTTCGGCTTTCTCAGTTGAAAGTGGAAGATCCCCTTTGATGGCGAGGATTTTGGAATATCGATAAAGCAGGCGTGCGTCTTCCGGATTCAATTCCCTTTATTCGTAACGAACAATCTCAGCTTCTCGGGATTACGATGCACGTAAATAGATCGGATGGACTCGTCATCAATCTCAAATTGGTAGGCTGTGGTGGGTTCCCCATACTCGTAGGAAACGAAGCCTGGCGCTCCTGAGAACCAAACTGTTTCCCATTCCAGATTCGAGCCGAGCTTTTGTTCTCGCTTACCCACCCAGGTCATGAGAGAAGCAATCGCCTTTGAATTGGTGAGAATCTTGTTGGCCGAACGGGCTTTTCCATCACTGTCGGCGACCAAACGGACCTCTGTCGATAGCAGGGATTCGATTTTTGAGAAGTCGGCTTCCTTCACGGCGTCAAAGAAGTTCTGGGCGAGTTCCTTGTGTTTTTGCAGAGTCGATTGCTTCTTCGGTTTAGAGTCCCTGATCTTCTTTCTCGCTCGTGATGCGGCTTTGCGGCAAAGGGCTTCATCTTTCTCGAGGGTGTTGGCTATCTCCTTGAAGCTAACATCGAACACGTCATGCAGTAGGAAACTGGCTCGTTCGATGGGGCTCAAAGTTTCCATAATGAGTAATAGTCCGATGCTGACTGATTCGTCGATGGAGGACTTTTGGGAGGGATCGTTTTCGTCGATTAACCATGGTTCTGGCAACCAGGGCCCGACGTAGGATTCGCGCTTTCGGCTGACGAGTTTCAGTTTATCCAATGCGACACGGGAGCAGACCTTGATAAGCCAGGAGCGGACGTTGTTTACCTTTGCTTGTTCTTGTTCCTGCCAACGGATCCAGGTCTCTTGTACCGCGTCTTGAGCGTCTTCGATGCAACCAAGTATGCGGTAGGCGACGCCTATCAGCTGGGATCGGTATTGTTCAAACTCTGTTGCTTCCCGTGACATTGTACAAGTGCTTTTATCAACGTGACGAATGAACCGTGGAGTTTGTGACGTGGTTAAGGCTCTTTTTATGAATTTGATCGAGAAACAGGAAATTACGAGTCCATCGGTCACAAATTGAGATACTGATTCGTCATGGTTGGTGAGGTGACCTTCGTGGTTAGAAGTCACCGACTCATTCACAACATCATACTCAACATGAAAACAAAAATATCTATAAGCCGATGGATCAGTGCCTTTGCAATAATAGTGGGGAGTCTAATCGGTGGAGTAGCCTATGTTATGAGCGACGACAATATCTACACTACAGAAGCAATCGGAAGGATCGAGCAGTTCGGAGATCACTATAACTACGATACTTCTTACCTTATCAAACTAGCGAATACCTCACCGGAGGCCATACGTGCGTATCTCTCATTCACTAAAATGGGCGAGTATACGGGTGATCTTAGCACTGAAGTATACTTCGTAGCAGCCTTAGCGAGTATCTATACTGAAGACTGTGGAGAGTGTGTCCAACTTATGGTACACATGGCTCTCGAAGCTGGTGTATCTGAAGATGTTGTGCGTGGAGCTCTACAGATGGGAGGTTCTCTTTCACCCGATTTGGAGTTAGTGCGACGATTTGCTACTGAAATAGCTACAAATAATGTAAGTGATAACCTGCATGAGCAGATGCTAGAGGTTCATGGCGAAGCGGCCATTGCAGATCTTTCCATCTGCATCGCATCGAATCGGGTCTATCCGGCGATGAAGAGAGCTCTGGGCTATGGAGGAACTTCATGCAAAGTTCTGGACTTCGATTTTAAACCACTGGCTTCAAAAGAATAAGTTATGTCAGTGGAAAGTAAGACAAAGAGAACAGCATTATTGGAACTAATATCATATTACCGTCTGCCGACCTTTCCATCGAGGCTTGGTAAGCCTTTCCAATTACCGTTGGAAACACCTTCCATAGGGCGTTGGAATACCTTTCCAAAAAAAAGAAGCCACTTCTCTGATAAAAAATTGATCCAGCACTACGCTAAATGATCTTCGACAAGCAGGGCTTGAGACTGGACTGCCACATGCGCAGGTGTTAATCAATCACCATCAACAGTGTCCCGCTTGGCGTGAGAAGCCAGATATTAAAGGGATTCCACGCTTGTACAGCCTCTACTCAAAACCACTAAACCTGAACTTTTAACCTTTAAACTTGAATTACCTTCTCATGGAAGGCGGTTGTGTGGAATTACTTCCAGCTCTGTTCACCACCTTGACGTTCTCAGAAACATAAACGTACTTGATTTCGTACCTAAAAGAAATTACTTATAATTCATGAACGCATTAACATACACAGATGTACGATCAAATTTTGCCAACGTCATGGATAAAGTGTGCGATGATCATGAACCTGTGATTATCACAAGAAGTAAGAAAAGACCGGTCGTGATGATGTCATTCGAAGATTACGAATCTATTGAAGAGACCATGTATTTACTCAGAAGCCCTAAGAACGCTGCACGTTTAAGAGAAGCAATCTCGAACGTTGAAAAAGGAAAATTTAAAGAAAAAGAGCTGCTGGAGTCATGAAAGTTGGTTTTGAAGACGGAGCATGGAAAGAGTATCTCTACTGGCAAAAAACCGATAAAAAAATACTAAAGAAGATTAATGATTTAATAAAAGAGATCAAAAGAACTCCGTTTGAAGGAACCGGAAAGCCAGAGGCTTTGAAATATGATTTGCAAGGGTATTGGTCGAGGCGGATTAACCAGGAACATCGATTGGTTTATTCAGTGAACGATAATCTCTCAGAATTGGTGATCGTACAATGTCGTTACCACTACTAAAAAATTACGAGAACAAGTAGGAATGAGAAGGCGTAGAGAGGACACCCGACAAATCAGGAAGAATCTGATAAAACGCCTTTATAGAAAACATCAGCCTATATACAATTGGATTAGATCTTAGTGACCGCAAAGTTGCGGTATGTGTCATCAACAGTGTCCCGCTTGGCGCGAGAAGCCAGATATTAAAGGGATTCCACGCTTGTACAGCCTCTACTCAAAACCACTAAACCTGAACTTTTAACCTTTAAACTTGAATTACCTTCTCATGGAAGGCGGTGGGTTAAACTCCGCTTCGCTCCGTTCACCACCTCGACGTTATAGGATATCCGGCTTTCCGGGTATTCCTGTTTCCAAACCTAATAGCATTTATCGGCTTTAGGGATTCACAATTCTTCCGATGTTACGGATACGGGAGGCAGAACGCCGCCTAGATCATCAAACTCACCTAGAACAGGAGGAGCTCATGAACATCAGTAGTATTTTCCCAGGGGCCATTCGCTCTGTAGACCCATTTCAGGCTTTCAACCGATTAGGCTTTCAACGACCTATCGCCAATACAGAAAGTTTGTTTGGAAAACCTGCCTTTGGACGCGATACGGTTCGGTTCGGGCCGCCAACAGAATTTGGCAAATCGCCTTATGAGAAAACCGTTGGCCGTCCCAACATCGCCTTAGACAGCCGTAATTTTTCTGTATCCAGGCAAACCTCCGAGCTTGAGATCCGAACAAAGGATGGGGATCTCGTCATCATTCGACTGAAGGCGAAGGAGGTCAACGAAGAGCAACTTGCGGTGAGCGTCGAAAAACAGAAGGACAGCAATGGCAAGAACAGCCTAGAGATCGAAGAACATGATCGCTCCAAAGAAAAGAGTCGACTGGGGCTCAGCGCGGAACTTCTGAACGGAGGTGTTGCTAACCTGAGCGTAGACCAGAAACAACGTAGCCGTGAAGTCTACCAAGGCTCTGTCGACGCCGAAGTGGATGGGGTATCCGTTGAGGCAGACTATAAATCAGTCACCCGCGAGAGCAGCAGATTGCAGATCGAGGTTGAAGGACATTTAAACGACGAGGAACTCGAGGCCATCAATCAACTTGTGGCCGACGTGGATGATCTTGCAGCAGACTTCTTTGATGGCGATGTACAGGCGGCCTTCGCAAAAGGGCTGGAACTGAACTACGACCGTTCCCAGATCGCCGGTTATAATCTGGAACTGAAAGAGAAAGAAGTGCAGGTGTATCAAGAGCAGTTTGAAGCGTATATGGGTGGACCCCCGCGGATCGACTCGGTTGGACGCCCTCTCGGTGAGTATGGGAAAGACCTGCAGAAC
Source organism: Opitutales bacterium (assembly GCA_022361075.1). Classification (GTDB taxonomy): domain Bacteria; phylum Verrucomicrobiota; class Verrucomicrobiia; order Opitutales; family JAFGAQ01; genus JAKSBQ01. The sequence goes on along the minus strand of JAKSBQ010000306.1, from coordinate 36,011 downwards.
GTTTATTCCAAAGCCCACCTAAGGATCGATAGCGAGATGCTCGACAGGATCATGGAAGCCGTAGTGCGTGGTCGTGAAGACGATGACGACGAGGCCGAACGGTCTTTTAACGAATGGAGAGACTTTAATCGAAGATTTGAAAGAGAGTTTATGGAAATCGAAAGGTAGGCGGAGAGATCCCTGCTCTGTTGAGTAGCAAATGTGAGTTGTAGTTGAGCGGGAAGAAACATGCTTGGGTGGACCCTTTAGTCACTGTAATTACGAGGTGCTTTTTTGAGGGAGAAGCTGAATACACTACCGAGATCCGGTTCGCTTTCTATTCGAATGGCTCCTCCCATTCTATCGACAAATTCTTTACAGGCAATAAGGCCGAAACCGGACGTGTTTTCGGTTCTTGTGATGGAATGCATCTTTTTTGAATCGAATAGTGAATCTATTTGAGCTTTCGTCATTCCTATACCGTTGTCTTTGACGCACACCCAGACCTGTGAGTCTTCAACGACGTCATAGACTTCAATCTTACCGCCATCCTGGGTAAATTTAATCCCGTTCCCGACGAGGTTGCGGATAATAAACTCAACATATTGTTTCAGCCCAATCACTCGGGTAGAGGGGGTGCATCCGTTGATGACATTGATAGACTTGGGATTACTCTCATAGCACGAATTTACCTCACCCACTAACTCAAACAGGCTAATTGGAGTGTCGTGGTCTGTTGGTTGGGTCTCAAAACCTATCGTTCCAAACTCTAGCAGACGTTCCAGTAAATTATGAAGTTGAAGTGAGGTTTGATGAACGATTTTCACAAAACTTCGTCGTTCTTCTTCGGTTTCTTCATCGTAGTTTTGGTTCATCAATTCAGAATAACTGACGAACATGCTGAGTGGGTTCTTGAGATCGTGAGCGACGACAGACAGGAAGCGGTTTTTAAACTGCAGCAGACTCTCCAGTTTCTGGTTTTGCTCATCCAGGGAACTGGTTCTGCTTTCGACTAACCTCTCAAGTTGTGCATTACGCCTCCTCTCTCTGATGGTCTTCATACGGAGATAAATGATGATTAGTGAGAAGAAGATCAGAGCAACCCCCACCCAGAACCAAATTTGCACCCAAAAAGCAGGACGATAAGTGATTCGAAGTTGGAGCGGTTCGGGGTTCCATATACCCGAGTCGTTACTGCACATTATGGTGATAACCTGACTTCCTGCTTTGAGGTTGTTGAGATTGATAATCCCTCCCGCACCCTTCAACTGTGTCCAGTCACGTTGTTGTTCATCAATCTTATATCGGATTTCGTTGCGCGAGGGATTACGGTAGGAGAGTACACTTAGTTTAATCTGTGTAGCAAAGTCAGGGTATTTGAGCTGAAGTGTGGGAATTCCATCTACTACAGGAAGTGAACTGGCATTGATCTGTCTTTGTTTCTTATCATCATTTCCACTGAATACGTTGATGGCTGATACACTGACACCGGGGATGTAGGTGTTTTGGTAAACATCCTTGAGGTTTAGCATAAGCAATCCATCGTGAGCACCTACCACGAGTGTTTTATCTTGCAAAATGCGGATGGACTCCTGCCACAGGTTTCTTACTCCAGAGCCACTGTTGGTCATATAGAGATTGAAGGAATCATTGTAGCGATAGAAGCCGCGAGGCGTCCCGATCCAGATGTTTCCGTCGGAATCTTTATCTATGGCTTGAATTTGGGATTCTCTTAACGACAGTGGTTGATCAATAGGCTCTAACACTCCACGCGTGAGGGGCATTTTAAACAATCCCTGATCTCTCGTGCCTACCCACAAAGTGTGATCGTCACTATATAGTGCGCCGATTGCACAACCCCTTTGATCCTTCTCCGAATATTCACCTGCGACAGGTATTTGTACATAGTCCTGAAAATCAAAATTGTGGCCATGGGATGTGCTCATTTTGATGAGTCCTACACTGTTGCTACCTATCCACATCCCTCCGTCTCCAGATGGGTGAATGACGTTCACCTTACTATCAAGGATGCTTCTTTTGGGTGGGTTATGGATCCTGAAGTTTTGCTCGAATGTCTTGTGAGGATCTATTTTATCGAAAACGGGCTCAAATATTGTGAGGCGATAGTCATGTGCCACCCAGAGCCGATTCTGGTCGTCGACCTCGATATCGTAGACATTGTAGAAGCCCTGTGCCCTATATTCTAAGAATAGATTATTGCCGACTCCTATTATGTTAAAACTTGCCCCTTCTCTTCCGGTAACGAGGAATTTTTGTCCGCCAAGTTCATAGAGCACCACTTCAGATAAGCTTTGATCCAGCTTGCTCCGGTTCGCAGGTGTTATGTCCAGTTTGTGGGTATCGTAAAGACGCTCGGTAGCTCCTGTGGATTTATTGACAAGGATCATTCCCCTCTCGGCAGCCCCTACCCAGTAGGTTTCATCAAAATCTGCAAGGGATCTCACATAACCCCAGCGTTTGTCATGGGACATACTACTTTCTTGATAGAGGAAATCAGATGGTATTGAAGTCAGCCCCATGCCCTTCGTGCCGATCCAAAGCAATCCCTCTTTATCGATCTTAAGCTCGGACACTTTGGTTTGCCCCAGAAGTTTGGCTGATAGCTGCCAACGACCTTTTTCCTGAGGATCTCGTGAAAACCCGGAAAGCCCGTTGTTTGTTCCGGCCCAGATGTTTCCTTTATCATCGGCTACGATATCAAGAACGTAACGGGCAGCCAATCCATCCTTTTCTTCTATGAGCTGATAATCGGTAACCTGATGGTCAGTGATACCCGTAATGATCAGCAAACCTACTTCCCATAAGCTGATTAGAATCTCCCCGTTTTCTGTAATATCAGCTTCGTTAAAACGGAGGTTGGGAATAGATTCAATGAACGCTGGTAACTGGATGCGTTCAAAGCTCAGTTTCTTTTTGTCATAACGAAATACGCCTCCCCTCCAGCTGTTCATCCAGATCTCTCCTTTGTCGGTTCGCACAAGATTCTTCGCGTGCACTCTACCTTTACTGGTCGGAACGAATTCGCCTTCCCAGGTGGTGGAATGGATTCGGTAAACTCCTGAATCTGCTGTAGCGATCAGTAGATGTTCATCATCTTCTATACAGAAATCATAGGTGTATCCTGAGAATTCTGGGTCCTCCGTGAAAGTGATTTGTTCAAATTTGTGAGTTCGCAGATCGAGTGTGACAAGCCCGGGAAAATAGCCGCCGATAAGCAGTTTTCCCTTCCATTCGAACAACTCAGTGATTCGATTATCGAGATTGACCTCGTTGTTGTTACTAGCAAATTGCCGAATCTCTGCTCCGTCATAAGTGTGTAACCCGAAGTCTGTACCAATCCACAACAAGCCATTGGAATCGCGGAAGAAGGAATAAATATTAACGCTTCTCAATCCTTCATGAACCCCCAGAAACGCAAGATCTTCAAGGTTCGCGTGAGCAGCTCTTGTTATTTGAAATGGGAGGAGGAGGTGGATGACAATGACAAGCCATTTTGTGTGTCCGAAACTCATTATTTTGTAATGATACCTATAATAAGGTATCGACAGAAAAGCTAATTGCAAAAGTCTTCTTTAGGCGAAAACAAGTATTTCAGCTAATAATAGAAAAATTTCTTTTTTCAGAATTTTTTGTAGCTGTGGATTAGAACTACAGCTATGGACGTGGATGTTAGTTTTTTATCGGGTTTGGGCCAGATTTTGGCATGAAGGATTGTCATTTCAGAGTTTTTGCATTGGTGTTTTGCACAATCGATGACCTCATTTCGCAACATAGTATGGAATTTAAGGAAGGGACTAGCGTCTTTAGCCATGTTGTACGTGTTGTTGATTCAATTGGCGTCGACGTGTCCGGATATACATGGGTTTTTACATGGGCAGTTGAATGAAACTCAGCGCTGCGAACACCATTGCCCTTATCATGACGAGCAGAGCAACGAGGATGAAGATTACCTTTGTGTGGTGACTTTGTTCGCTGCGGGTATCGCGCCGATACATGAGTCTTTTTCTTTGCATACGCCCGAATTTGAACGGCATGAATACGCGGTTTTCATTTCAGACAGCCACCTGAGGTGTCTGATTTCTCTACCGCAGGCGAGGGCACCGCCGCAAGTGGTGTAGCGCCCTTTTGTCCTTCGGAAGACTTCCCGCCCTCAAAAGGGGAAGTATGTCTTACAACTTAACTATTTTTAGAGAAACTATGTACTCATATAAAAAATCAGCAGCTGCGTTGACGGTTGCACTTCTTTCTATTTCGTCGTTCGCGCAAGAAGCGTCGGACGAGATCATTGATTTGAGGCCTTACACGGTGTCGGGGACGGTGGATTCCCAACGCGTGGAGGACTCTTTGATCCCTATCAGTGAACTGAGTGGGGAGGACTTGGAGCGTGCACGCGCTCATACTTTGGGGGAAACACTGGAAGGTATCGCTGGGGTGCACTCTACTTCATTTGGTGCTGGCGCGAGCCGCCCTGTCATTCGTGGTTTTGAAGGACCGCGAGTGCAAGTGTTGGAAGATGCATTGGGCACGTTTGACGTCTCAGATAGCAGCCCCGACCATGCGGTGACGGTGAATCCTGACTTTGCGGAATACATCGACGTGATTCGCGGGCCAGCAACATTGCTCTACGGCAACAGTGCTATCGGTGGTATTGTGAACGTGATAGGCAATCGTGTACCTTTGAGAAGAAGCACAACGATGGTCGAAGCTGAGATCGAAGCTCATTACGAGGATGTGTCTGATGGATGGGACTTCGGTGGTGTTGCGACGGTAGGTCAGGGTGATTGGGCATTGAAGGTCAATGTCTCGTGGCTCGATCATGAAAATTATGAAATTCCTGGAATGAGTGACTCAAAGTATGCTGAGGAGGAATTCCACGATGACGAAGAGCACGAAGACGAGCATCATGATGAGGATGAACACGGCCACGAAGAGGAAGAGGTTGAAGGCATCCTAAGTAATAGTGCAGTTGAGAATCGCGCAGCGAGTATCGGTTACTCGTGGTTCATTGGTGAGGACTCTCGCATCAGTGTTTCTTACTACGATCAGCACAGCGAATATGGAGTTCCCGGGCATGCACACCACCACGGAGATGAGCATGGTCACGAAGACGATCATGATCACGAAGAAGAGGAACATGAAGATGAAGAACATGAGGACGAAGAACACCATGATGAGGATGAACATGAGCACGAACATGGTGAAGAAGAGGATGTCTTCATCGATCTAGATCATAAGAAGTTCCGCCTTGAAGGAGTGTTTGCACTTGAAGGCGACGTTTTCGAGCAACTTCAAGTGAGTTTGCAGGTATCAGACTATGAGCACATTGAGCAAGAAGGTGATCACGTTGGAACCGTTTACGATCGTGAAGGTTGGGAAGCTCGTGCGGAAGCGAAGCATCGTCTTAGCGATAATAGTGTAGGCATTTTAGGAGCACAGCTTTCTTCATCTGAATTCAGTGTTGCTGGTGAGGAAGCATTCGTGCCAAATTCGGACGAGTCTATTCTGGCTCTGTTCGCATTAGAGGAATGGACAGGAGATTCGGTTGGATACAGCCTTGGTGCCCGCGTAGAGCGCAGGGAGCTCGACGTACAGGGTTTTGAATCTGATGACGATTTGTCCGTAAGTTTATCAGCAGCTGGACGGTTTGACATCAATGAAAATCTAGGTTTCAACACCTCTCTGTCTCGCACTGAGCGTAATCCGACGGTAACCGAACTTTACGCGGACGGTCCTCACGTCTCAACTCGCCAATATGAAGAAGGGAATCCTGACTTGGGCAAAGAGAGTGTTTGGAGTGCGGACGCAGGTTTTGTTTGGGACTCTGAAAAATGGACCAGCCGTTTCAGTGCGTTTGTTTACTTGTTCTCGGATTACATCTTTGCGGCACCAGAGGCTGAGTCACGCGATGGCTTTCAGGTATTTCATTACCACGCGGTTGATGCGACCTTCTATGGTTTCGAGTGGGAGACGGACTACAACGTGTGGCAGGATGATGAGTCTTCATTAGACTTCAGTTTGGTGCTGGATACTGTCGAGACGGACATATCCGATTCCTCTGAGAATCTACCACGTATTCCACCTATGAGAGTTGGTGTGGGCTTCGATTACCGCTGGAACAACTGGAGTTTCTGGGGACGCAATCAGTATAACTTTAAGCAAGACGAAGTGGCTGATAATGAGTTCCCAACCGATGCGTTTAATCAGCTTGATCTCGGCATCGAGTATGAGTTCACTTCAGGTCAGATCGTTGGCCGTGTTTTCGTAAAAGGGAAGAACCTGTTAGACGAAGAGATTCGCCGTCACACTTCTTTTCTGAAGGATCTTGCACCTCAACCCGGCCGTAATATCATCGTCGGTTTCGGCTTTAGATATTAAGCTCCTTAACGCTTGGTGTGCCGTATCGTAACCGTGCGGCATACTGTAGATTCTCATTGGGTATTGACGTCCTACGATCTCCTGTAGATGCAATACCCTTTTTTTGTGCCCCATAGAATCTCTTTGCCCCTGGAGCTTAAGATCAATTCGTCTTAGCATTCTGATTGTGCGTAGGGAGGCGATTGAGGCGCAGGTATTTCGATCTGACTCGGAATCAATGACAGTGAACATTTGATTGGTGTGCATTTGAACCATCCTGGATTTATTGGAGGAATCGAACCAAAAGAAGGGATCAGCACTGAAGAAAGGGAACGTCAGAAAGCGGACTGCAGGAGCTTATTGGGGCCTGTTGAACAAACCAACCTTTTAGTACTAAACCAGCTAGTATCGAGGTCGCAGAAGCAGGTCACAAAGGACGGGGTTTTGTGGTGGTGGCAAATAGCATCACACGGCAGTCTTCTCTTATCAAGGCAGCTTCGGATGAGTGGTCCGATCAGTTAGAGTCTGACCAAATGTTCAATCGACGCCCTTGGCGAAGCTAACGAGCACATGAAAGAACATCTCAAGGCTTTCAAGGTGTGAGTATCTTTCGGTGGAATCTGGACGTGTTCAATTGAGTTTGATCTTCCTATTTTCTTCTTTCGCTTAAGTCCTTTTCCATCTCTTTGATTACGGGATTTGTGATTCCGTAGAAAATCACGGAGATTGCTGCAAAAAGCAGGAATATGCCGGGAATGATAGAGAACATGAGACGAATACCAAAGAGTGCCGTCTCGGTTTGCTCGACATTCGCTACAAATCCAAACCAGCCGAGTATCCATCCTGCCAGACCTGCACCGACCGCGACACCCGTTTTTTGTGAGAAAATAATGCCGGAAAAGATCAGTCCGGTAGTTCTTCTGCCATATTTCCATTCACCGTAGTCCGCACAGTCGGCATACATCGCCCAGACTATTGCGGGTGTCGGTCCGATAACCAGCGTCGCGATGAAATTCACCACCATCATTGTCCAAAACTGGTCAGGTGGAATGAAATAGAAGATGACAAAGATGACGCCCTGCATGCCAGTCAACGAAAGCATGAGCAGCTTTTTCGAAAAGAATTTCGTCAGCGGTTTACTCAGCAACGAGCCGATGAGCATTGCGATGGTGCCAGACATGAAGAAAACTGAGGTTTTGTCAAAAATCCAGAACAAGGGAGCATCATCCACAGCAGCGTAATACTTCATATAAAACATCGTTGCACCGCCCCTGATACCGAGATTAAGTAGGGTAAAAAGACCGCAGAATACCAGCGCGATCCACGGACCGTTTTTGAGGAGAATCTTCAAGTCTCCCTTGAGATCTGTCTTTTGTTTCGGATCGGGTTTGACCCGCTCTTTTGTAGACGCAAAGGTGAACAACCACATCGCGATTGATAGGGTCGCGAAAATGGCCATGGTCAACTGGTAACCCAGTGCTTCGTCACCCTGACCGAGAATGTTTTTAAACGGTAGAACGAATGCGGAGATGACAGCTTGAGCTCCAAATGCCATGACAAAACGATAACTCGCTAGCGTGGACCTTTCGGCTGAACTTGGCGAAATCACTCCGAGCAGAGAAGAATAGGGCACGTTGATAGCCGTGTAGGCCAGCATCATCAGAGAATAAGTGACGTAGGCGTAGACGAGTTTTCCACCTTCGTTGAGCTCCGGATTGGCAAACATCGCGTAACCGATAACTCCATAAGGGATGGCCACATAAAGAATGTATGGCCTGAATTTCCCCCATCGGGTCTTGGTGCGATCTGCGAGCATTCCCATGAAAATATCGGTGAAGGCGTCTAGCAGTTTTGTTACCAGAAACATGGTTCCTACTGCAGCGGCCGTTAGACCGAATACATCCACATAGTAGGCGAGAAGGAAAATATTAAAGGTGTGGAAGAAGAAATTGGACGCTGCGTCTCCCATACCGTATCCGATGCGTTCGGTTTGTGTAACGGGTCTGATATTTTGGGGTATTTCGTGCTTCATCAGGGTAAGGTCTATTTTATGCGATAATGATTTCAGAGCAACTCTGCGCCGCTGAGTTTGTTAGGGTCTTAAAGTGATCATGATTTTTTGAATTTCGCCTGTTCTTTGGAATATTGAGCGTGATTCCTCTACGCTCAGAGTGTGTTTCTTCCTAACGGACTCATGATCGTCGTAAACGACGCGTATGCGAGGTGGCTCGGAAAGAGAGCGAGTGACAATGACAGGAGTATTGCAAATCGTAAAAGCAAGAGAATCTTTCGGTAAGTCGATTGTCTGCGGTTCTCCTCTTGCCGAAAAATGATGCATTGGCGAGGGTTCTGAAAGGAATTCCGATGGTGTTATCAGTGTCGCTTTGAAGGAGAGAATTCCATTCTCAATACGCATTCCCAACTCGGTTTGACGGGTTAGAAAATCTTCTTTGACCTGGCCAGTCATTCCTGGTTGTTGGGCTCCATTATGAGCCGGTGTGTGAGAATAAGGATCAGTCGGGAAGGCTCCATATTCCGCAGGTGTCTTATCTGTCCCGATGCCTTCTTTAATTTCATGATAGTATGCCAGTAACTCGGGAAGATGAGATGGATTAGTCTTTTTTTCCTCCTCAAGGATGATCTCCTGGACGGCAAGAAGTAGTTTTGAAACCATGTGCCAGTAAATGCTTCCTAAACCTTCGTAAGCAAAGAATGAGCGGGATCTTCCGGTGAAAGCATGATGATGAAACGTGTCTTCGTAGAGATCTCGAAGTTCCTTTTTTTGAGAATCGGTAAGATTGTCATCCTTGAGCTGTTCGTTCAGACACTCGATATTGCGGAAGTTGCTTTTGAATCGGGTGGTCCCGTTTGGGGCCTTTTCGAAGTAATCTTGCTGGAGCGAATCACATTCAGTTTGGAGAAACTTTGATGAATGGATCCGCGCGGGATCGATTATTCCTTTATCCAAAAGTCCCGGCAGCGAACGGTTTGGGTAGAGCAGATAGCTGTTTTGATCCTTGCGGTATAAGTCGGACTTCCTAAGAGATACGAGTAGTGAAGAGCTTTCCTCGGCTTTCAACAGGCCTGAAGAAAGTATCGATACCTGCCCTTCCAGCATAAGACAGAGATTTTCTACTGTGATTCCTTCTTTGGTCATTCGTAAAAGATTGTAGGAGTGGTAAAGATCGTCGTCTCTGCGATTGGCCTTTAAGGTTTTAGAAAGGCATTGTTGGAATAGGGAGAGGCTGCTGAGGAGATCGCTTTTATCGAGAGTCACCATCTTCCCTGATATGCCTTTGTCGTAATAGGAGCCCCGGAATACTGAGCCGATTTTTCCGAGTTTGCTAACAATACTTCCCCTGACCGCTGAAGAAATGTGCTCCGCTTTTGAGAGATCTCCAATATTCTCTGAGATTTTCAGGAGCAGATCTTTAACCTCTGGACGTAACAACAGCTCAGATTCTTTGGACTTGATGAATATTTCTTTCAAGAAAGAGACATATCTGAGCATGTAACCGGCTGTGACCACTGAGGCCCCGTATCCTGCAAGCGCATTGTTGGCATCGTTCCATTCCGGCCGTTGAGTATTCATCCATATCCCGGCATCAGGGATAAAATTTGACATTTTCGAGAGAAGGGGGATGAGCAGTTTCTCCACAAGTGTCGCGTAAACGATGTTTCCTTCGCCGTCCATGACTAGTTGCCCGTCTGCTCCGAGGATATTCGTTGCGGTATCAATTTGGTCAGACCACGTGTGATCGTAGACAATGGAATCGCGGGCGTTTTTGATGATTTGTTCGAAGGATTTGATACGATAGGGAACTGCTGCGTAGGCGTAATTCGCTTTGTTGAGGTTATTGGGAATATTTTCTGGATCCTTTTTAAATGAGAGCTCGAGCAATTTTAAGAGATAAGCGATTTGGTGATCTCCCCAATAACCGATATTGGACCATGGGGAATCGGGTTCTTCTCTTTCCCACTCAAAGCCGTCTTGAGTGATTCGGTAAGGATTGTAACCGTCGAATGTGGTGGCATTAAGAAAACGATTGATGACGGGCATCGTGAAATCTGGGAAGGAGTGGAGTAACGCTTCCCAGTTTTGAAAAATATCTCTCCAGTTTCCTTGATAGGCATATCTGTGCTCTCCGTTGGGGTCTGTAACATCAATGTTGAAACGGTTCCAGGGACGGCTGGGGTCTCCATGCCTTCGTGAAAAAGACAAAGGCAGGTATTCACCGACGATTCGCATAAGATCCTGATCGTCGGTTTTAGATGTAGCTTCTCTCAGAGTCCCAAGAGTCAAATCAGTGGGAAGATTTTTGAACCAAATTTTGTAGTCTTCAGCGACTTTGCGGTTGCGGATGTGAACATGCTTTATCAGATCTCTCTTCGGAATCTGGTATTCATCTAGCAGTGTTCCACCTCGCATCATATTAAACAAAGTGTTGGAAAAATGACGCCAACAGTCCTTCTTCTTATCGGTGGTTTGCATACCATCCATCTTCCCGACCATTGCGTTTAGTCTTGCGGTGGTTTTGCGAACATGGCTTTCGAGTTTTTCAACCAGGTCATGGGATTCTGTAATCGTTTTTTGTAGTTGAATGACCTCAGAGGCTGTTTGTTGCACGTCTGCCACGATCCACCACGAGTGACTTTGCGTGCCTTTTAGGAGCAACTCACCTTCCATGAGGTAACAGCCTCTCGCTCCTCTCGAAAGGTTTTGGCTGTTGAGCGGTACTGAACGGGCAAATTTTCGGATGCAATCAGGCGCGAGAAAATGATTCTTGATGGGAAACTCAGCAGACCAGACTGTCGTCGCGCTGAGGCATTCGTTGGGCTCAGCCTTATCGGTAGGAATCGAGCTTAGCGAGTAGAGCGCGAGGTTTCCCTCTTGCCATTCACTTTGTTTGTATGCGTCGGCCAGATTTGAGAAAGTATTCTGGAAAAGCTGATCCACTCCTGATGGCATCACGTTTTGGATGCCGTCAAGAATGGAGACTATGGTTTCATCGTCGGAATGATTCAGCAGCTCAGCGTGGCGGACGATGCCCATCTCCTTAGTGGATGTCCACGTCACTTTGAAGGTTAGATTCAAGTCCTTATTCAATTCCTCCAGGGCGATCTTCGTGCCGCTGAGGCTCTTGATGACACTGCGCTCGATATTATGAGGCTTTACTAGTGCATTCGAGAAAGGATGCCAAGGCTGACTCGAGTCGTCGGTTTTGATCAGAGTGATCGATCCGGATGAGTCTACTGTGTCGAAAAGTTTGTCTTGCGTGCAATACGGGAACAGCGAGTGATCCGGGTTTTTTCGACCAGCGCAGATTGCGTGATTACTGGCGATAAATGCCCATGCATCACTGTCCGTGATGAGATGCATCAGAAAAGGAGGAATATGATCGGAGTCTGATATGCGCAGCGCCTTCTCTCCCATGAGGAAGGTTTCGTGGATGTCAGAAGCTAGTTTAAATGTCATATTTCTTCATTTTTATGAAATAGAATGCGAAAAAATGGAAAAGTTTTTAATCTTACCAATCCTAAAGAAGGATTGTAGCGAGATTTGAAATTGCAACATAAAATGAAAAATAATGCAAAAAATAATTGACAACTAAAACTTTCTAAATTGATTTTTGTATCACTGGAACAGGTGAAGAGCCTGGTTCGGGTAACTACTAAAGCCCTATTACAAACTTGAATAACGTTATGTGGAAAAAATTTACCCTGGCTTCGACGGCCATCCTGGCGTTTTGTTCGTCAGCACTACTTTTTGCTCAATCTGAGGAAGAATCAGAGGAAAAGATCTTCGAATTATCACCGTTTGAAGTGGTTACTGAGGGAGATCGAGGTTATTACGCGTCTAACACGATTTCCGGTTCTCGAATCAATATTGCCCTACAGGATGTGCCAATGCCTATTGAGGTGATCACATCTGAATTTATTGAAGATACGGGTTCGGTAGATCTTCGGGAGTCTCTGAGATATTCAGCGGGTGTGATTTTGGATTCTCAGAATGACGCTGGTGCGAATCTGACCGGAGTCCCCGGAGGTGTGCACAATGGTGCTGGTGCTACTGCGAACATCACCAACACCACGATTAAGCTCCGTGGGTTCGTTACGGAATCGTCCTTACGTGCGGGTTTTCGGCGTCAACACGGTTCGGATAGCATCAACATCGACCGCGTTGAAGTGGTTCGAGGTCCCAATTCGCTGCTCTACGGTATTGGAAATTTCGGAGGAATCGTCAATTACCTCCCCAAACGACCACTGGAGACCGCTTCCACGTCAACAGCTGTGATGATCGGTAATGACAGTTTCTACCGCGCTACATTGGATGATACTCGACCCATCAATGATCAGCTCTCCTACCGATTCACAGCTGCGTATGAACAAGCGGATCACTACACTGATTTTCAGGAACGAGACAAATGGTTCCTCTCACCGGTCTTTGTCTACAAACCATTTGAGAAAACTAAGGTTACTTTTGATTTTGAGATTGGCAGCGAAAAAACAAGTGGAATCGGTTTCAATCTGTTGCGGGCTCGTGCGGATTTGAATCTGAACGACAGTGTGAGTCAGCAAGGTCGTCTCCAAAAGGCCAATTTCCCGACTTTCCCCGGGGTGGATCCGAGAACCTTCCGATTATCAGGACCTGATACTTTTGTTGAAACCGATGCGCACAATATGCTCATTGAAGTCGAGCAAACTCTAATGGATGGCCTGGTTGTTAGAGCTGGAGTAAATATGGCGGAGTCCGATGTCTCTTTACGTGATGTCGTCAACGCAGCGTATGTTCGCGGAGATGGTCCTGAGAATTTGAGAGGCACCATTAATGTTCCTGCTTTTGAAGGTGGAAGTTTTGATGCCGAAATTGGCAACGGTAACCAAGTGGTTACAGATTCAATTCTCACCTATGCTTGGAGAGATACCGAAATCGAACAAAAACGAGACGAGGTCAAACTTGAGGCGGTTTACACCATGAATCTCTTTGAAGAGTCCAGGTGGTTGGGTATGTCGGGCATGTTTTTACTGGGTTTCTCTGACCTTCGCGCCGAAAGAGGTGAGAAACAGTATACTTCGGCGGGAGGAGATCTGTCTAAACAGCTTTTTAAGGATCCGAATGATCTGACCCCAATCCGCTTTGGTCAGGGGATTCAAGACGATGGAACTCCCAATGGTGTGGCAGCTTTCTCTCCGTTAGAACTCAGTCTGCAGACGCACAGTATTGCGTACAACCAGGGTTACTATGGGGTATTCCAGGGACAGTTTCTTGAGGATCGCGTTACTTTGATTTACGGACAGCGTAAGGATAGAAATGATCTTGCAATCACAGATTTTACTGTTGTAGACGGTGTAGTCACCGATACGAGCGAAAATCCCAATGATGCTCAGTCGCAAAATACAACTCAGCTTGGCATATCGGTAGAATTATTACCTGGATTTAATGTGTTCGCTCTTAAGGCCGAAGGTCTCGAGCCCAATTTCCAGGGTCTTCGTGATGGTAATGGAAATGCGATTGCGGCCACCTTCGCGGAGAGTGAAGAAATTGGAATTAAGTTGAAGCTTTTTGATGGCAGAGTCGCCTTACAGGGAAGTGTTTATGAAATCAATGTAAGTGGAGCTTCTTCTCTTCCTGCATGGTGGACTCCCGCTCCTGCGAAAGGACGCTACAACCCGAATCAACCGACTGTTTATAACCTCAGTGGAGGCGTGATCGGTGACTTCAATGCAGCTTGGGTTGCAAATCAAGACTTGTGGGATGCGGCAATCGCAAACGGAGATGCGTTTTACCAGGATGGAAATCCTTATGTGACCGTATTGGATGCTAACGGAAACGATACTGCAGCTGGTGCTGCATTCATGGATGCGATGTATGCGTGGGCAGCAAATGGCAATGGATGGCCAGGATGGATGTTCGCAGGAAGCCAGGGTTCAGATGGTGTCTCAAACAATGCTGCGCAGGATTGGGGCTCTTCGGAGGGAAACTCATTTGCATCGAGTCTCGTGAGTGAAGAGAAGTCCAAAGGAATCGATATTCAGATGATGTTTACGCCACTGGACAACTGGCAGATCGCATTCAACTACGCTTACACTCGTCGCGAGATTGTGAGCCCAGGAACTTTTCCGCAATATCCGTATCCACAGGACCGCTGGGCGATCTGGTATTTCCCTGACGGAAACTGGGGACTTCAAGGTGTTCCCCTGAATCTTGCATATGGAGACCCACAAGACACTTCAACCTGGACAGGCGGCCCTGCTTCCACTGCTGGTGAAGCGCTTGATGACACTCCCGCGCACGATTATGGATTCTGGACGGCTTATGAGATTGAAGACGGCCTGCTGGCTGGACTCAAAATTGGGTTCGGCGGGGACTATCAAACCAAGAGGGCTTACCTAACTGGTTTTACGGTTGATGGCGACGCGGTAACAGATTCGACAGGGCAACGCATTAGTCTTTTCACGGACAGCAAACTCTTGCTCAACTGCATGTTCCGTTACGACACCGAATGGAATGAACGTCCAGTTTATGTTCAGCTGAATATCGATAATTTGACCGATGATGAAGATCTTTATGGTTACGTTTACGAGTCTGGGATGAGCTGGAGACTTCAGGCTGGAATTACCTTCTAGAGGAAGGATAAGGGGTTACGGGAAGTTGCGGAACTTCCTGGAAACATTAAAAGGGGAGCATTTGGGGGAATGCTACCCCTTTACTTTTTATGAAAATCAATGTAAGAGCTGAAACCGGTGAAAGAAGGCAAAGTAAATCAGCAATATTTGGCGGACCAGCTGGGTTTATCGGTGACGACGGTATCGCGTTGTTTTACGAATCACCCGAAGATTAAACCAGGGACCCGTGCCAAAGTGCTGCAATTGGCGACGGAGTTGGGTTATTCTTACAACGCCTTCAGAAACCAAAAGAATCCGCTAAAAGTAGATAACCGAACCGTTGCCGTATTGGTTGGTGTGTCTCCCGACAACGCGGATGCGGCAGGAGTCGCTGGTAAGATCTTTGCCGGTATTTCCCAAAAAGCTGCTGCTCTGGATTTCCGAGTGAAAATCTACTACGTGAATCCTTCGGAATTTGTGCCAAATATGAATTCCCGGAGGATTATTCCAAACTCGACCGATAATAATTTGGCGGGGATCATTTTGGTTTTTCCTTTTAGAGAGGAGACGGTGAAGGCCCTCTCGAGTCGTTTCCACGTGACTTCGGTACTCGACGAATATGAAGAGCTGTTTATCGACAGCATCAACCCCGACGATGGCAGAGGGATTGCATGTATGGTGCGCAAATTAAAAGACCTGGGACATCGAAAATTTGGGTTTTTTAGCTGGTCCTACCCGGATGTGGATACCCCATGGGTCGAACGTCGAATGGGTTCCTATTTTGAGCATTTGTATCGCTATGGATTGGAATTCGATCAGGATCGAATCATCAGGATTGATTCTGCGGAGGCGCAGTCGACGACAAATGCTGCAGATCTGGTCATTGAGCACGTGGAGAAAGGGATGACAGCGTTAGTCTGCGCTGCTGACCACCAAGCCTACGAGTTGATTGTAGCACTTAAGGAAAAAGGAGTTCGGGTGCCTGAAGATTTATCGATAACTGGGTATGATGGTATACCCGTGCCCATCGGGATGTCCCCATTGACCACTTACAACTCCCATTTCCATGAGATTGGTGTGTCTGGCATGATTTCGATTCAGCGCAGAATCGATCATCCGCTGGCTAATCGTCGCCACGTACTTGTGGACGGTGACATGATCGAGGGTACGACAACAGCCAGTCCAAAAAATCTTTAGAGAGATTTAACCGCTGTCCCTAGCAGCTTTCTCTTGATAAAATCTTACAAAGTCGACCTCCATGGTTTGTGGAAATGCGGTTTCATCGATGCCCTCTACAGAGCCCCAAGCTCCTCCGACAGCAATATTGAGAATGAGGTAAAAAGGTTTGTTGTAGGGCCATTTGGTGACACCGAGACCTTCGTTTTTGTATTCAAAATACAACTGATCGTCTACGTAAGCTCGAATGACGTTTTCATCCCTTTCAAGAACATACGTGTGAAATGCCTCAGTTGCGTCCGGAATCCTGATGGTTGCAGTTTTCTGAGTTCCTTTTTGCCATTGATAGTCTTCCGAGTGAGCCGAAGCGTGAATCACGCCGGGTTCCCATCCGACATGTTCCATGATGTCGATTTCGCCAACTGATGGCCAGCCACCGTCTTCAAACGTCCAGTCTTGAGGCATCATCCAGATCGCTGGCCAGGTTCCAACCGCACTGGGTAGTTTTGCTCGGATCTCCAATCTTCCGTAACCGAAATCACATTTACTGCGCGTAACAAGTCTTGCAGAGGTGTATGAATTGGTCTCAAAATCCTCGCGTATCGCTGTAATTTTGAGAGTGCCGTTAGAAACCTCAGCATTTTCAATACGAGCATCTGTGTAGTATTGCAGTTCTTTGTTTCCCCATCCGAAGCCTCCCACGTCATAGGTCCATTTTGACTCGTTGGGAAGTCCATTTCCGTCAAATTCGTCCGACCACACTAACACCCAGTTACCCTTATCATGGGTGAATCCAAATTGAATCAAGAACAGGGCGGAAAGGGTCAAATATTTTAAGTTTTTCATATTGAAATTCTGTCATAAAATGAAAAACAATGCAAATTATTTGAGCTTAAATGAGGTGAAACTGAAATCAGATGTCTTATGAAATAGAAACTGAGGTTACTTTAAAAAGGGTAATTTGAAAAAAAACGGATGAATCGGGTTGAGTTGAAGGTTTCGTCTGTTTGATTTCAGTTTTATCCGTTTACGAACCCCTTAATCCGTTCTCTGCTATGCCAAATCCAATCCTTATTGTTCACGGCTGGAATGATACCAGCGACAGTTTTAATCGTCTTCGGGAACAACTGACAGAATCCCTCAATACTAACATTACCGACATTCCCTTGGCTGATTGGCTTAGCCGAGAAGATGATATTTCCTATGATGATCTTGCAGATGCTTTCGAAAAAGCATGGGAAGATAAAGGCCTACCGCGTGCGAAGAATTCGGTGGATGTTGTAATCCACAGCACGGGTGCACTTGTGGTGAGGCATTGGTTGGTGAAATACTGCCCAGACCCTCAAAATCCGCCAATCGGGAAATTCATCATGCTCGCTCCGGCGAATTTTGGCTCTCCTCTCGCGGATATGGGTCGAACGATTATTGGTCGCGCGCGAAATGGTTTCAAGAAAGGTTCATTCGAGACTGGAGCGAAGCTCTTGAAAGGTCTTGAGATCGCCTCACCCTACTCTTGGTGGTTGGCCGAGCAGGATAGATTTGGTCCACATGCGGCTATGTATGAGCAGGGTCCGAATGGAGGAGGGATTCAGTGTTCGGTGTTTGTCGGAAATGAGGGAAACATGACCTTTATCGCGGAGTTTCCGGGTTCTGACGGAACGGTTCGGACAAGCACGGCGAATATGAACTGCCGGAGACTGAAAGCTTTTTTCAAAGCCAAGCCACAAACTTTAGCCGATACGGAATTACCCTTTGATGTGGAGCACTCCACAGGTGAAACTGCTTATCGCCTTTATGAAGGATTGAATCACGGTCAGGCATCTCAGAGTGATCATGCTTACAAGGATGCTTCGGCAGGGATTCGGCAAAAAATGGATCTTTTCCTTCAAGATGTTGTGAGCGCCTTTCAGGTAGACGGAGTATCCGCGTTCGAACAATGGATCGCTGATAGTAAAACTCACACCAAATCCGTTGCAGACGCCGGAAATCGGGGGACTGACAATGAAAGGCATGGATATCAAAACACAGTGGTTCGGGTGATTGATTCTCATGGAAAAGCTCCGGACGATTACGCTTTGGAAATTTATGACGAATTTGATTTCCGCAAGGATGGAGGTCTCAAGCAGGGGCGCACACCGACTACACGTCTAATCCAGAAGCATGCGATTGACGATGTGCACAACTATGGATCGGATCCGAATTATCGATGCTTCCACATCAACTGTAAGAAGTTCAGAGACAAAGTTTTTAAGAAAGTAAAAGATGACCTTCGCATCAGCATCACTGCGGAGCCTGTACTAGAGGACAAGGGCATTGGAAAGTTTGGGGGTAACAAATCGAACTACGACAGTGGCAACAAAGTGGGCTACTACTCATCCGACGATGCAGACATTGGTTACATCAGCATTCCGAATCATCGTATCCTTGATGAACTCTTTGTCGACCACACGACATTCCTCTTAGACTTAGGCATCGAACGTTGTCAACGAGACGATGCGGTGAGGTTTGACTAAGTTTTTTTGGCTCGGACCATGTATTGACCTCCCAGTGGGAGCGAAGTGAGGTATTGGTCCAGGCGGGGCGAAATACTCCAGTTGGGTGGTGTGAAGAGAAAAAATCGAGTGATGACATTTCTGAATCCAGTTCTTCTTGCAAGACCGCTGCTTTTTCCAGGAGAGAGAAGTACTGCATTTCGATCAATCTCAGCTCGTTTTACGATCAAAAGTGTGAGTGGGTTGAATGGGTTGTGCTCAAAAATGTAGAAACTTCCTCCGGGCTTAAGCAGTCGATAGATTTTGTTCATCGATTCCTGCCAAAGAGCGGGTGGAATGTGATGAAACACGCAGATGGCTGTGACCACATCAAAACTGCCTTCTTCTAAGCTATCCACATCATGATGCCATCGACAAGACGAGAGCTCAGGATATCTGTGGCGAGCCTGTTTGAGCATTTTTTCGGAGATGTCATACCCGTTGATGTTCCATTGGGCATGCGCCTCACTCACTAACGCAAGGAACGCTCCTTCTCCACAACCGAAGTCCAGGTAGGTAAGTGATTTTTTTAATTCTGATTCTCTAAGGTCGGAGTGAATTTGATCCAATTTGATGCGAAGGAAACGCTCATGTGAATCTCCGATAGCCCGTTTGATCGGATCTTCCATTCCAGCTTTGTATCCATCGGCGTATTCATCAAATTCTGCCATAATCTGAGAGTGGATTTAGTGGAATTCTTTGTTTAGAACAACATGTAATTGGAAAAACCGGGCGATCGATGCTGATGAGCCAGGCGACGGAGAAATGGGTTGGATTCTTGACAACAATAAAGCGTTGATTCCTAATCTTTACGTGAATCAAGCTTCTCCCCGGCCCTATGAAAAACGATGCTCTGTTCAGTTTTATCGTTCCCGTATTCAATGAAGAAGAGACTATTGAGCCTCTCTTCGAAGCATTGTTTGATCTCAAATCAAAAATCGATGGAAGAATTGAAATTATTGTAGTCGACGACGGAAGTTTCGACAACAGTCTGGAAGTCCTGAAGCAATTTCAATCCAAGCATGACGGGATTAAGCTTCTGTCATTTTCCAGGAATTTTGGCCATCAGGTGGCGATGACTGCTGGAATGGACGTTGCAGAAGGTGATGCAGTCATTCTCTTAGACGCAGATCTTCAGGATCCGCCCCTTGTGGCGATTGAGATGATTGAGAAATGGCGCGAAGGCTACGATATGGTCTATGGGAAACGAAGGAGCCGCGAGGGTGAAACTTTCTTGAAAAAGGTGACAGCCACCATTTTTTACAGATGCCTCAAATCGCTTGCGACAATCGATATTCCCGAAGACACAGGTGATTTTCGATTGTTGGATCGCAAGGTTCTCAAAGCTGTAAACTCAATGAGGGAAACTGACCGTTACATGAGGGGGCTTTTTTCGTGGGTAGGATTCAAACAGACGGAAGTCCTCTATGAACGAAAAGAAAGAGTCGCTGGCGAGACTCACTACCCGTTTCGAAAGATGCTGAGGCTTGCATTTGCGGCGATCATGGGTTTCTCGGATGTTCCTCTGAAAGTGGCAGTGGCCCTTGGTTTTGTGATTTCTATTGGTGCAGCTTGTTACGCCATTTTGGCCGTAGCACAGGCTTTTATCACAGATACTGCGGTCGCGGGTTGGAGTTCGATGATTATTGTAACCAGCTTTCTAAATGGTCTTTTACTCTCCATGTTGGGCATTGTTGGGCTCTACATTGGTCGTATCCACGAAGAGAACAAGAGGCGTCCGCTTTATATTGTGAAAGAATCGTTTGGTTTAACCAAAGTGCCAACGGCCGAGCGCGCCCTTTACTTCTAGTTAACTGCTTTCAACCCGATTTATATTCCGCTTCCACCTTCAATGAGAGTATTCTATCCAATTTCCTTGGTTTTGGCTATTTGCTTCGCGTGGCAGGTGTATTTCGCACTCGAGAAACGGAATCGTGATATCGATACGTACTATCTAGCATTTGATTACACAAGTGATGTGGAAGAGTGGGGAGACCTCTTTCTTCCTGTTAATGGCGGATACTCTGAAGAAGGAAGGAAGCGCTTTCAATTGCCCAAAACTGAAGGCTATATTCACCGGATTTTAATCGAAATTCCTGAGGGTGGTTACGATCGTTTTCGTATCGATCCCATCCAAAAAGGCAGTGCTCACATCGTTTTTGAGTCCCCCAGAATTGAGAACGCGAGAGGTGAAGTTGTTGAGCACCTTCAGTTTGATGAGATTCTGTTTAGGAATGACTTAAAGGCTCTACGGCACGATCCAAACCAAGTCATTTTGAGTATAGAAAATGCGCAAGATCCGTTTTTCGAATTCAAAACGCGAGAGCTGACTCTTCAACGTGCGGATCGGGAAGTTCCAAAGAGTTTGCCGACTCTAAGTTTTCTCGGACTATTCGGTCTCTTAATGGTTTTAAGACGGATCGCGGGTATCGAAAAGGTATCCTGTTTGATAGGACGATTGAACCGACGTTTGGAAGGCCTATCACTCCGTAGTTTGTGTCTGGGTGCGTTTAGTATTGTTCTCGTTCACAGGCTCCTGACTTTCGCAACTTACTACCCTGAGATCTATGCATACATGATGGAAAACGGGCAGGGAGAGTTTCTCACCTGGCAGTACAATACGATCGATTCTTACAGGAGTGATTTTTGGAAATCGTTGTGGTATTTTCAGCAGAACCCACCACTTCCTGAGCTAATTTTTGGCTTCTGCGCAAATATCTTCCCGTGGCCGGTGGGTACCCATTTAGCGATGGTTTTTATTCAGTTTCTAAACACAGCGCTAACCACTGCGTTGGTGATTCTCATCCTGAGTCATTTTACGTCAGCAAAGTATTTGTGGCGAGGCGCGTTATTATTGATCGTTCTCTCTCTAAGTATTTCCACCGTGACGATGGAATACAATTGGTATGGACAGACAAACTACGAAAATCTCGGAATATTATTTTTATCTCTTCTATTCTTGTCTTTTTTACAGTATCAGAAGAATAAATCGTTGCGTTACGTATTTTTGATGGGGCTTTGGGTGGCATGTTTGGCATTAACCAGGTCCACTTTTTGTTATCTTTTTCCCCTCCCTCTTGTATTCATATTGATTGCAGGGAAGTTTAAGAAACCCATTCGAACCGTTTCGGCCTATCTCGTTTGCATTTTGATTCTACAATTCGGATGGTCTTTCAAAAACAAAATTGTTTATGACTATTTTTCCATATCCAACAGTTCTTGGAAGGGTTTGATCTGCATGACCGGGCTCCATATCGCGGGATACGGGAGTGAATTTTATGACCACATTTTCGAAAATTCGGACGAGTTTGAAGACTGGTTTGTTAGGATGCATCGAGAAAAGGGAAGAGTCGTTTTTTGGGGAGAAATTCCGCAGGTCGAAAAATTTTTTCCGCAAGAAGTTTTGGCGTTGGACAGGCATCTTTCGAAAGAAAAGGGAATTCATATGCAGTATTCCAACAACATGGTCACGAAGGTGCTCTCAGACGAATATGCCAAAGTTTATCAATCTTTTGTTGCAGCGCATCCTGACATCATTGTGCAGAAGTTTGTAAAAGGTTGGGAAGCGCTCTGGCGTCCAATCAAGAATTACCCCCATCTTTTTGTGGCGCCATTCTACACCGAGCCAGTGATTTGGAATGGTTTGGATTTATGGCAGGGGTTCCGGAAAATCGGGCCTGCTTTTCACCCCAATAGAGTTTTCATTAATTCTGCAAAAAATGCTCGATTCTCAGGAGACGAGGCAAGTCTGCTGACTATCAATTATGTTCCAGACCTCATGAGGCTAGTGAATGTGGTTAACATGACTCTTTTGCCGTTTGTTCTTCCGATAATGCTGCTTCTTATCTTGACCGGGCGGGTTAAGTTAGAAGGTACGTTCCTTGCTTATTTGTTGATTGTGGGAGTCATTTATTACCTAGCATGTAGTGTCTCCCTAGTTCAGTTCAGTCGTGAAAACTGTCGTTATCGTATTCCCATAGAACCGTTTATATGGATGCTTTTGTTCATCCATATTCAGTGGATTTATTCAAAGTTCAGGCGACCAAGGATTCAGACTGAGAGAGGAATGGTGTAGAGTTGTCAATCTCTGATCAAAGGAACGAAACCGACTCTTCTTACGATCTCTTGACCTTCCTCAGATAGCACGAAGTCGATGAATTTACGCTGATTCCCATAACTGTTTCCATTTGTGTAGAAGAAGTTGGGTCTCGAAATCGGATACGTTTTGTCATGGACGGTTTCAACCGAAGGAAGAATATCATTGATTTTCAAAACCTTGATTCCCTCCGCTTTTGAATAGGCGAGCCCTACGTAGCCAATGGCATTTTCGTTGGCGGCAACTTCCCTCACTATCTGTTCATTACCTGCCATTTTCTGAGATTTTCTAGAGTAATCTCTGCGGTTCATTGCGTAGTTTTTAAAATCCAAATAAGTGCCTGAAGCTGAGTTTCGTGTGTAGAGTGAAATCTTTCCGTTGAAAGGGCAAAGAGTAGACCAGTCGTTGATATCGCCTGTGAAGATCTGCTCCACTTCCCGAAGGCTAAGTTTTTCTATGGGTAGCTTTTCATTCACGATGACTGCGATGCCGTCCCAACAAATGACGGTGGGTTTCAAAATGACACCATTTGCCCGAGCTTGACTGAATTCACTGGGTTTGGCCCTTCGGCTTGATACTCCAATATCTGCGATGTCTTCGATAAGAGCCACGATCCCGGTTGTTGAACCTTCTGCGGATATCTCGAAGCTGGTATTGGGGTGGGATGCTTTGAACGTTTCAGCCAGCTGAGGAACCATCTTGGCGCCTATCGTGTCAGACCCTTTCAGAATGAGGTTTTCTGCGCTAATCATCAACGTAGCGCATAGAAAGGTAAGCAACGAAGCACAGTTTCTGATCGATTCCTTCATTCTAAAAAGATTTAGAACTTGGCGGACAAATCTATTTGAAGCAAGTCAACTTCATATTTGTCGGCAGCGTCGCTTGTCCAATTTTGCTCGATCGCTTCACTTTTCATCAGTGTAGCTCCGAATTTGACACTATCCGAAAGCATGTAGGCTCCAGATACGATAAATCCTTTTTGGTTCAAACTGTTTTTGCCGAAATCGGAGTCGGAAAGATTGGGTGTGAGAGATGCAGCTTCCAGGTATCGGTATTCGAAGCTAATAGCCCAATCTTTGAAAAACTTTGGGGAACCCGCGGTGTATTTGAAGCTATAGTGGAGGCCATTCTCATCCAAAATCTCAGAATCTCCCGCATTTTTGGATCGGTAGGGGCTACCCGATGTGTTTACAGCTTGGTCTGCGTTTAGGTTCCACCCTACAGTGGCCGCAAATTTTTGAGGAATGTCGTTCCAAAGGAATGTAAACTCCACTGGTACAGATACAACAAGCATGTTTCCAAAATCGGATAGCGAGTTTTCATTAGATGGTGTATTCGCGGACTCAGATGAAAAATCTCTTGAGATACCATTTGTCTCGGCGAGAAGCATCGGGGCAATTTTGAGATCAGACTTTCTCCCGAAATGGTACCTCAATTCTGCTTGGCCAACGAATAACCAGTCATCTACCGAAAATCCCTTAGATTCATTTTCTTCATCGATGATGTATTCTCCAGCTCTGAGAATAAACCAATGGTCGCCTTCGCGTCTCCAGCCAATTTGCTGAGTAAAACCTTCCGGATTTGTGTCTGAGTCCCAAAACGCCTCTTGGATGAGGAAGGGGTGTTTGGCTTTCCCTATGTTTATGTTGAAAAGATCTGCCCAGTTTGGCGGCATCGAATAGTCGATAAAGATTTGTCCTACAAATAAGTCATCACCATTTTTGTCAAAGTAACCTCCAAAATTGGTGTTTGTGGAGTCAGAAGCCTCCGCGGTTTCCAATTGAACCCCAGCACTCCACCCGTGCGTGAACTTGTAGAATGCCCCAAGTTTCAATCGGTATCTCCAACGACTACGGTCTTTTTCGGTACTCTGCTTTGTTTTTTGGGTGCTTTCATGTTGGTAGCGTGTGCGCAGGTCGGTCTTAATCTTTAGCTGTTTGACGTCGTCATCTATTGTGATCTTTCCCGCAGAGGTTTCTGCAAATTCAATTGCAAGTTCAGCCCGGAGATCTTCGGCCTCCTGATCTGTGATCAAACCCTTTCGAACAAGTAACTTAATAAGGGGCCCATATTCGGCGGACCATAACTTTGGCGCAGGGAAAAGGGACAAGAGAGCGGTAAGAAAAAAAACGTTTGATATCCTAATCGGTTTACACCATTGAGCGAACTTACGTAAACAATTGCTGAACATTACATCGCTGAATTGTTACGAAAATGTAACGATCGACAATGCTTAATTCTCTAAATCGATTTTGTTGGAGGTGTGGATATAAGATGGATTTGGTTAGATAATAAAAATCTCTAACTTGTTCGTGGTTAGAGATCTAAATTCCTCCTGACTTCTGTTTGTGGAGGAGGAGTTGACGGATCAAGCACCTCAGTGCTTGGACACGACCTTCCAGCGTGAATGAACATTCAGTTTCACAAGTTGATCTTTGACGTAGTGTTTCGCGTCCTTGTGATTATCGAATTCTACATTGTGGGAGATCACTTTAGGGTAGGTGTCATTAATCTCGTAGTAGTGTTCATTGAGCCAAAACCTTAATCCCGCAAAATTTATCCTTTTCTGGACCCTAAATTTCGATCCGTCAGTAATGATCCTAAAATGCTTCATTATCCCTTAAAGCTAATGAATTAGGAAGTTTGTTTCAATTCTTAATGTTACAAAATTGTAACAATTGTAAAGATGTACAATTTTTTGACAACTAGTTACTGAGGTAGCCGGCTATCTTAAGGGTTTTGTATCCACCTTCTCGCTTCGACAAGGGTAGAAAACATCTCGGCTTCGAGCTTGGGAGATCTGAGGGATTCCTTGTAGATGTGGAAAAGCCTGCGGTTTTGGTCGTTTTTTTCAGCGACAAAAGCGATTTTATGCCTGATCGCATGGATCATGTTGCTTGATGCGCTGCTTATGGAGGCCTGTTTATGAACGCATGCTTCAGTATTCTCGATTCTAACCACTTCATGCATATCGTAGATCCGGTAATTTAATTTCGGGTATCTAGGATCGGACGCAATCTGGCCGAATAGCATGAACGCCTCTTCAAAGTTTAAGATGCCGGAGAGTTTCACATAAACTCCGGCTTTTTCCCAATGGATTTGATATTTAAGGAGAGCGCTTGTTTGAGACATTTCTTTTTCATCGGAATCACATAGGAAGTCTTAATAGTTTTCTAAGAAAATTACTTCATAAAAACTGACTTCGAAGCGAGATTCGACTGGGAGCTCGTGAGTATTGTTCTATTTGTCTCAGACACCCCTTAAATTTGTTTTTGTCCAAATAATCGTAGTCTTTGGCGAAGGATTAATAACAGCTTGTTTAGATTCGTGCTAACTTCCTCTGACTTAGCTGGAAGGTGTGAGCCTTTTGGCCCCCGACTACAGTCCGGTGCCCTTTGTGAACACCGGATCGTTAAACTACTAACCCTATAGCATGAATATTAAAACGTTGCTAAATAGCGGTTTGCTCAGAAGTAGCAAATTGTTGATAACTGCAGGCGCATGTACTGCACTGACTACTGTACTCAGTGGTCAAGACGACGCCGATTTGGATGAAGACATCTATGAGTTGTCTCCATTCGTAGTCGACTCCGGACAAGACGAAGGTTATGCCGCGACCAACACTTTGGCTGGTACCCGTCTGAACGCGAAACTCGGTGACATCGGAGCTTCTATCTCTGTTGCTACTCAGGACTTTATCCGTGACATTGGTTCGGATGACCTGAACTCACTACTTACCTTTACCGCAGGAACAGAATCTGTTGGTATCGACGGTAACTTGCAAGGTGCGAATCTGGCTGAAAACCCCGGTCAGGTCCGTGAAGAAAGAACCAATGCCCGTCAGCAGTCCAACACACGTATTCGTGGTTTGGCTCGCGCGGATTTGACCAAGGACCTTTTCATCACAGACGCTCCATTCGATAACTACAACATCGAGCGTATCACCATCAATCGTGGTGCGAACGCGGCGCTTTTCGGTCTTGGTTCACCAGGTGGTATCCTTGATGCCGGTCTCAAAAAAGCGAACTTCAACAATTTCTTAGAAATTCGTTCGAAATTCGACAACTTCGGGACTGAGCGCTATGAATTCGATGTGAACCGTGTCATCATCGATGACAAACTTGCAGTCCGCATTGCAGGTCTGGACGAACATATCGAGTGGCAGCAAAATGGTACTTATGAAGATGACGTTCGTTTCTACGCAAACGCGATCTTCAAACCTACTGAAACGACCACCATTCGTGCGACCTACGAAACAGGTGATATCCGAGCTGCCAGTCCTCAGTTGCTTCACGAAAGGTGGTGTCGCCATTGTTTTCGAAGAGGCGAATCTGGGAGGTCAGAGGCCAGGCGGAAACCATCAGATCAAGAAACCCATCTCCATTAAAATCTTCAAAAATACTGCCTCCGGATACATCCAGCACCGCCACATTCGCTTATAGCGAAACGTTCGGGAACGAGGGAATTTCATAATCCGATTTCAGAAAGGACTCGGGAATCTGATGGAGCAGGGAGATCTCATCAGGATATTTGCCAAGAGTCATTGCTGCCACGTTGTAGAGCCAAATGCTTTGGTAGTCAGAGCGATCGTATTTGAGGATCTTTTCATACAATTCCATAGCCTTCAGAGATCCGCGTTCGAGCTGATGAATTCCTTGCCCTTTGATCGGAAAAAGGCAGGAATCGGGATTGTGCGCAAGGAGGCAGTTGTCCTGTTCGCCCAACCGGAGCCATGCCAACGCTTTGAGACGTAGCACTGTTGGCTCGACTTGTGGGAGCAGTTCTCTGGGCAGGAGTGAGAGTATCTCTTTTTCGATGCGCTCGGCCATCGCAACTGCCTCTTCATTTTGATTTCCTCGAATGTGAAATGCCAGGATGCGCGTCATCAACTCGAATCGCTGAGGAATCGACGTTGTTTCTTTCAATTTTGGAATGAGAATCGCCAGTTGTTGCTCAGCTAAATACCCATGAGGATTTGTTTCGAAACCCTTTTGTATGTCGGTTAGCTCCCGAATCATGTCGTCTGTTCCATCAAGGCTCGTGTCGCCAAAGGCCGGAAAACACCAAGCAAGGAAATTGATGAATAGGAAAAAAAACTTAAGTTCCCGCAAGAAACTTCTGGACTTATTCTTCCCCATCAAAGTAATCGAGATTTTCAGAGCGCATGATGCGATTTTCGGGAGAACGCACGATGTATTTGTTGCTGTCAGGATAGTGAGTTGACTCACCGATGGGGTTGTCTGCGATGATGTAGAATGTGAGAGGTTCCGTGCCGTCGTTGATGATTTGGTGCGCTTCTCCCGGTTTGAAAATGAAGGCATCTCCCGGAACGATCTCAGTGAGACCGTTTTCATCCCGGGCTTTGCCTGTTCCTGAGACGACGTGATAAAACTCCCATTGCATGCTGTGGGAATGATAGGGGCAGTTGGCTGTTCCTGGTAGTACCGTGCAAATTTCAACGTCGAAGGGATGTCTTTTTAATAAATCGGTGGAGGTCTCTTCACGACCCAGAGCGATGGAGACGTTTTTGCCTGTCATCGAGAATTTCTTTCTTGGAGAAACCCACTCGTAGGCTTCGATTTCCTCGGTGTTTATTTTTTTCATGAGCCTCAGCATACCCCTGTTTTTTAAGGGCTCAAATGATTATTAAAAAACAGCGAAAATCCTAGATTAAATGTGAATGTGTCTGAAATGCAGAATTAAAGAAGAAAAATTCTTTAATTAGTATTTACACAGTCGATTATTCCTACTAGAACTACACGTGTTGTTAACTACCCCAATTCCCTGACACATGCACTCGTCCGAAAAAGGATTTAAAGTGAAATCGTTGGTGTTGACCTTCGTTTTGGTGATGGGTGTTGCCTCTGTGTTCACCATTTGGGCTGCTGAAGAAACAGGTGAGAAGTCGTCGGGTGAGTCCGTTAACAAACTCGACACGACTCCCCCCAGAGGAAATCCGGAACTTACTCTGGATCGGGTTGGCTGGGATTACGACTGTATGGAATGTCATCGAAGCCTGGAGTCCAAGTGGACCCGGGACCACGCCCTCGCGGAGCACTTTCACATCAGGTTGGACCATGGGAACAATCGGTTTTGTTTGAATTGTCATCATTCCGAGAATCGCAACGCATACGTCGATTACGATGGTTCGGAGATTAAGGCCACCAACACCGTGGCGCTCTGTGCAAAATGTCACGGAACCGTTCACCAGGACTGGGAAGCCGGAGTGCACGGGCGCAAAAACGGATATTGGGAGCAATCAGCGGGAGATCACACGAGACTTTCCTGTTCGCAATGCCATGACCCGCATTCGCCCGCCTTTAAACCGATGAAACCACTTGCGGCACCGACCTACCCTGCGCGGGCTGCGGGTCAACCGGATCATTCGGCCTCAGATCACTACCATCACTAACGAGGAAAAGAAAGTGAGTCAGCACGAGAACGATACAGCATCATCCAAAACGATTGAGGAAACTCTCAAGCCGTTGACTCGTCGTTCCTTCTTAAAGGGAGCGGGCGTTGGTGCGTTGGGAATGATGGGATTCGCGGCTGCGCTTAAACCGCTCCTCGATTTGGAGAAAGGTGACATCACGATCGATGAATTGCTTCAAAGGCATTACAAAGAGCTCGGAGAAGATGACCTCTCACGCATCCTTGATCAACTGACAGGGGATACTAAAACCCGATATGGAGCAGATGTTTCCATCCGCGATCTCAAACCACAGAACGGAGTAGGCTTTGCCTATGCGCTTAGTCTATCGAAATGTATAGGTTGTCGAAAATGCGCTCATGCGTGTCTCGCTGAGAACAATCAATCGCGCGAGCACGAGGACGATATCAATATGTCCTACATTCGTGTGCTGGAGCTAGATAAGGGCTCCATTAACCTTGAGAAGTCTGACCATTACTACGAAGCAGCCGAGGTCCCTCAGAAGGACAAATATTACATGCCGGTTCAGTGTCATCAGTGTGACAATGCTCCCTGTGTAAAGGCCTGTCCGGTTCAGGCGACCTGGCAGGAACAGGACGGAGTGGTTGTGGTGGATTATAACTGGTGCATCGGCTGTCGCTACTGCATGGCAGCGTGTCCTTATGATGCTCGTCGCTTTAACTTTAAAAAACCCACGGTTCCGGCGAAGTCGATTAACCCGAACCAGACTTATCTGTCTAATCGTGTTCGCCCACAAGGGGTGGTTGAGAAATGCACCTTTTGTCTGCAGCGAACCCGCGATGGCCGATTTCCAGCATGTATGGAAGTCTGCCCAACCGGAGCGAGAGTTTTTGGCAATATCTTAGATCCCGAGAGTGAGATTAACTACATCTTGCAGAACAAGAGAGTCTACGTGCTCAAGGAGGATTTAGGAACGAAACCGAGATTCTACTATTTCTTCGATTAACGCAGGTCATGCTATGAAAACCTACCTGATATTCTTATTTCGCGTTTTTCGACTCTCTTTCCAGGGAGGCCGGAAATTCTACCTGTGGATGGGCGCGTTGTCAGTTTTATCTCTCGTTGGATTGTATGCGTTTTCGAATCAGTTTGTGAATGGGCTACAGACCACCGGGATGACCAATCAGGTGTCATGGGGAGCCTATATCGCAAATTTCACCTTTTTGGTAGGAGTAGCGGCTGCGGCGGTAATGTTGGTGATTCCTGCTTACATCTACAAACAGTCTCATATGCACAAGGTAGTGCTTTTTGGAGAACTCCTCGCAATCGCGGTGATCACGATGTGCCTGCTTTTTGTGACTGTTGATTTGGGCAGACCCGACCGCTTCCTCCATCTGATTCCCCCGTTTGGGAAGCTTAACTTCCCAGGTTCCATCCTCTCGTGGGACGTGATAGTGCTGAACGGCTACCTTCTGCTCAACATGCACATTTGCGGGTATCTGCTCTATTGCCACTATCGGAACCGAAAGCCGACATGGGCTTTCTACATCCCTTTTGTTTTTGTGGCGATTGCGTGGGCGATCAGCATCCATACTGTGACGGCGTTTTTATATGTGGGGCTGGCGGGGCGTCCATACTGGAACCACCCGATCGTGGCTCCGAGATTCCTGGCATCTGCGTTCACTGCAGGACCCGCTCTGATTATTTTGGCGTTTCAGATCATCCGAAGCACCACGAAATACTGGATCGGTGACGATCCGATCAAAACCCTCAAGCAGATCATGACAGTCGCGATGCTGATCAATGTTTTTCTACTGATCTGTGAGCTTTTTGCAGAGTTTTACACAGAGACTGTTCATTTGGCGTCTGCTAATTATTTGTATTTTGGATTACATGGGCATGACACCTTGGTTCCTTGGATCTGGAGTGCGATCTCACTGAATCTGGCGGGGTTGTGTATTCTGATCTCACCTTTGAGCAGCAGACTCACCTACCTCAACATTGCCTGTGTTGCAGTTTTCCTCGGGATATGGATTGAAAAAGGCATGGGCCTCATCATCCCGGGTTTCGTCCCAACTCCTCTCGGCCAGATCGTGGAGTACCTTCCGTCCTTCAACGAGACACTCATCTGCCTCGGTATCTGGGCTTTCGGCGCGCTGATGTTTTCGTGGATGTTACACGTAGCGATTCCGATTTTGGACGGGTCCCTGCGGGAGAATTCCGAAGCAGCAATTTCTAACAAAAACGATTCATGAAGACGAGTATTAGATCCCTAATTGCGGGCATCTGCTTGATCCCAATAGCAGTACATGCCTACACACTCCCAGAGCTATCGGATAAGTCCAGAAGCTGTGTGGAGTGTCACAAAGAAACCAACCGCTCGATTTACGAGCAGTGGGGTGAGAGCGACCACTTTCGAGCGAACGTGGGTTGTTACGAATGTCACGCGGCTGCAGAGACAGATGTAGACGCATTTGAGCACAACGGAGAGTTTATCTCAGTGATCGTTTCTCCAAAAGACTGCGCGCGTTGCCACATAAAGGAAGTGGAGGAGTTTAGCCATTCGCATCACGCGAAAGCGGGTCGAATCCTGGGCTCTTTAGATAACATTTTGGCTGAAGTTGTAGAAGGTAACAATGGCCTTGTTACTGAGGGCTTTCCGCATGGCGTCTCAGCTGCGGCTGTGAATGGCTGCTGGCAGTGTCATGGCAGTCAGGTGAAAGTTTTAAAAGACGGTTCTCTGGATCCGGCAACATGGCCCAACACGGGCATTGGGCGAATTAATCCTGATGGCTCGGAAGGTTCTTGTGCGGCTTGTCATTCCAGGCACGAATTCTCGGCGAGAACTGCTCGTATGCCGGACAATTGTGGAAAATGCCACATGGGTCCCGATCATCCTCAAAAAGAAATCTATGAAGAGTCCAAGCACGGCGTAGCGTTCAGGGCAAACATCGACGAAATGGCACTGGACAGTGAAAAGTGGATTGTGGGTGAAGATTACGACGCTGCTCCAACCTGCGCGACTTGCCACATGAGCGCGACAAAGGACCAACCCGTTTCTCACGACATCGGGCTTCGCATTTCCTGGAACAACCGTCCGGCAATTTCGGTACGCCCGGAGGTATCCGATGCGAAGATGGGGCTACCCGGAAAAGACATCCCGTGGACTGTGCGTCGTGCAAACATGAAGAATGTATGTCTCAACTGTCACGAATCCAATTTTGTAGAAGGATTCTACGTTCAGTATGACGGCTTGATCGATCTCTATCACGAGAAATTTGCGATTCCCGGAAAGGCCCTTTACGAAGCTGCGCAACCACTTCTCCGTAAGCCCAAGTTCAGCAACAACATCGACTTTGTCTGGTTCGAGATTTGGCACCATGAAGGTCGGCGTGCGCGTCACGGAGCATCTATGATGGGTCCAGACTACACTCACTGGCATGGAACCTATGAGATCGCTCGAAACTTCTACACTGAGTTCATCCCGGAGTTAGAAGAATTAGCAGAGAAGTATTTACATTCGGACAATCCTGAAAAAAAAGCGGCTGCTGAAAAGCTCGACCAAATGCTTCATGACACTCTGAACGACGACAATCATCGCTGGTTTCTGAATAAGATGCCTGCTGAGGAAAAAGCGAAGCGTGATGCGGCTCGAACCGAGTTTCAAAGTCGCTACAAATAAAGGAATGCCATCGTGAGTTGCGGTTGTGGACAGCATAGTTGTGGCGACGTGCAAGATCTGAATCAGGAAGATCTTGCACGGGAAGCCACGTTGCAGCTACAGCAACACATCCACAATCTGGCCGAGAGCTGCCTCAAGTTACACGGTGAACTCAGTTTTCAAAAATTGGAATTGTTTTTGTTAGATGAAGACTGCGTTCGTTACCCTACTACGATAGCATTCGACTCGAACCGACTAGCTCCTCACCAGTTCGCTCAGCCTGTATGGCAATCGAGCGCTGACCAGCAGGGTTATGTGATCTACCTTCACGAAAGCTTAAGAGACGACCCTCAGGCAACTCTGATGGCGGCTTCTTACATGATACCCGTGATCAACTATGGCGAGGTCATTGAAGACAGGCACTGTGCTTTATTCGGATCGGCAGTGACAGGCATTCCGCTTGATGAATATGTGAGCGGAATATTGTCGATCGCAGAGAGGCTTCAGTTACAAGTGGCATAAATAAAGAAAAAGACTTCATTAATTCTTCGAAATGGCTTGGATAAATGCATGATTTGTTACGGAAAAACGGCATCGAATGCGATATCGGCGATTAGTTATCTCGCCGAAATACATGAAACTGAGCAGCCGAAGGCAGGTTCTAAAGAGATTTCAAAAAACAGAGAAATTCCTAAACCATTGGTTGCGAAGATCCTGACGATCCTATCCACAGGAAAACTCGTGAAAGGGACTCCTGGCCCTAACGGAGGTTACACCCTCGCTAAAGAACCTACTGAGATCAGACTGATCGATATTGTTACTCTTTTTGAGCGCCTGGATGATAAAGTTTCGTGCCCTTTCGGTCCGGAGTGGTGTGGGGATGGTCCGATCTGTCCCCTTCATGAGGACATGGTGAAATTAAGGGAACAAACCATTGAATTTTTAACACGAACGACTCTTGAGCTATTCACCAGGCAACCTAAAGCCTACTGTCGTATACCCCATTAACCGAAGAGACTATGAAAACAAAAACAACTTCCCTACTTTTGCTGGTTCTAACGCCAGTATTGCTTTTTGCTCAGAATGAATCAGATCCAATCGTCGAGTTTTTCGACCCAATTGAAGGAGGAAACGGGAAGGTGATTCTGAATGCTCGTTTAAGATACGAGACTGTCGAACAGGACGGTATCGCTGAGGAGGCGGATGCGCTAACCGTTCGTACGAGACTGGGTTATCAACTCAAAGCTGGGGAAGGCCTTTCGTTTTTAGCGGAGGGAGAATTTATACAGGCGATTATAGACGATTACAACGGAGCTGGCCGCAATCCTGACACGCTTCAATTTCCAATTATCGCGGATCCTGAAGAAGCAGAGCTCAATCGACTCTGGGTTGCATTCAATAATGACAGTACGTCAGCAAAGGTGGGCCGTCAGCTTCTCACTTTTGACGATCATCGTTGGGTAGGTCACGTGGGTTGGCGACAGAATATCCAGACGATGGATTCAGTTTTCCTCTCACAGAAAGTGTCTGAGAAAGTAAAAGCGAGCTATGCATACGTCGATCGGGTCAATCGGATCTTTGGTGACAAAGGAGAAAATGGGGGAGGACCGACAGGAGTGTTTAATTCTCAGTCGCACCTTCTGAACGTGAACGTTGGGACTTCGGCTGGCAATCTGGCTCTTTTCGGATATCTGGTAGAACTCGACAACGCTCAGGCTCTTTCTTCCAATACTTTTGGAGCACGTTTCTCGGGCAAGTTCATGCTTGAGGACGGCTACTACGGTAACGCTTACAGTGTTTCGATAGCCCGACAATCCGATTACGGGAACAATCCTGTGGACTACGACGCATGGTACGTTGCTCTGGATTATTCCATTCTCAGAGGACCTTCCGTTTTTGGAGCAGGTTGGGAAATGCTCGGATCAGACGATGGCAAGCAGGCGGTGAGTAGTCCACTCGCGACTTTGCACAAGTTCAACGGTTTCGCGGATGTGTTCCTATCGACGCCAGCGGCGGGACTGAAAGATCTCTACTTTTACGTTGGGCACAAATTTCAGGTTGGGAAAGGCCTCAGCACCAAGATTATTTACCACATGTTTGAATCTGATGTTGGTGGAACAGATCTAGGTTCGGAAATAGACTTTGTAGCGAGTTACCCGATCCGCAAATACCTCAGCGCGACGCTTAAATATGCGTCCTACGAAAAGGGTGATCTTGGCAGTGCCGCTAGTCGCGACAAGCTTTGGTTACAGATCGACTTCGCCTACTAGGCTTTGAATCAAAAGCGACGTTAATTGGGGGAAATTTTAAAATTCAACATTTTAGTTGAATAATTGATTTGACAGATTCTGTTGGAGTGTGATGTTTTGATATTATCAACTTTTTGGTTGAATAAATAAATCACTTACATCATCACAATTATGTCAGAACAAAAATCTATCGAAAATCCATTCGCAACTCACGGTGCCATCTCTTGGGCCGAACTCGCATCAACTGATCCCGAGAAGTCCGTGGAGTTTTATTCCAACCTTTTTGGTTGGGGAATAGAAACCATGGAAACTCCTAACGGACCCTACACTTGTATGAAAGTGGGTGACGTGAAAATCGCAGGCATCATGAAGACTCCATGTGAAGACGCCGAGAAGGCGATGTGGGGTAACTATGTAACGGTTGACGATATCGAAGCAACTAAGGAGAAGGTCGAAGAACTTGGTGGTAAACCACTATGCGACGTCATGCACATGCCAGGAGTTGGTAAGATGTTTGGTTTTGTAGATCCTCAAGGAGCGATTATTAGTGCGATCCAGTATGCAGAAGAGAGTTCAGATTGTTAAGGGTGTGGTATGAAGAAAATCACAGCCATTTCTCTCTCATCACTCGGCTACATAGTTGCCACGTTTGGCATGGCGCTCCTGTGGCATCTTCATTGGTTTGAAGAGCTCTACGATTCATTGGGATACATTTCTCGTGAGGAGCCGATCATCGTGTTCGGCTTCCTTTCGATTTTGATACAAGGAATCATCTTGTCCATCGCCTATCAGGTAGTCGCAAAAGGTCGATACGGATTATCATCTTCTTTGATCTTTTGTGGAGTGATTTACGTTTTCTTTTGGTCGATCCACGTATTGGCCTTCTCGGCGAAAGCATACCTTAGCAACACGCTGCTGTTCATCGGAATCGAGACGGTTTATCTGG
>JAKSBQ010000356.1 GCA_022361075.1 Opitutales bacterium | reverse complement strand
TCACCTACAGCGTTGAGATCGCCGCGCGCGCGATCCGGCGTGACAACCTCAGCGTCTACATCGCCGGCGGCGCCGTCCGCAGCTCGACAGCGAGCGCCGTCGGGGACGACACGATCCGGATGATCCGTTCGCTCCAGGCGTCGCGCGCGTTCATCGGCGCCAACGGGGTGGGCCTGCAGCACGGACTCATGACGCCCAACTACCACGAGGCAAACGTGAAACGCGCGATTATGGAGATCGCGCAGGTCAACATCCTCCTGCTCGACTCGAGCAAGTACGAACGCCGTTCGCTCGCCCGGTTCGGCGATCTGTCGCAGATCGGAGTCCTGATCACCGACGACGGGACGCCGCAAACGTTGCGCCGCAGTCTCGAGTCGGTCGTCGGGGAGCTCCGGATCGTATCGACGTGATGCTACACGGTCACGCGCGTCGAGTACTGCATCGGGTTGCGCAGGTAGTAATCACGCCGGAAGTCGCGCGGCCCCACACCGGCAAACGCCTTGAAGCTTCGTGAAAAGTGAAACGGGTTGGTGTAGCCGAGCTGCCAACTGATCTCCTTGATCGAGAGTCGGCTGTTGATCAACATCGATCCGGCCGCTTCAAGCTTGAGCCGCCGGAAGTACTGCATCGGAGTAACGCCGAAGCGCTCGGAAAAGAGCCGGATCAGGTGCTCGGGCGTGATACCGAGCTGTGCCGCGATCTCCGACAAGCGCACCGGTTGCGCGATGCGCGCCTGAAACAACGCGAGCGCGCGCTCGAGGTGGACGCTGTACTCTCCCGAATCGGCCGTACTCTTGCGACCCTCCACAAACCGAGCGTACAGGTCGTAGATAAACGAGGCGAGTTGGTGGCGCGCCGCTTGGTTGCGGTAGCGGTCGGGGTGCGCAAACGTGTTCTTGAGATCCTCAAACAAGATCCGTTGCCGCGTACCGAGTCGCATGGGAAACGCATCGCGGAAACGACGATCGCCGAGCACGTCGCCGACATCGGCGTCCGAGCGCGTGTCGAATAGGATCGCGTAGTACGAGATCGGATCCTCCGAATCGTCAAGGTGGATCTCGTGGACGACATCCGGCGGCGAAACGAAGAGCGCACCCTTCTTTATCGAGTGCGTAGTGTTTCCGTTTTCAAAACGCCCGCTCCCCCCGAGAAAGAAGTGAAACTCGTACTCCTCGTGCGTGTG
>JAKSBQ010000301.1 GCA_022361075.1 Opitutales bacterium | reverse complement strand
TTGGTCGACATGTGCGCAAAGGGAGCTTCAGGTATGTGCCGGCGAGCCGCCTCAAGGAAATTTAAGGTACCCACCGCATTGGTATCGAAGTCATCAAAAGGAATCGCAGCAGCACGATCATGAGAAGGTTGGGCTGCAGTGTGCACGATGCAGTCAGGATTAACGGTTTTGACTAAGTCATCTACTCCCTGACGATCACGGATGTCCAACTCGTGGTGGTGAAATGATTTAAGCAATGACTCGAGACGTTTCTGGTTCCAACGGGTATCACCGTTGGGGCCGAAAAAAACAGCTCTTTGATTATTGTCTACACCATGGACTTCGTAACCCAGTTCGCTAAAATAAACGCAAACCTCGGAACCAATCAGTCCTGATGAACCTGTAACCAATATCTTCTGCATATAATTTATTGTAGATTTTAAGTTTTTTCGAAAAGCGCAATGGATTTTATCCTCGAAAGGTAATTTCTACCAATCACCTCTGGGTCAAATCGATCAACGACACATTTTTTGGCATTTTTTCCGATCCTCTCACAAAACTCCTGATCTGTTGCCACCTTTCGCATCCATCGAGCTGCATCACTTACACTCGGATCCGCCCACAGTTGTCCCTTAGTGTAGGGCCCTACGTTTCTATCAAGTGTGACCAGTTTCGCTTCGACGGGACAACCTGTTTCTTCAGTTACGAACTCTGCAGTAGCTGACCAATCGGTGCTGATCACGGGTTTTCCAAGCGCCATCATCTCGGCCACCGCCAGACCAAACCCTTCCGAACGATGAAGCGAAACCAGGCAATCACTCGCAAACTGCAAACCAGTTAAATCTTCTCGAGAAAGCATTTCGTCGATCACATACAGATGCGGAATATTCATCCGCAAAAGGTCAATGGACTTCCGGTCATCATCGTCGTATCCCTTTCCATGCATTTTAAGAACAAGACCCACGTTCTCATTCTCTTCGCCATTTTCGATAAATGCTTCGCAATAAGCCTTAATCACGGCCTCCGGATTTTTTCGTGGAGCGTAACTATTGAAATCAAAGCTGAAATAAAATAGAAAACGATCTTTCGGCAGATCAAAACGTTCCCGCCAATCATTCTGGCTCCCCACTATTTCAGGAATGCTGATCGCGTGGGGCATCGACTGGACAGGGATCGGAAGCTTCCTGGACATCGCTTTTTGGCAAAATTCAGATGGACACCAAATCTCATCAAATACCGAAGCATAACGAATCCAGTGGTCAGGAAATTCTGGTAATTCCCAGGCCCAATATCCGATTCGATACTTCCCTTCACCCATCTCGCCTGAATGGTTGAGAGCAAGATCCCAGCTTTGTGGAGCGTCAACATGGGCCACAGTGATCGAACGATCACCCTTGGCTTTCAATCCTTCAGGCCAGAGCTCCTCTGATTGCCCTCCGTTGAGCCGTAATTTTAGCCCAACCACATCAGTTTCGATACCAGCAGCATTGGCAGCTCTAACACAGGCCCTGGCTGACTCACCTACTCCCAAAAATCCGTGAAACCACCCTATGATGTTCAGGCCGAATCGAGCGTGTTTTTTCAGATAAGCTGAATCAAACACCCGGTGAGCAGCGGCAAAATCTAGCAGTTTCTCATCTCCAATCCATATTTCTTCAATTAAGCAGGTTCGATTACGAGGTTGCCTACGGAACGGTTGCAACCAGTCACGAATTCCTTTGGGCACCCAAGACTGATCCTTCAAAACGCGGCCCATCAGAGCTAAGAAGTTGGTGAGCCACACACCTTCGAGCTTGATACCAACTTCGTAAGGGATCTCGCGGGACTCGATTAAGCTGAAGCTAAATACTTCATCAAAATCGCACTCCCCATGAAGTTTCTGAATTCGACCAATCTGCTTCTGATTTACCCTTAGCGACAGTCCCACAGGTTTATCAACAAGTCTTGAAGGTGGCTTTTCACTGAAAGGAACTAACTTCCCCTTGATCCTCAAAAGACAATTTTCACCCGAATAAAGAAATCGGATATTTGCTTCGTCTCGCAACCACGCACCAGTGTGTCTGTTCCCCGTCGGATAGAGGCCGTCTTCTCTAAATTTTCCCAATACTTCGGACATCAGCTGAGTAAAAGAATACCCAAATCATTAATGAAGTTGGACTCAATTCCTATTTTCTCGTCACCTTTGTGTAATCGACCGTGTTTAGGACAGACTGAGGCCAGCGACCAATGCGATCGCTCTTGAGATACACTCTATTTAAAAAAAACAAAGGAATGATCGCCGCCTGATTCAACAAACGGTTCTCGGCCTTCGCCAACAAAGCGAAACGCTTCTCCGAATCAGTTTCCAAATGAGATTCTTCTACAAGTTCGTCGTAGCGGGGATCACTCCATTTCGCAAAATTGTTAGTGTGCCCACTGGTCCACATCTCAAGAAAAGTTAGCGGATCGGGATAATCTCCAATCCAAGTCGCCAGACAAAGATCGAAGTCGCCCCGATTTCGGCTATCCAAATAGGACTTCCACTCTTGTTGAACGATCTCTATTTTGATTCCCAGTCTTCCTTCCCACATAGATTGTACAGCCTCAGCGATTGCACGATTAGTTTCTGAAGATGAAATCAGGAGACGAAATTTTCCTGCTATCGAACCTTCACCCGGCCTTTCGGCCGCACTCTGCACCTCTTTGGAAATCAAATTTTGATAGTCTTGCCAGAGAGGTGGAACAAAACGAACTGCAGGACTCTCCCCTCTTCCTCTTAGATTTCCCGTGATCACCTCGCGATTGACTTCATTAAACAGGATTCTTCGTTCGTTTACAGAGAACGCTGCAGCGCCAGAGCCTTCGTTACAATTGGTGATGATGTAAAAAGTGCCCATTTCATCCTGCCTTTGATACATCGGAGAGTTGAAGTAAGTCATTACCCGGTCCGTGGCGATCTTCGAGTTCACATCTAACAAATCGACCAAAATTCCCTGTTCCTGTGCGTAGACACTTTCCATCGGGTAGAAGACCACTTCCTCAAATTGAAGTTCCTTCCCATTCCAATAATAAGGGTTTCGCTTCAGTTTGATCCACTTATTGACGACCCATTCAGACAACACGAAAGGCCCTGAACAGGGGAAACCAGGGACTGACGCCCAATCCGAATTCCGATCATAAAAATTCCCACTTTTTTTCAAAAAGCTTTCAGGCAAAGCCGCTGCGCAAGGCCTGGCCATCAGACTCAAAAAATAAGGCACAGGTCGCTCCAGCGTGATTTCCAAGGTTTGCTCGTCGGTCGCTTTCACAGCAACTGACGAAAACGCGGTATCTTCCTCCCGATAAGCTCTGGCTCCTTTTATGCAGAGATACAAATCTGCAAAAGGAGCCGCTAGCTCGCCATGCAACAACCTCTGCATTGCAAACAAATAGTCGTCCGCCACGATAGATGTTCCATCCGACCATTTTAAATCTTCTCGGAGGCTGAATTTATAAGTCCTGCCGTCATTCGAGATCTCCCAACTTTTCGCACTGAGCGGAACGACTCGCCCAGACTCCGAATCGACCCCAACTAGAGTTTCAAACAACGCACACTGCACTTTGATCGAATCAATGGATGTGCTCAGTTGTGGATCGAGATTTTCAATTTCGACAGACAACGCGACCCGCAAAGCATCTGGCTTTCCAAAGCAGGAATACCCAAAACAAAGAATTCCGAATCCAATCCGAACAACCAAAGCATTAAAAATCTTACTCCGAAAAACCATTGTCATCGCCGTCTTAATCCAAACAATCCATCTGAGTTTCAAATAGCTTTCAACACACAAAATTGAAGAAAACAGGCACAGTTTCTCTAAAACCTCATGTCCCACAACTTGAACAACCAGTGCACTCGTTTTTGGAGTGGATGGAGTTCGAGAAAGGAATGTCACCAGAGACAGTTGCTAACTACAAAATCGATCTGAAGCAGTGCATCGATTTCCTCACCAAAGAGGGTTGCAAAGATTGGAAAAGTATCCAGTCCAAC
Source organism: Opitutales bacterium (assembly GCA_022361075.1). Lineage (GTDB taxonomy): Bacteria > Verrucomicrobiota > Verrucomicrobiia > Opitutales > JAFGAQ01 > JAKSBQ01. The sequence goes on along the minus strand of JAKSBQ010000301.1, from coordinate 7,711 downwards.
GATCTGGTGAAATGGATGCAATTTTTGGGTTCTGGCACATGGTCCAACCGAACGATCGCTCGTAAACATTCAACATTACGCACTTTCACGAAATTTCTTATTCGGGAAGGCATTCGTGAAGACGATTTCACACAAGTACTAAGCAGACCGAGAGTTGGTAAACGGCTACCAAAGTCCCTTCCGTTGTCTGCCATCCAAGAATTACTGAAAAGGCCCAGACTGAGCACCCCTATCGGTCTTAGAGATCGCGCAATACTTGAGCTAACTTACAGTAGTGGATTACGAGTATCTGAGATATGCTCGTTAACTTTACAAGCAATTGACCTTGAAAATGCTTTTGTCAGGGTGTTCGGAAAGGGGTCTAAAGAACGAATAAGCCCCATCGGCAAACCTGCGATTTCTTCCATCAAGGATTATTTATCTGCGGGAAGACCTCATCTAGTGAAACCAAAGTCTGGGAGTCATCTTTTCCTATCCAAGCGAGGAACGGCTCTCTCCAGAAAAACTATATGGTTTAATATAAAAACATACGGTAAAGAGGTTGGGATTGAAGATCAGCTAACTCCACATACTCTCAGACACTCCTTTGCGACTCATCTACTCAGTGGTGGAGCCGATCTAAGGATCATACAGGAGTTGCTAGGGCATTCTGATATCTCCACAACACAGGTCTACACAGACGTGGATCTCGCCCATCGGATGGAAGAGTATCAAACCTTCCACCCAAGAGATCGTAAAATGAAAACGTCCGATGAATGAACCTCTAAATAAGTCCCGTAAGAAGGTTTGGTTACTCGCAATCGCTGGGATTATGGCTTGGGTGGCAGTAATTTGCTTGGGTGCGTGGCTTAGCCTGCCATTTTGGGCTCCAAAGCTAGCGAAATCGTGGCTTAAGGGAAAAAATATCGATATCGATTTCGACATCACCAACTCACTTATTTCTTCCACAAAATTGGAAAACATCGTTGTATCCTCTTCCGACATCAAGTTCGAAGCAGATCGGTTATTCTTCATGCACCCTTCAGAGGAATGGAGTGAAACCCTGCTCCGATCAGTTCACGTCCATGATTTCAATCTATCGATTCCCCTGAAAGCGAAGAAAGCAAAAACTGAGGATTCGTTAAATAAACTAGTGGAATCCCTGGCAGTTCCTCTGCCACAAATTCCCATTCGTAAAATATCAGCTGAAACGGGGCAAGTGAGTCTCGATTTTGGAAACGTCAGTATCATTGAGGCCGATGCTAACATCTTCTTCAACTCCGACGATGGGGTCTACTCCCTGATTTCCGAGTTTATCCATTCTGAAAATTCACTTCACTTAAGTGCAAAGGCCTCCTCTCAATCATCAGTACTAGAGACAGACATCAATCTTCAATTTCGCCTGCATGACGTCTACGGAGTCATCGCTAATGCTTCTAAAGCGGTTCCCCTCCTGGATAAGAGCCTCATACCCTATCTTTCGCTAGACACGAGTATTTCAGGAATCGCAAATTACAATAGAAGTACTCAAATTCTAGACTTCCAAACCATTGGAAAACGGTTTCACATTCCTGATACCGAACTGAACTCAATTCTTTTTTTTGCCCAAACTCAATTTCCGTTCGATTCCGTATCAGGCACTGTGGAACTCCCACGCGCTACTCATAAGAATCTGGAGATCGATTTTCTTTGCGGTCGGTTTGATCTGTTCAACTTCTCCGAACCCACGCCTAGCTTGGAGATGACTATAGTATGGGATCATTTGAAGATTCACTCAGAAACCAAATCTTTCTCAATCCCCCCCGCTCCCATCGGAATCGCAATAAACGATCGGAAAATTGCTCTAACGGTCGACCATTTACTTACGCCTGACCTCCCGGTGGGCCTTTCTGGAACAGAAATCGATGTTGGTATCTTGGATCACGAGTACACCTTTGATCTCAAAACCAATCCCGATTCAAATTTGGAAGGCTTGGTGGTCTCTTCTCCACAGGAGGAGATTCGAATCAACGGGTCCATCTTAAAAAGCTTCAAAAAAGCTTCAGGTAATCTCAATCTGCCTGCCTCCAGTATCATCTGGGAAAGAGGATCTCACTATTTGGAAACAAATTTTGTAGGTGATCTCGACTTTGGTTGGGAACCCCAAAACACATCACTTTCTGCGGATTTTCAAGTCACCGACGTTTCTTATTCCTTTAGTGACACTCTAAACCTAAATGGAAATCTGGAACTCAATGCATCAACCCAAATCCAAACTAAAAAGCCCTCTGAACCCGCAAGTTGGGTTACTTTTTTTGAAAAGGCGCGCCTAGACGGAAACATAAACCTCTCGGGCACTTGGGATGATTTTTTATTTTCCTTATCCCAATTCCGCATGAAAAACGCAGAAGGCACCTCCGGAGCGTTTTATCAATTAGAGGCAGACACTCTCCTTTGGGATCCCTATCAGGTTCGCAATGTCTCAGGAAAAGCGGAATTAACTGCGAACAAAGTGGGCTTCGATTTGCAAGGCAACTCCCCTGAAACCAGCTTATCGGTAACTACCACCGGACATTATCGTTTCGGAAATTCAGTTACAGAACTTCGTGCTGAAGTTTCTCAGATGGATCCGAACATCCGTGCACAGGTTCCTCTGCACGATTGGATTCCGGAATTTCCAACCGCTTTCCTAAGTGGGCTTCTGGAGGCATCCAGCGACATGAAATTCTCGGAAAAAGAATCGTTCGTTTCGCTAAAGCTTTGGTTAGACAACGGAAACCTCACGTTGCCCGACTTCGGAATTGCCGCCTCTGGGATCAAAATCGAGGAACTCTATTTTGAAGATCTCATTATATTTGATGATAGAGAACCTCAAGAAGTGTTCATAGCCGAGATAACGATTCCTCCTGCCAAAATTACCACGCTCAACTGCTCTTTCCGTCTCGTTGAAAACCGAGGGATCAAAATCGAAACATTCGATTTTTCATTCTGCTCTGGGAAGGTGACGGTCAAATTTCTAGAAACCATTAACCCTCCCTATGATGAATGGAAAGCTGTCGTGTCCTTTTCTGGGCTAGAGATGGCCGAAGTCATCAAAATGATTCCAGACTTCAAAGATGAACTTATCGCGAAGATGGAGGGGAGTCTACCCCTGAAATATTCTCAGGGAAAGCTTTCCTGGGGTAGCGGATACGCCAAACTGATGGAAGGGCAAGTGGCTACGCTTCGTTATGCTGACGATGGAGTATTTTCCAACTATTTACCTGAGATTGTGATCAGTGAAAAACTTGACCTGCGCATTGACGAATTACTCCGCGACGTGACCCTCACAGAACTTCACCTTGAGTTGAGGGACAGCAACTCGTTTGGAGAACCATCCGTAATGATTATGTCGGGACAGTCCAACGATCCGAGAATTCAAATTCCTATCGAAAAAATTCAACTCAACATCCGCGGAGCAGACCTTCCCATGTTACTTAATCAGTCGTTAGAAAACTCTCAGCTATTGCAATCGATCAAATTAAGAAATTGAATTTGAATACATCGGAAATCCATTCCGTCAAAGCTCCCAGTTACTATGAAGAACTCACTAAAACTTTTAGGGATTGCCCCTCTCATTCTGATGTTTAGCGGGTGTGTAAGTGTAAAAACCGAACACAAGATTGAACCGATTAGCATCACCGTTGATATCAACGTCAAGGTAGACCGAGCTCTGGACGATTTCTTCGGAGATCTCGATGCTCAGGCAAAAGAAATTTCATCAACCGAAAACTAACCACATTTTCCCATGAAAACACTTCTTAAATTTATTACTATTTTGGTCGCCTCGGCTTGCTTAGTTTCTGCCGAAAATCCTACTGAAATTCAAAAACGAATGGCTGATAGGCTGCCCGCAATTGTGGAACTCAAAACACAAAATATCGTCGGTGAAAACAATGAAGCACTTCTCTCTATTTTGGGCCAAACAAACGAAAGTAACGCACAAATCGTCCAACAAGAGAACGCTGACCGGAAAACGATCTACAATCTTTTAGCCAAACAAACAGGAGCACCCGTTCACTTGGTCCAATCCAAACGAGCCGCTCAACTAAGAGCGCAAGCAGCCGCTGGAACAATGGTTCAAACGGAGGCCGGAGAGTGGATTAAAAAGTCCTAAAGTCCGATATTAGAAACTCCTTTTTTCGAAAATCCGGAGACTCATTTAGACTCTCCGGATTTTTTATGTTAATGAATAAAAACACGTTGCGAATGCTTCAGACGGTATCCTTGACAATTATTCATAAGTTATTCACATTCGACTCCGATGGAGGCCGAGTCTCATAGGGTTTTAGTTTTAAACCGAGTATGGCAACCCGTGAACGTAGTGGGTGCCAAGAGAGGCTTTTCTCTCCTCTTTCAAGATCACGCGCAGGTTATCGACCCGAATGACGGTGATTTTATGCTCTACAATGGTGATCAATGGGTGGAACACTGCATCGAAAACCCACCGACTTCAGATCAACCTGTGATGAATACGATAAAAATGTCTTTGAGAGTACCAAAAGTGCTGCTTTTGAGATCTTTTGATCGAGTTCCTGTTCAAGAAGTTAAATTCTCACGACAGAGCGTGTTTGAGAGAGATGGCTATCGGTGCCAATACACCGGAAGAATTTATCCGCCCAAGATGCTGAACATCGATCACGTCATTCCTCGTGATCGAGGAGGTAAAACAACGTGGGAAAACGTCGTCACGTCCTCCATCCACTGCAATACTTTAAAAGCAAATCGACTTCCTCACGAAGCCGGGCTCAAGCTGATCCGAAAACCATTCAAGCCTAAAACCCGCCCGCTGGTAAGTCACCTCATCGGAACTAAATACGACGAGGATTGGTCTTACTTCATCGAAGGAAAAAACAAATAGGCTGGGTACAAAAAAAGAGCGTTGCTCAAGACAACACTCTTTCGAAATTGCTAATTGCTTTTCCCGTTTGATCAGACGTTGATTCGAACAGGAACTACGACTCTTACGGCGACCGACTGTCCTTCACGCTCACCAGCCGTAAATTTCCAGTTGGAAACAGCCTCAATAACCGAATCATTCAATACCTCAGCAGTTGACTTAATGCAACGCACCCCACCAACGTTTCCTTCTGTATCCACAATAAACGCCACATAGACCTTACCAGACACATCTTTGAGGTCTTCTGAAAAAGATGGGGCTTGTTGTGAAATAGGGGCTGGAGCTACATCGAGATCTTTGATCCCAAATGAATTTGCCACTTCATCTGCCGAAAAGATTTCGGAGCCGAACACGGCGCAATTTCCAACTACAACAGATGCTACGAGAGCTACTAAACGATTTAGTTTCATTATTAGTTTTCTACTTAATTAAAGGTATGAGCGAATTGAATCGTCACACATTAGCTTCGCATTAGCTCTTAATGGTCATTTTACGCGCAATTTACTAAAAAGACATTAAAATCCTGGTATAGATTAGTTTAACTCAACGCGATATTGCTGATTTTTCAGCCTTCAGTCAGCTGATTGGTCGAATCGAGCGGATACTCACTCACTTTACACAGCTCGTAGATGTAGTTTGTTAGCTCGCGTTCATCTAGCGATCCTTCTTTCGGCAACGGTGGAGGCATGTTTGCCTCGAGGGTCCTATTACCCTCATCAGTTGGGGGAGATAGAGAAACAATCCTTTCGATCGTGAAGTAGTAGTTCAGTTTTATTTTGATCTCTGCAACGGGTTCAAGCACAAGGCGCTCTGAAGCGTTGGTGAGAGACAAATCGGTGACATCACCTTTAAAGGGATTTCTTCGAATCATCCTCGTGATATAGAGTTCATCATATACACCAAGTTCCTTGAGTCGCATAATGCGTTCAGGAATCAATTTGAATACGTCTGTGGAAACCGAAGCGAAGTCATACAAAATGAAACCCGTGGAACCATCACTGATCACCAACACTTTATCCTTATCCAAATTTTGCTCAGCATATTCGATGCACCAGTCATATGCCACCTTGCTAAAGTTGGATGTTTTAAATGAACTTGAATAACTTACAGATGCTGAAACCGACAAAGAAAATACAACAAATGGAATCAACCATATATTTTTGAATCTGGAAAATTCAAAACCCTTACTGAGAACCACTGAAACAGTGATAATCATGAAAATCTGAAGAGGTAACGAGAATCTTGTAGTCACCGGATCAGTCCAGTTACCCCAAAAATAAAACTGTAATAGCCCAGTTACACCGACCACAACCAATAGAAAACAAAAGAATACGCTAATTTCACAAGGACGAAAAAACAGCGTTCGAAAGTTTTTAAGAAAATAGAGAAAAAGAAATAGCATCGCAACCAGCCCCAAGATGCTAATTACGAGCGAATTGGAATAATCCCCTTCAAAGTCAAATAGGTAAAGAAGAGCTCCTTTCATGTTCACTACAAGGTGCTCAAGACCGAAATGATTGTGATCTCCTTTAGCAAAAAACGCGCTATTTGAAGCAAACACACGATTACTCAGGAGAGCCGGGAAGACGAATATTGGGCTGATCGAGGCAAAATTTGAAAGTTCAAGCTTTCGATCCCGAATCGATCTCACGCCAAAAACGACCACTACTACTATGAGATAAAGAATGCTCTCATAACGCGTATTAGCCAACAACAACCCGATCGATAACATCAATCCTAACCTAGGTTTGTCTGGAGATTTCAAATAGGACACGCACGAAAGCATCAATCCAAGAATCAACGTCATATTTAGGATCTCAAAACCCGCTCCGTTTGCATTCTCGAAGAACAAAGGCGAAGTCGCAACAAGGCACAAAGAAAGAAGCCCAAAACTTCGGTGAGTTAAGCAGGTCGTGACGCCATACAATAAGAGTAGGAAAATCGGAGTTAACAAGAGGTTGGCGACAAATCCATTGGAGACCCTAAATCCACTGACGGAATGGATGAGCGACACCAAAAACGGAAAAAACACAGGCCTTTTGTCAACTATGCCATCAACCCTGGTTTGAGTTTGGTGAAAATGATGCTGATTGTTCGTGGAAAAGGCCTCCTGATGAGCGAAGAAATCTTTAGCAGTCAAACTCAGTACATACTCATCAAACAGAATTTTGAACTCCTTTTCTTCATGAATGTGTGAAAACAAAGAGACAAGAAGAACCCCGATCAACCCAGCCTTATGATCGATAAGCATCTTTTTCAGTGAGCTGATTCGGGAAAAGTTTTTCCAAGCATAATAGCAAAAACACAGGAGAATAACTACCATCCACCAGTAACTGGTGTATCTCGCCAACCACAAAATCTTTGCTCCATCCAATATCAAAAACGGAAACATCAAAACCAGGAGACCTGAAAGAATAGCAATTGTGATTTTCAGCATGACGGCAATTGGTTCTCTTCGATTGTTGTTTTCAACAATTAACTCTAAGTAGACAAAAAAACCGTCTCAGGCAACTGAGACGGTTTTCGAAATTAAGTTATTTTACGTAACCCTATTCAAGATCGTAAGCAACTGTTCCAAACGCAGTTGTTGCAGTTAATTGAGTGTCTGTTGCAGCAACTGAAGTTGGATAAGTATTAGAAGAGTTCAAAGACTTGATGTAAGTTCCGGTTAGGTCTGAAACATTCACTGAAGCCAAATTGTTCTCCAAAAAGTATTGATCTGCAGCAGCTGCGATTTGACGAAGGTCATTGAGAGCAGCTTTTTCAGAAGAAGATTTACGCACCTGCTGGAATGCAGGAACAGCCATTGCTGCG
>JAKSBQ010000053.1 GCA_022361075.1 Opitutales bacterium | reverse complement strand
AGACCATATCCGCACCTTGTAAATTTTGCTCTAAAAGTTCACCACTCTCTTCAGCAGCTTTTTTTCCTTTCTCTGGATTAGCACCTGCTCCTAAGCCCCTTGTCAACTTCTCTCCTATCTGGATTTTCATCTCTGCTTGAGACAAGTTTAATGCTTGAGCATCAGTATTTAAACTAATAAACTCTACTCCCTGGAGGTTAGCTGCTATCATCCGATTAACTGCATTATTTCCACCACCACCAACTCCTACTACTTTAATAGCTGCAAAGTTGTCTAAATCTTTTTCTTCTAATTCCAGCATAAACATTACCCTCCTCGATAGTCCACTTTTTTAAATCTATTTTTTTGATACGTTAAAATAAATCTTTAAACCAAACTTTTAATTTTTCAAACCACTCTTTAACCGAAATATTACTGGTTACGGCTGTTTTTTTAGTTATTGCATGTTTTTTACCGTATTTGACCAGCCCAATACACGTGGCATAGGCAGTCGAATTGACAATATCACTTAATCCCCCTATATCATGGGGATAACCTATCCTCACAGGCATGCCTAATTCTTCTGCAGCAAGCTGCTCGAATCCCTGAAATAAAACGCTGCCTCCTGTTAATATCACTCCTCCGGGAATGAGACCTTTATAGTTAGATTTTTTGATCTCAACTTTGACAAGTGTTAAGATCTCTTCTATTCTAGGCTGAATAATACTGGCAATAGTTTTTTGAGATACAGTCCGGGAACTTTGGCCACCAACACTTGTTATCTTGATGAATTCATCATCAGGCATTAAATCAGCCAGAACACATCCATACTCTTTTTTGATCTTTTCTGCCTGATTTAAAGGTGTTCGTAAGCCTACAGCCAGATCACTCGTGACATGGTCTCCGCCCACGGGAATTATAGAAGTATAAAACAAGCCATTACAATCAAACAGAGCTATCCCGGTAGTTCCTCCTCCAATATCTACCACAATGGATGCTAACTCTCTTTCAGTTGGGAAGAGCACCGCATCAGCAGAAGCCAGAGGATTCAGAACGAGTTCCTGGACATAAAGATTGGCTCTTTCAAGTGCCTTGAGAGTATTTTGGATTGCTGCAGTTGCTCCGGT
>JAKSBQ010000220.1 GCA_022361075.1 Opitutales bacterium | reverse complement strand
GCGATCGGGACCTCCGTTTTACTTCTGAGTTCTGGAGACACGTTTTCCGGAGCATGAAGGTGCAAGTCGCGACAACGACGGCTAATCATCCAGAGGCGGATGGACAGTCAGAAAACCGAGTGAAAGTAGTCCGAACGATGCTGAGATCGTTTGCTGCTGAGTATCACGGCGAGTGGGACCTACGTTTACCAATACTTGAGATGCAGTACAACAACTCCAAGAATGCGACTACTGGACTCACCCCCTTCGAAACGATCTATGGGATCAATGTTAGAACGCCTGTGGATCTCATGAGCCAATCGACGGAAATGATTGACTCCGATGCCAAATCATTTTTGGATCAAATATATCGGAATACAGCAACAGCACAGAAGGCGATTGAGGAAAAACAAATGATACAGAAGGAACAAGCCGACAAGCACCGTCGAGAACAAGTGTTTGAGATTGGCGACCTGGTTCTTCTATCGACGAAACACCTCTGACATTACTTCAAACAAGACCTGACGTTTATTGGACCATTTGAAATCATCGAGAAGAGGTCAGACCTCACGTACAAGCTTCAGTTACCGACCAACATGCAAATCCATCCCGTATTTCACACATCGATGCTTAGAAAGTATAAGGAAACCCCCAAGAAATTCAAGTCTCGAAAGGAAGTACCACCACCACCGATTCTTGTTGACGAACACGAAGAGTATTTCGTGGAACGTATTCTGAACCACCGAGTTCGAAAGAAAGGAAAGAAACAAGTCGTGGAGTACTTAGTCCTGTGGAAAGGCTACCCAGTGCATCAAGCGACTTGGGAGCCTCATGATCATGTGGCCGAGACGAAGGCCCTGGAAGACTATGAAGCAGGGGAGGAATTGTAATGGCATTGTCAAATGCCATCGTGAGATCAGGATTATAATGGAATTTCAACACTTATTAACGGCCAAGTGACAACTATAAAAGAAGCCGAGTTTGATAAAATATAGACTTTTTTACAAAATCCACATCTTGTGTT
>JAKSBQ010000338.1 GCA_022361075.1 Opitutales bacterium | reverse complement strand
GATTCCCACCCTTCCGTCCTTGTTTGGTGCCATGCTCGCCGGAGTGAACGTGGTGTTGATGGGTGCGGGTATTCCAACTGCCATCCCGGGAGTGCTGGATGGACTGGCAGACTGGCAACCGGTGAGCCTGAAGCTCAATGTGGAAGACAATCCTGCAAATACGGAATACAACCTTACCCTTGATCCTAATGAATTCATTGAGGGAGAGCGTCCGCCACTTCAACGCCCTCAATTCATTGCAATTGTTTCAACCGATATTGTGGCGAAGTCGATGGAACGCCGCGCAAGCGGAGTTGTGGATGGCTACGTAATTGAAAACTACAATGCCGGTGGGCACAATGCTCCACCTCGCAAGGATAGGGCACAGCCGGCTGATGCAGCTCCTTATTTTGGTGAAAAAGATGATCCAAATCTCGACCGAATACGTTCGCTTGGTAAGCCTTTTTGGCTAGCTGGAAAATTCACTCAAGAAAACGGATTGAAGGATGCTGTTGCTGAAGGAGCTGTGGGGCTGCAAGTTGGAACACACTTTGCGTTCTGCGACGAGTCAGGCATCCAACGAGATATCAAGGACGAAGTTATTAAGCAATCCATCGAAGGCACACTGGAAATCGAGACCTCATTTGTGGCATCACCGACTGGATATCCGTTTAAATTAGCACATTTATTAGGCGAACAATTTACAGTGGAAAACGTGCTGAAGCGTCAGCGTGTTTGCGACATGGGTTATCTGCGTACAGCATATGTAGATCCGACCAACAAACTCGCCTGGAGATGTCCTGCTGAACCGGTGGAGGATTACATTCGCAAAGGTGGGACTGAGGGTCGTACCGAGGGGAGTATGTGTCTTTGTAATGGCTTGGCAGGAACGGTAGGTCTGGGGCAATTTCGCAAACTAGAGGGTAACGAAGCTCCAATTCTCACTTCGGGAGAGGAGGCATTGGGGCTTGAGAAAGTGATCCCCGAGGGTCAATCTCGATACACCGCGAAGCACGTGATCGACTACCTATTGTCATAAGCGCTAATAAGCATTTTTATAGCGATTCTACTCTAATGATTTTTGATCTGTGCCTCTCAAACCGCGGATCATGGGATTATTGGTGTGATGAATCTATAGAATCTGAGAAATCAGCGGTTCAAGAATACGGTTTTTGAGCTGTCGCAGATATAAGTTTGAGAGCCTTCGGTATGGGCACAAAAAAAGGATGCTGGTGATCCAGCATCCTTAATACATAAAGCGAAAGTTTTGCTCTATTAGGCGTGTTTTACGTTTACCGCGCAAGGCCCCTTTTTACCTTCACCTACCTCAAATACTACAGCATCGCCTTCGTTCAGCATATGACCGTCTGTTTCTGAGTGATGCACAAAAAGGTCTTTTCCACCTTTATCCTGACTGATGAATCCGTAGCCTTTTTCGGCATCGAACCATTTAATTTTACCTGTTTCCATTCTGATATTGTTTTGTATTTATGTGGATGGCTTCAGTCGCTTCCTCCAATGGGTTGGCCTTTGCAACTAGCAGCCCTTTCGTAGGACTGCGACTCGGTTAAGAAGCTTAAAACTGAAGGTCCGAATCATTGATGTTATTCGTCGATTGCGGTGTGCCTAAAGTAGGCTCAGTCAGGCGAAACCCAACTGGTGTTAGTTCTACAAAGCGCAAAGCATGTAATAGAAACGAGAAAATAGCGAATCTATTCTCAGTCCGCTCGGAAATGCTTGGCGAGCGGTGAATTTCGATCAATTCTCGGTCAGAGATGGCAAAACGTGAAAAGAAAGAGCGGAGCAGAGGTTCTGCCGGGCAAAATAGAAAGTCTGGTGAACAATTTTTGGATGAAAATCGGAAAAAAGAGGGAGTCTCCGTCGCTGATTCCGGCTTACAATACAGTATCGTTGAGGAGGGCTCAGGTGACCGACCCGATGAATGGAGCACCGTGAAGATCCACCAACGTTGTCTTCTCCTAGACGGCAAAATTCTTGAGGACACCTATCGTATCAACGAACCTGATGAGGTTCGTATCGAAGAACTCATCGATGGACTACAGGAAGGCCTTCAAATGATGACCTTAGGTAGTCGCTACAAGTTCTGGGTGCCCGCTGAGCTTGCTTGGGGTCGCAAAGGCACCGGAAACAAAATCCCTCCATATGCGGTGCTGGCTTTTGATATTCGACTAGTGGAGATCGTGTGAAGGTAATCCAGAAGCTGGTGCAATAACCGCGAATTGTGCTGATTAGAACTGAAGGTGGATTTCTTTGTTTGAGAGTCGGAATTGAGAAAGCTCGACTTGGAATACCCAAAGAGGGCTTTGAGGAAATCGACTTGAAAAAAATAAAAACTCAACTAATTGGTTTAATTTATGAATCTCCAACGTCTTCAAGAAGCTGAAACTGAATTCTTCAACCGTTTTCCAGGAGG
>JAKSBQ010000293.1 GCA_022361075.1 Opitutales bacterium | reverse complement strand
GAGCTGACGATGAAGTACCTCGAAGAGGAAGTGCTCACCGACGATGAGATCCGTCGCGGTATCGCGGAGGGGTTGCGCGCCAACAAGGGCGTGCCCGTTCTCTGCGGGAGCGCGCTCGGCAACTCGGGGATTCGTACGCTCCTCGACTTTCTCATCTGGGCGGCACCGTCGCCGGGCGGTGTGCACGAAACGATCGTCGACCAAGAGAAAAACGAACACGACTACACGATCAGCGGCGACGAGACGTTTTCGGCGATGAACTTTAAGACGACGCTCGACCAGTTCTCCGGCAAGCTCTCGTTCGTCAAGGTGATGGGCGGCGTGCTCAAACCGGATACCGAGTTTGCGATCGACCGTGACGGCAAAAAGCTCAAGGCGGGCAAGATCTACACCGCGGTCGGGAAAAAACTCACCGAGACGGGAGAGCTCGTCGCCGGAGATCTCGGGATCATGGTGAAGATCGCGGAGGCGCACACCAACGACACGTTTCACGCGCTCGGATCGTTTCGGCACTTTCGGCCGTTGCAACTCCCGCAGCCGGTCCACTCGCTCGCGATCTCCGCGGGGAGCAAGAAGGACGAAGATAAACTCAACGAGCAGCTTGTGCGGGTAACCGAAGAGGACAAGACGTTCAAGGTTACCTTTGCCGCCGAGACGCACGAGACGGTGATCGCTGGTATGGGTGAACTTCATATCAATACGATCCTCAATACGATCAAGTCGGCGCACAAGATCGAAATGGAAACGCGACCTCCAAAGGTCGCATACCGCGAAACGATCACAAAACCGACGGAAACCAGCTATCGCCACAAGAAACAGACCGGCGGCCATGGGCAGTTCGGTGAGGTACATATTCGCGTCCGCCCGCTCGAGCGCGGACAGCAGTACGAATTTGCCAACGAGATCAAGGGCGGCGCGGTCTCGAGGGGGTACATCCCCGGCATCGAAAAGGGCTTTCACGAGGCGATGGAGCACGGGGTGCTCGCGGGGTACCCGGTCCGCGACGTAGGTATCGTGCTGTTCGACGGCAAAGAGCACGCGGTCGATTCGTCCGAGATGGCGTTTAAGATCGCCGCTCGCGGTGCGTTGAAGCAGGCGATGGAACAGTGCGGACCGGTTCTCCTCGAGCCGGTGATGAAGCTCTTTGTATTT
>JAKSBQ010000258.1 GCA_022361075.1 Opitutales bacterium | reverse complement strand
GAGGAAGCTTTGAGCCTATTAAAGAATAAATATAAATGAATTTCAGATTTCTTACTCCAGCCCTCAGTGAGATATCTGACGCCTCAGAATATTATGAAAATGAAGTATCAGGACTAGGTATTGATTTCATTGACGAAGTCGATTCAACGATACACCGAATTTTGAAATATCCTCGTGCTTGGAGTAAGATCTCGGATGAATTTCGTCACTGCAATTTAAGAAGATTTCCATATACGATCATTTACCATCAACCTCAAGAAAACGAAGTCCTCATAGTTTCGGTATTCCATCAAAGCAGAAAACCGAACTCATGGAAAAACAACCTAAAATAATACTAACAAGACGTGCGAGAGGAATTCTGAACCGCTGCGCTCCTCACCCTAGCGTTGGCTAGATATAATCGAAAATGTACTCATTCATAGCAGATTTCATTCTCCTGCTTCATTTTGCATTCATTGTTTTTGTTGGTGGTGGAGAGATCTGCGTGATTGTCGGATTCTTTAGGAATTGGTCTTGGGTACGTAATTTCAAATTTCGCATATTCCATGTTTGTGCCATTGGATTTGTAGTTGTCCAAAGTTGGGTCAATCAGGTATGTCCGCTCACAATATGGGAGAACGCACTTCGAAATGCTGCGGGTGAAGAAAAGTATTCTGGGACTTTCATCGGACATTGGGTTGGGCAGATAGTTTTCTATGACGTACCTCAGTGGATTTTTGTAACTGCATACTCGATGTTTGGAGCATTAGTTATTCTTACTTGGATTTGGGTAAGACCTAGACGAATCAATAGGAAAACTTCTGAGGATAATTGATTTATTAACAGACCCAACAAGACGGTCGAGAGGAACCGTAAGGGCTACGCCCCTCTGCTCCCTCACCTCGACGTTGTATAAAATGAATCCCATCACGCTTAGGATTCTGATGATTCGATACTTTGGCTGACTTACTCCGATGTAGTCACTAAAAACTGAATAGAATGAACCACGGAAAACACTGAAATCACAGAAACGATTTTCTTTCACAGTCGTTACCCAACAGCATACAAAATTCCGTGCTTTCCGTGCCTTCGGTGGTTCCATTCAGGACTACCCATCAGAGTAATCCATTAATCCGCGATCAGATCATTCTCTCACAGCATTTGTTTCAAATTGAGATCATCACGTCTCATTTTGATACAGCTGTTCTTTCATTCTAAATTCTTACCAAATTCCACCATTTCCTTCTCATTGATTTAGAGTTAGTTACAAATTTCGAAACGAATTGGTATGCATCCTGTTTAAATGTGAGCTAACATCACAAACATGGACATCGAACGCCCCGAAAGATACGCAAAAAAACAACGGCAACGCCGCATCCTCTACTCCGTCGCTGGAGTGATCGTTGTGGCTCTGTTTGTCTATGTGTTCACCCTCGCCAGTCCTCTCCCTCGAGTAGAGCGCAACGAAATCTGGCTCGGTGAAGTGAAACGCGGCGACATGCTTCGCAATGTGCGAGGGCTTGGTCGGCTCATCCCAGCCGACATGCGCTGGATCACCTCCCAAACTTCAGGTCGTGTAGAAGAGAAATTCGTGAAGTCCGGAGCACTCGTTCAGCCAGACACGATCATTCTTCAACTTTCAAATCCACAACTCGAACAACAGTACCAAAACGCAAAGCTTGAGCTGGAAGCGGCTGAGGCTGAGTTGATCAGCACTCGCGTTCGTCTCCAGAGCGACTTACTCTCGATGAAGAGTAACTACACACGCCTCAAGGAGCAAACTGAGATGGCCGAGCTTGAGGAAGAAATCAACGACCAGCTCTTTGAAGATGGTCTCGTCTCCGAACTCAATCGCAAACGTTCCAAACTCAGCGCCCAGCACCTTCGTTCCCGCCTCGCGATGGAAACAGAGCGTCTCAACTTTCAGGAACAAGCCATCGAGCCCCAACTCGCGACACAGAAGACTTACGTAGATCGCGCACAGGCAAGACTCGATTTACTGCAGACCCAAGTCGACGCACTCAAAGTCCGCGCGGGATCCAACGGAGTGGTCCAGCAACTCGACTTAGAACAAGGCATGCAGGTCGCCGAAGGGCAGCAAATCGCACTGGTATCGGATCCCCAAAATTTGGATGCGATGCTCGAAATTCAGGAAAGCCAGGCAAGAGAAGTTCGCATCGGACAAAGAGCGGAGATCGACACCCGTACATCCGGAATCGTTCAGGCATCGGTGACGCGAATCGATCCAAACGTGGAACGCGGCATCGTTCGCGTGGATCTGGAGTTTACAGACAGTTTGCCTGAAGGTTGCCGTGCCGACCAAACGGTGCAAGGAAACATCGAACTACAGCGACTGGATGACGTCATCTACGTGGATCGTCCTTCCACTGTGAAGGAAAACACCAAAGCATCCGTTTTCGTCATGAGCGCCGATGAAAAACAAGCACTGCGCACGCCAGTGGAATTTGGTCGATCTTCAGTGACCTTAGTCGAAATCGTATCCGGACTTCGCCCAGGCCAACAGATCATCCTTTCCGACTCATCCAGATGGCAATCCTCTGAAGCCATCGAGATACGCTAACTTTTAAAACCAAGATTCAAAATTACAGAAAACAAAAAGGTGATAATACAGCACAGACACTTTCACAGAAGGGCCCGGCAGCTGCCTGATCATTGCCGCATGCGAGACTTAAAGAACGGCAATGACGGAGCATTGCCCTCCAGATAAAATCAGCTCAGATACCAAATTTTTACAACCAACCCCCCTAAACATCTTCAACAGCAGTCCCAATCTACATCACCACAACCGACATAGACATGAGCACCACAACGACAGAACCAGCCGAAAACCAAACGGAAACCGCAGCAAAGGCGAAACACATCATCCAGCTAGAGGATGTCTGTCGTGTCTTCCACACCGACCGGATGGAAACGCGTGCACTCAACGGTATCTACCTGAACATCGACGAGGGCGATTTCCTTTCGATCTCAGGCCCGTCCGGTTGCGGCAAGTCCACTCTACTCTCCATCATCGGTCTCCTCGACCGCAGCAGCAGCGGCCGGTATCTTCTCGAAGGACAGGAAGTGCACGCCATCCACGGCCGCGCCAGAGCGTTACTGAGGAACCGGACGATCGGATTTATCTTTCAGAACTTCAATCTCATCGGCGAAATGAATGTCGCCGAGAACGTCGAGCTCCCACTGGTTTACCGCGACGTGCCCTACAAGCAACGCAAGATCATGGTGAAAGAAGCTCTTGAACAGGTTGAGATGGACCATCGCGAGGGGCATTTACCGAGCCAGCTTTCCGGTGGACAGCAACAACGTGTGGCAGTCGCGCGAGCCCTTGTTGGAAAACCCCGAATTCTACTCGCAGACGAGCCAACCGGTAACCTCGATTCCAAAAACGGTGAAGCCGTGATGGATCTTCTCTGTAACCTCCATCAACAGGGATCCACCGTGTGCATCGTGACACACAATGAGCACTACAACTCCATGGTTCGTAGAGTGGTCAATCTCTTCGACGGTCGCGTCGTGGACGACATCACTAAAAACTAAACGAAGATCCCGAGATGCGCCAATACAGCAAACATCTACTATTCGCCTTCCGGGTGATGAGTAAGACGCCCATCGTCACTGCTCTCACGATCACGGTGCTTTCGATCGCGATCGCTCAGGTATCGCTCATGTTCAACATGATCGAATCCGTTCTCTTTAACAAACTCCCCTGGGAAGGCAGCGAACGGCTCGTGCGAATCAGTCGTGAAAACCCCGAAAACCGCTTTGCCAATTCAAATTTTCCCCACGCAACTTATCACGAACTGCTCAAACATGAAAAGGTGTTTGAAGGAGTCATTGCCGTTTTCAGTGACAATATGATTCTCCAAAATGGCGAGAAGTCGGACCAAATCATGGGGAACTACATCTCAGCTGAATTTATGGATTTGCTAGGTGTAGAGCCGATTATGGGTAGAACGATGACAGCTGAGGATGCAGACCCCAGCGCCCCTCCCGTCATCATTATCTCCTACGAGACCTGGATGGACTATTTTGTCGGCGACCCGGAAATCCTTGGAAAAAGTGTCTCCGTGGACGGGACCTTTCGAACCATAATCGGCGTGGCTCCCAAAGACTTTGCATTTCCGTTTCTTGAGCGGGCATGGGTTCCTCTCAATACCGACACGGTTACCGAATATGTGGGTTGGGGAGACACCGTTTTCGTGGTTGGTAAAATCAAAGAAGGTCTTTCGACTGACACTGCGCTCGCACAGTTGAACGACATTTTCCCAAAAATCAAAACAGTTCTACCTGTAGAGAACGAAAACTTTACAGGGTTTGAGTTTACCCACTTCAAGGAACTATGGGTGAACGACCAAACTCGCGTCTTGTTCTTCGCGATGGGTGTGTGCGCAGTGCTTGTTCTTTTTATGGCCTGCGCGATCGTATCGAACCTGATGACCGTGCGTAGCGCTAAAAGAAGCAACGAACTGGCCATCCGAAGCGCGCTTGGTGCCAGCCGTCCTCAACTGATCATGCAAATGTTATTTGAATCACTCGTGACCAGTGTGATCTCCCTCATTCTCGGTTGGTTACTGATGAGGTGGTTCAATTACGAAATCCTCCAGGGTTTTTATGATCGTTTCACTGTACCATCTTGGTTCTTCAATGATGAGTATAGCTTCCGGCATTTCTTGTTCGTCATGATCATCCCAATCATCGTTACGATTGCCTCCACGCTCATACCAGCGATCAGAGCATCACGAACAAGCCTGAACGATCTGCTGAAAGAATCTACCCGCACCGGTTCTTCGCTCAAGATGACGATTTTAGGCAAAATTCTGATCATTTTTCAAATCGCAGCTGCTTGCGCAGTGGTCACAGGTGGAGCAATTGTCGGTTACTACCTGCACGACATCAATGCTCAGGAACAACATTACGATCCCAACGAGTTTCTCTACGCACAAATCGGAATGGGTGCTGGAATGTTTGAAACTGATCAAGCTCGAGCCAATCAACTCAAAAACGTTCTCAAGGAGCTTGAAAGTTATCCTGAAGTGGAAGGAGCGGTCTACTCCACCGAGCTTTTCACCGGCCCCATCATCGTTCCTCTTGAAATAGTCGGTGAAGAATACGCAACTCCCGATGACTATCCACAATTTTACCGCTGGGTGGTCTCTCCTGGCTACTTCGAGCTCATGGGCGCGCCACTCATCGCAGGAAGAGAATTCACTGAACTCGATGACAAAGACCACCCCTACGCTACGATCGTCACCAACGTTTTCGCGGAACAGGTGTTTGGAGATGAAAACCCAATCGGCAAACAAATGATCTACCGAGACGGAGAAAATGAGTGGACGCTCAACATCGTTGGCATCAGCAAGGACATCTTCAAAAGTGAACGCGACCAGGACAATCGCACCGGGTTCTTTCTCAACGCCTATCAGGACATCTGGTTTGATTTCGGGATCCACATGAAGATTCCCAACGGCAATCCAAAGGCTTTTGAGCCAAAACTCATCCGCACGGTCTCGGATCTCGACTCACGTTTCGTGATTTCAAATGTGCAAACCTTCAACGAGCGAGTGGAGTCCTTTCAGATCGGACTGAAGTTCATCTTCACACTATTCCTGACCTTTTCGGTCGGAGCACTCATCATGGCGGCTGCCGGACTCTACGGTGTCGTGTCTTTCTCAGTCTCTGAACGCATTCGCGAAATCGGCATTCGCCTCGCACTCGGAGCATCACCCATAAATGTGATCGGGAGGGTATTTAGACAGGGACTGCTCAATGTTACCATCGGAGTC
>JAKSBQ010000390.1 GCA_022361075.1 Opitutales bacterium | reverse complement strand
TTAGCTGTGATCAAACAATCAGATCGTTGAGCGATGATGTTTCCTCAGCCAATAGTATCTTTGCGCTTTTCGTTTCTCATCAAAGATTGGGGACAACTGATAGGGTTGTTGAATAGCGGATGGAGAGGAGATGTAGGTCGCATGTTAGGCTCCTTGTGTCGTCGCGATGCTCCTTGGAACGAACCTTTGGGTTCTCATTTTCCCACGCCCTTACTTCTCCATTTAGTTCAGAAGTGGCGGATGGGGAGGGATTCGAACCCCCGGAACCGTCTCCGGCTCAATGGTTTTCAAGACCACCGCAATCGTCCACTCTGCCACCCATCCGCAAAGTCGAAATTTTCATCGTGTATTGGCGGATTTTAAAGTCAAGGCTGGAATAGTTAAAACGATTGGCGAATTTTGCAGTCAACCGTAAGCCCCTTCAATCCACCATTTTTTGTGGGTGTAGCTGATGCGGTAGAGGCTTCCTGACTCAATTTCCACGTCCCACTCCATTCGGCTCCAGCGGCGTTGATCCCACCAGTTTCCTGACTGATGCCAGGGGCCTCGGCTAGAGAGGATGTTGTGGGTATTGTTCGCAAAATGAATTTGGTGGATGGAACCGTTCTGGATCTTAACTTTTGCAGCGACTGGAGGGCGAAAGCGTTGCAGCCGAAGGGTTCCTGTAGCTCTCGTGTTGGGGACTGAGCTGTCTTCAGGTTTGGAAAGAACTTGAGTGAGAGCTTCCATGCTGAAGGAGTCGGGTTGATGGTCGTCCTTTAGCGCTGGAGATCCGACGTTTTCCGATCCAACGAGTCCCACTAGTTGATGCAGGGTCGAGGAAAGTTTCCACGGATCCTGGACCTGATGGTGGAAGAGTTGGGATTGGGGTGGCTTTGACTCGGTGGGAATTGCCTGGACTCGCACTTTGACGATGGGGGAATCGGCTTCGTATTGCTCGAGGTGAGTATCGAGAAGCTGCTGAAGTTTGTCCTTTTGCGTGGTGGGTTCGGGGAGTTTAAAAACGCGCCGATATTGCGTTTGGTCCTCCAAGCCAAGTTCCAAAATGAGGATTTTTGCGTAAAGAAAGGCGCCTTTCAGCTGGAGGCAAAGTTGTTCAAGCAGGCGATTGAGGATGAATAGGAGAGGTTCAAGCGTTTGCAGGGTGTATTCGAGTTCGATCTCGGCATCGTAGGTTTTGGGAGGGGATTTGATGGTGAGCATGCGAGGCTGAGGTCTGTGAAGTGATTGCCAGAGATTGAGACCTTCTTTACCCAGACGTTTGGTGATGGCGTGCCGGGGAATTTCGGCTAGCTGCCCAAGGGTATGAATGCCCCATTGGTAGAGGATGTTGCGGAGGGTTTCGTCAGTCACTGCGACGTTGACACTGACTTCGTTGAAGAACTTTTCCGAGTCTTCGACCCAAAAGATGTTTTGAGTTGATTGTGCGGCGTAGTAAGCCCAGTCGTAAGAGGTTGCAACGCCGATTTGAGGTGCGAAACCCAGCTTGCGAAGGGATTGGCGGAGTTGGGTGATTTTGTCTTTTCGTTCAGAGGCGTGAATGCCGGAGAGCTTAAGGGTATAGCGTTCTTCAGAGGTTTCCTCGATGAGTGGTGTCACACCATACAAACAAACGAATACCGTTTTGCGTGCGGATTGTTCGGCGATGGGCTTTCGTGGGTGAACCTGGAGTTCCTTACACTTGGCGATTGCTTGTGAGATGGTCTGCCCGGGGCGAACACCGTAAGACTCTGCGAAGGAGTTGGGTTGATAGATGACAGAGCGTTGGGCAGATTCCCGAAGCACGGCAACGGGGGTTTTTGGAGGGAATCGCTCGGTTCGAAGTACGGATTGCAGGGAGAATCGACGAATGAGAATGACCGCAAACATTTCCTATTACCCTTGAGCAGTTCGAAGTTCAGTTGCTGAAACTTCGTTGGTCACCCGTCGTTTGAGGATGTCGAATTCGAGAATTTGAGGGGGTGCTGTGTTTGTGCTGTCGAGCATGGAGATCGGAAGCGTTGTGGAGCATTGGAAGCGGTGGTAGGCACAGGGGACGAGACTTTGGGAAGTGAAGATGAGAAAGGCAGTTTGCGACTGCTCGCTGACCCGCTGTAGTCGATACCAGGACTGAGGGGTGAAGCGGTGCAGTTGGTGGATTCCGGAGTTGCGTAAGTCGAGAATCATGAGAGGGAAATGATCGTCCCTCAGAAGTATGTCGCATGCCTTACTGGCATCTTCGGGACGGGGGCAGCGAATCCATAGCAGAGACTTCAGGGCTTGGGGTGAAGAAGATTCGGGATCGAATTGATGGTAGGCATCGACGAGAGCGAGGTATCCCAGGTCTTGGCGGGCATTTTCGAGAGCCTGATGAATGAGTGACTGTGCGCCACGACTTGGTACCGACTCGACTATCTCAGTGATTTTACCTTTGGGGTATCCTCCTCCGAGAAGTTCATCCAGAGCTTGGCATCCGGTGGGTATGCCACAATTACCAAGTGCGGGTGGAGTGGCGTGCTCGTTCTGCATCCAATCGCGAATTCCTTGAAATGTGGATTTGCGATCTCCGGATTGAAGCAGGTGCTCTGGAATTTGAAAGTTCACTAGAATAATAAAAAAGTGAACGTATGTTTATGTCAATTTGCATTATGAATCTCATATAGGATTGGTCTTTAGACAGGATGAACAGGGTTAGCAGGAAATGAATTTAGCTTAATCCAGCAGGATCAAGAGAATGCCGCTGAGGATACCGAGTACGCAGGGGAGTTTTTTCCAAAACTGTTTTTCCCTAAACCAAAAGGTACCAATGAAAAGGTGATAATTACTGCCCCACGTCTGAGACAGGATACGACGGAGACCATTGCATCGGGATCAGACAGTGCTTTGAAATAAAAAAAGTCTGCGACAAGTAGTGTGATGCCGATGAGGGGGATGGAGTTTCTCCATTGAAATTTGGAATGCGTCCACCAGCCACGATACCATCCAAAAGCGGGAAAGAGCATGAAAATGAAGAGGTAGACTGAGAACCAGGATTGCACAGCGGCGGGTGAGAGCCCGTAACTGCCGAGCAGAAATTTGTCCCACAGTCCCGAGCACGCACCAAGCAGAGTGCTGAGGATGATGAGCCAGACCCAGCGGTTGTTTTCGAAATGGATGCCCTCACGCTTGCCGACAAAGGAAAGTGCGATGAAGAAGATGAGGGTGATCCCCATGCCCCACCACTGCTGTCCACTTGGGGCTTCTTGGTAAATGAGGATGGCACCGAGAAGTGTGAAAAGTGGACTGGTCGAACGAATCGTGCCGGCAATGCTGATGGGCAGATGCTTAAGCGCGAAGTACCCAAAGAGCCATGAGCAGCCAACGATGGTGCTCTTGGTCATGAGCATGAGATGCTCGGTAAAAGTAAGGGGATTCACCCAGAGTCCTTGATGGGGCAGCCATTCACGTTTCCACTGGGAGAGAATGAGCAGAGGCACCCAGACCAACATCGACGCCATGTTGGAAAACAACAACACAGGCAACACCGCGTTCTCCCGAACGGATTGTTTTTTCAACAAATCATAGAAGCCGAGGATGAGTCCCGAGCTGATGCCTAGGTAGAGCCAAATCATCTCGAAGCAGCAAGACACACGAGCCTGCGAAAAGGCAATCCTTTGGTCTGTAAACAGAGCAAGTTTTAGAATGGAATTTTAAGGAGACACTTTGTTTCCCGAATGTGAATTCTGGGGAATATGTGAATAAAGCGAAAACTTCAGCCTCTGGAGCCACTTATAAGCTGGTGAATATCTTCTAATATCTTCGACTTGTCTGTAGACCCAAATTTTTGTTCAAAAATATTCAGTTCTATACCAACAGGTTAGAAAATATGTGAATGAAATAAACGGACATCAGTTGACACAAGATCTTGTGCTTGTAAATTTCTTGCCCACTACATCTTGTGTTTTGATCCGTCCAAAACTGTACTTTATAATCTTTTAAACCACCAAACCCCTTTTGATTCATGGATACTGTAACGATCGAAGTCGGCGGAAGAAAATTTGTTCTCGATAAACAAAAAGCCCAGGAAGCATTTGACGCGAAAAAAGTGATCAACGGCAAGGATACCATGTATTTTAACATCCTGCCGTTGAAGTATCAGTGGGCTTACGATCTCTACAAAACCATGAAGTCCAATCACTGGGAGCCAGAAGATGTTCCAATGCAGAAAGACTGTGAGCAGTGGCGCAGCACGGATGGCTCGATTTCAGACATTGATCGTTGGATCATCAAAATGGGGATTGGCTATTTTTCGGCAGCTGAGGGTATTGTTGGGGACAACATTATGCACGTGGTGCGTGAGTTGGTGACTGCTCCG
Organism: Opitutales bacterium; assembly: GCA_022361075.1. Taxonomy (GTDB): domain Bacteria; phylum Verrucomicrobiota; class Verrucomicrobiia; order Opitutales; family JAFGAQ01; genus JAKSBQ01. The sequence goes on along the minus strand of JAKSBQ010000390.1, from coordinate 87,778 downwards.
GAATTAAAGCTTGTACTGGGTCGTCACGCCCATGAAGAGAATATCCACGCCGACAGTTTGGTCTATATGATCAGTTCTTTGGGTCTGAATCCTCATGAATGTGAGGCGATGTTTGAAGACATTGAGACTATCTCGAAAAAGAATGAATTTTTAGTAAGCAACTCCCGCTCACTTCGTCGTGACATCGATTTGACTCAGACGGAAAATAAACAGGCACTTGCGACTAACATGTTCCTTTTCGGTCAATGCATGGAGGGTACTCAGTTTTACGGTCTCTTCGGAATGGTTCTTTCGCTTTACCGACAAAACAAGTTTCCTGGTATCGGGCAAATGTTCCGTTACACATTGCGCGATGAGTCTAATCACATCGAATTGCTCAAGACTCTCTTAGTGGATCTCGTGAGAGAGAATCCGGATGTGTGGACAGATGAATTCAAGCAGTCACTCCGTGATCTTATGATTCAAGCAATTTCATTGGAAAAAGAGTTTATCGCAGATTGTCTTCCAGTCGATGCGCTCGGGCTGAACGCAGAAGAATTTACGACCTATATTGATTACATCGCCGACCGTCGTCTTGAAGGGGTGGGGCTTGATCCGTTGAACCCAGGTGTTCAGAACCCACTGCCATGGTTAGCTGAGATGATGGATATCAACAAAGAACAAAACTTTTTTGAAGGGAGAGTTACCGAATACCGTAAAGCATCGTCACTCACAATGGTCGACGATGACGAACTGTAACTTATTGATGATAAAATGCTTTCTTTCCCTCACTAGACCCGTCGTCTCTGCGTAAAATTCGCCGAGCCAGAAACTGCACTGTAAAAACTCAAAACACCTGTCGCCATGATCAAAAATCTCCCAGTCGAAGAAGATCTCGCTCTCAAACGTTATACTACCATCCCTGTAGACCAGAAACCTCGATTCAATTGGGGGGATGTTTTTGAAAATGCTTCTGAAAATGGGAGCGATGCATCACCATCTTTTCGCCTGAGCTCCGATGCGGGTGACCGTTCGTTCGACACCATGGAGATCGCGGAAATCGTGGGTAATGCGCTCACCAATTTGCTTCTTTCTCGCGACGAAAATGATATTTACAACGAGAAAAATCGTCGTTTTGTGGCGAAAATAGCGAGTGTGGTCAGCGAACGATTGAATCAACGAATTTCTCAGGATGACGGACTTGTGATGAGTGATCGTGAGGTGGATCTTCTCATCGAACGCACACTCATTGATAACCATGCTCACGACGTTGCAAAGAGTCTCGTAGTAGCTCGCCAGAAAAGCTTCACCGATGAGGATTCTCCCCTCATCGATGTCCGGGTGATCCGCCGCAATGGTCAGATGGTTCCGTGGGATAACAACAAAATCGAAGTTGCGGTTCGCAAGGCGTTTTTGTCTCTCGAAAAAGACTCCGGACCTGCGGAGGCGGTTGCTAAAGCGGTGGCTGATCGAATCGTTGAGCGAGGAGTTTCCAAAATTTACATCGAAGAGGTTCAGGATTTCGTTCAGGAGGAGTTAATGAAGCTCGGTCACTTTAAAGTGGCGGAGGCTTACATCCTCTATCGGGCCCATCGTGCGAGTTTACGGGATGCCCAGGAAGTGGAGCAGGACGATCGCCAGGATGCGATGGTTGTCGTGAATCGTGAGGACGGCAGCACCTATTTCTGGGACGGACACGACCTTAAACTCAGAGTGGAGTATGCGACTCTTGGTCTCGAGCTCGACATGTCTAATGACGAAATCGAAACGGAACTTCGTCGCTCTTTACACACTGAAATGTCGGAGGCAGACCTTGAAAAAACAATTCTCCTCAATGCAAAAACCTTGATCGAGCGTGATGCTGATTTTGCTAAATTTGCGGGTCGGATTCTTGAGACATTCATCTATCAGGAAGTATTGGGTTGGTCGATTGAGAGAGATGGCGTTTCGAGCCTGAAGTCGACCCATCGTGACCAATTTCGAAAGTATCTGAAACGTGGTGTGGAGCTTGAACGTCTGAACCCGGACATGCTCAACTACGATCTTGATAAGCTGGCAGCCGCGCTTGATCCCGTGGCAGATATGGATTTCGATTATCTGGGTATTCAGACACTCTATGATCGCTATCTGATCGTGGACAAAAGTGATCCTGCCAGACACCGACGAATCGAAACCCCTCAATTTTTCTGGATGCGTGTCGCGATGGGGTTGTTCATTGGCGAGCACAAAAAGGCTCCATCTGAAGATCGAATCATCGAACTCTACAATCTCTACAAAGATCGTCGCTTTTGTTCATCAACTCCGACACTTTTCAACTCAGGCACTCCTCGGAGTCAGCTTTCGTCCTGTTATCTCTACAAAGTGGATGACGATATCGAATCCATCATGATTCGTGGCATCGCGGAAAATGCGTTCCTCTCCAAATGGGCGGGAGGCCTTGGTGGAAGTTGGACTGCGGTACGTGGAACAGGTTCTTACATTCGTGGAACAAACGGTGAGAGCCAGGGAGTGATTCCATTTCTAAAGCTACACAACGATCAACTGGTTGCTGTGAATCAAGGTGGAAAACGTCGTGGTTCCGGATGTGCTTATCTCGAAACTTGGCATAACGATTTTTTCGACTTCCTCGAACTGCGCCGAAACACCGGTGACGACCGCCGTCGTACACACGACATGAATACGGCTAACTGGATTCCTGACCTATTCATGAAGCGTATGGAAGCACGTGAAGATTGGACCTTTTTCCATTCGAACGATGTGGCTGACCTTCATGATACCTACGGTTCGGAATTCGAGAAAAAATACATCGAATATGAAGCCCTGTTTGACGAAGGGAAGATCCGTGGGAAACGTGTGAAAGCAATCGATGTCTGGAAGAAGATGCTGCAGATGATCTTTGAAACCGGGCATCCTTGGATGACATTCAAAGATCCTTGCAATATTCGTTCACCTCAGGACCACGCTGGAGTGATTCACAGCTCCAACCTCTGCACCGAGATTACCCTCAACACAAGTAAGGATGAAACCGCTGTTTGTAACTTGGGTTCGGTGGTTCTCGACAATCATTTGGATAAAAATGGGAATCTCGACTTGATCAAGATTCGCGAAACGGTTCGTGTGGCTGTCCGTGCGCTCGATAACGTAATCGATATCAATTTCTATCCGACTGAAGCTGCTCGTAACTCGAATACAAAGCACCGTCCAATCGGCCTCGGAGTGATGGGGCTGCAAAACGCGCTTTATCAAAAAGGCATAGCGTTCGAGACTCAGGAAGCGATCGAGTTTAACGATGAATTTCAGGAAGCGGTTGCGTTCTTTGCTTACGAAGCATCAAGTGATCTGGCCGCTGAGCGAGGTCGTTACTCCACCTATGAAGGCTCTAAGTGGGATCGAGGCTTACTTCCTCAGGATACCGTAGATATTCTTGAGAAAGAACGTGGAATCGACGTGGAAGTTCCTCGTGGTGGAAAGATGGACTGGTCGCCTATTCGCGAGAAGATTGCGAAACAAGGGATGCGTAACAGTAACGTGTTGGCAATCGCGCCGACCGCTACGATTTCGAACATCATGGGTTCCAGTCCCTGCATTGAGCCGACCTACAAGAACCTATTTGTGAAGAGCAATCTGTCCGGTGAGTTCATCGTTCTCAATTCGCACTTGGTTAGAGATCTTAAAGCCGAAGGTCTTTGGACCTCTGAGATCAGGGACATGTTGAAGTATTTCGATGGTGAATTGGAAAGCATCGAGAAGATTCCCGAAGAGATCAGGAATCGCTACAAAACCGCATTTGGGATTGAGCACACGTATTTACTCGAAGCCGCAGCTCGTCGTCAAAAATGGATCGATCAAGCACAGTCGGTGAATTTGTTCCTCGCTGAGCCGGATCTCAAGACACTTTCTCACATGTATCGCGGTGCTTGGCGCAAGGGATTGAAGACTACCTACTACCTACGCACACTTGGCGCTTCCAATATCGAAAAAGCAACGGTGTCTGTGAAAAAGGAAGTTCCGGTAGCTCAACCAGAAGCAATTGAACAACCGAAGACTTACACTGCTGAGGAAAAGGCTGCATGTTCACTTGATGCCATGCTCAATGGCGGTGAGTGTGAGGCTTGTCAGTAACTAGTTTCCATTTCTGATTATTGATTTGGGCGATTTCCGAAAGGTGTCGCCCTCTTTTTGTTGATTGATTGGAGAGACGGTGCGACGATCCGGTGAGTTTTAGCCATGGAGAGCAATCCTTTCGAGAGTCACGAAATTGAGGACATCGTAGGTCCGATACCACCTGAGCCTGTTTCGAATCTAAACGGCATTCTTTGGTTTACTGGAGTATCGCTGTTCTTTGTAGTCCTCATTTACTTCAACCGAAGAAGGATCTTTCGCATTTTAAAAATAGCATTTCCAAAATCAAAAGTAAGCTCCCTGGCAGAGTGGAAGATGGCAGCCAGAAGGTACCGAAAAAATTCAAGCAAAACTGAAAACCTCAGCATCGACAATTGGTGGATTTTGTTTATTCAGGCGTTTGCAGATCTGCATCAAGAGACAGAGGCAAACCGAACGATGGAAGAGTGGTTGGTATGGGCAAAAAAAGGGGGAGCTTTGAAGCACGCAACAAGAGATTCTTTCGTAGAGGTTCTCGAGATGATCAGTGAAATCAAATATCAGGCAGGTGCGGAGAGTGCTAAGGAAGGGAAAGTGATCGAAAGTATGATTGGTTGTTTCCAATCTGCTGAAATTTCACTCCAAAAAATGGATTAATCATGGAAAGCCTGCTCAGCATTTTGGAAAAGACGACGATCTTTTTCCAGAAATACAAAGTGCCCAATGCAAGGTTGGATGCGGAGCTGATGCTAGCCCATGTGTTGAAGTGCAACCGTATGCAACTTTACCTGGATTTCGAGCGACCTGTTCTCGAGGAGGCACTTGAGAAGCTTCGGCCGATGATGAAGCGCAGAGCCCAACGCGAGCCGCTCCAGTATATTCTCGGAGAAGTGGATTTTAGGGGAATTGAACTGAAGGTAGACTCACGTGCATTGATCCCAAGACCAGAGACTGAAGAACTTGTGGACTGGATTCTGGAGGATCATTCTTCGCAATCCGTTAACAGCATCCTTGATTTAGGAACTGGAACTGGCGCGATTCCTTGTGCCTTGGCAGCTGAGTTTAAGGCTGCTGAAATTTTGGCAGTCGATTACTCGGCGGATGCTCTGTCATTGGCAAGGGAAAACGTGGAAAGTCTTGGATTGAATGATCGTATCCAGCTTCTTCGCAGTGATTGGTTTAGTGATGTTGAAGGTGAATTTGATGTCGTTGTGAGCAATCCTCCCTACCTTAGTGATGAGGAGTATGATGACACGGCGCCCGAGCTTCTCAGGTATGAGCCCAGGATGGCTTTGACTTCAGGCAAATCAGGACTTGAAGCCATTGAGCGTATCATTTCCCAATCGTCGGATCATCTAAAAACAGATGGATCACTCTATCTTGAGACTGGAATCAACCAGAATGAAGCGATCGTGGAGATTGTAAATCGACTTGGCGGTCTTACAGTCCAGTTCAGGAAAGATTTGGCAGGTAAAGATCGATTTTGCCGAATCCGGAATTCCTCAAATCGAAATTAATTCGTTTTGGAATAATCTTCGAATTCCGAAAGTAATTCGCCTGATCTCAGTGCGTCACCAATCGTATTGATTGCGATGTGGCGTTGCTCTTCACCCGAGTCGATGAATTTCTCGAGTTCGATCCAGTCACTGACGATTCGCATGGTCTCCCGAAGGTGGATGTCGATACGTTTCTTATCGTCCTCGGATTCTTCCTCTGAAGACTCTTCATTTTCAGCAACTGTGGTTTCTTCTACCTGAGGTTCTTCAACTTGCTGGGACTTCGGCTTCAGGTCGATCGGCATGGATTCGTATGCATATTTCCCGAGACCCTTGTTGATTTCCTCGAGCTCTTCGCTGACCAGATCATCTTCGATCAACATGTTGATTCTTGAGAGCAGACTCAGAGGAACCGTATCGCGATCGTAGCGCTCTTTGGAGAAAGTGATGGACTTTTTGAGGTAATCGAATTCCTCAAGTTTCTGCATGCGTTCGGTACTTCTGGCCGCTAGAAGGTCGATCAAATCTTGTTGAAGATACGGGTAAGAATTTGAAACGATTTCATCCAGCTTGGCTTCATCTCCTCCGATATTGTCCCACGCAAGTGGGTTTTCCAAGTCGGACTCTCGGATCGGTAAAAACTCAGCAACACTTGGCAAACTGATGTCTGAAAGAACTCCTCTTAGCTGGGTGGAACTGCCATCGGGCAAATAATACTTCGCGATGGTGATCTTTGCCATTGAAGGAATTCCGTTGCGATTGGTCTGAACCGGAATCAAACGACCGACACGCTGAAGGAAATTCGGACGCAAGAACTGGCTCTCTCCGTAAAGATCGTAGACTGAAATTGGCAGAGTAAAGGTGGATTGTACCGTTCCTTTCCCATGGGTGGATTTGTCTCCCACTACGAGTGCCCTTTTGTAGTACTGCAGCGCACCTGCAACGATTTCAGAAGCCGAAGCGCTGTATCGTGACGTTAAAACTGCCAGAGGGCCATCCCAGGAAATACTCTTGTTCCAATCACGACTGACTTCGACATCACCAGAGCGGTCCATCACCTTAACTACGGGTCCGCTGGAAATGAAAAGACCAGTTACATTGATCGCTTCTTCTAACAATCCGCCACCGTTTACTCTGAGATCAAGAATGATGCCCTGCACGTTGTGAGACTTGAGGCGTTGGATGAGTTTATCCACGTCTGTGCTTGCACGAGAGGACAAAGAGCTTGATCCGGTGGGTCCGTAGAAGTTGGGGAGTTTGATCACACCGATCGGAACGGTCCGGTCATTAACCGGAATCTGGTAAAGCTCGGCAGACGCCAGCTTTTCTTCCAATTTGATTCGTTCACGGGTAATGGAGACAATTTTTTCCGTGTCCGGACCACTTTCAGGTAACACCTTTAAGCGAACGATGGAGTTTTCCTTGCCGCGAATCAGACGAACGATGTCACGCAGACGTTTACCCACGATGTCTTCAAACTCTCCTCGGCCTTGAGCGACGCCAACAATGGTGTCTCCCTTGGCAAGTTCGCCACTCTTTTTTGCGGGTCCTGAATCAACAAGTTCCTGGATTTTGCAGTAGCCATTTTCGTCTGCAAGGACGGCGCCGATGCCGATGAGTTCGTTCGAGATGTTGATTCCAAATTCTTCAGAAGTATCGGGCGACATGAAGTTCGAGTGCGGATCGTAGAGTTGCGCCAGTTCGGTTAGAAAATCCTCCTGAACCTCTGCTTGTTTCATGTCCGCGATTCGTGTCGCCCACCGTTCGTAGCGTTCTACGATTTTGGTTTTTGCTTTAGTGACCTTTTCACTGAGCACCTCGGGAGTTACGATTTCATTCAGAAGGTCCATTGTGAGTAGCTCATGCTCCTCTTTTTCTTCAAAATGTGTGTCGATTTCCTTTCGAATATCGGGGATGATTTCGTTGAGAATTTCGTTTTTCACACGATGCTTCCAGACCAGATCTGCCTCATCTTCAGTTTTCGGCCACGTTTCATCTTCGTCGTTGAATTCATAGGAATCTTCTTCAAAGAGATCGATGTCATTCTCCAAAAAGCTTCTGACCCATTCGAGTCTCTCGTTCACACGCTCTTCAAATGTGTTAAAGATGTAGAACGCTGGATAGAGTTCGTTTTTATCGAGATAGGTTTTTTTCAGCGTGCGACCGAAACGCTGTTCCCAAAGCAATCGATCGTTTTGAAGGAAGTAAAGATGGTTGAAGTCCAGTCGCTCCATGTAGTTGACGATAAGATCTTCATAAGAAATATCGGATGGATTCTTCTGCGAATAGTGCAACCGCTCCATCGCCATACGCATATCCTTGACCTCAGACCTCATGTGGAAGTCGGTCTCATTAGAGACTTCTGCTATGGTATTAGCGAATGGTGAAAGCAGTAGAATTGAAAATGCGAGCGAACTTAAGCGGGATAGCATCGTATAAACTTTGAACTTTTTGGATGTAATTATTAGCTAGTCATAGAAATTAAGTTAATCGGCTAATCAAACGAAAACTCAACTAACTTAAAATATCGGTTACTATTTTAGAGCGTTTTCCATCAGGATTTCGTTCAAAAAAGGCTTCCTTTGGAGGTAGATCATCGAAGTCATCGTCATCTTCCTCTCCATCCTCGGTTTCGATCTCGAAGTCCCAGTTCATGTCAATTTGCTCGAATTCGAACGCCTGGCTGATTCGTCTAACTTGATCGTCAACAATGTTTTGCAGATTTTTCAGGCGACCCTTTTTGGTGTTCTCAACGATACATGGGTAACACTGAGTTTTGAAATGTTGTTGGTATTCCTTCAGCCATGTCGCGGGCAAATCCTTAAAGGCATCGAGGATGACGGCGTCAGAAAAGTGAAAACATGTCTCGTACCATCGTTTGATTAAAAAATTCTCCGACACATTTTGACAATGCACCCACGTGATGATTCGTTCCAGATCCAGCGGAGATTGAGGGAGCCATTTGCTGAGGATTTCTAAAGTATCGATCAGTTGTTTTCCTCCGTAATCCAGAAACAGCACGACATCTGCACCCGAAAACGTCACATCAGGTTGAGCGAAATCAGTAGCGTCTTCGTTCCAATCCCAGGCAATCTGCTCTAATCCCTTCTTTTTTAAACGGGAAAATGCTTCATGATCCTCTGGAAGTGGTTCATTTTCGTGATGCCAGAGAAGAACCTTTTCACCGTGAAAATGCCAGTATTCGATCAGTTGGCAAAGCGCGTCCAACCTTTCCGGGCTCCTCATACCCAGAAGGACGAAAAACTCCAGTTTATCGTCAGGGGGTTTTTTCATTTTAACTACTCCAATCGGTTTTGTCCGGCATCTCGCATAAAATGATCCAAACAAACCAAAGCTGCCATGGCTTCAACAATCACTACCGCTCTTGGGACCACACACGGATCATGTCTTCCTTTTCCGATGAGTTCTGTGCTTTCGCCTGCGATGGTTACCGTTTCTTGAGGTTTAAGAATGGTGGCAGTGGGCTTAAAAGCGGTCCTGAAAACGACCTCCTCACCATTGGTGATACCACCCTGAACGCCGCCGGCACGGTTCGTGGTCGTCCTAACCTTGCCATCTTCTGCAACCGGAGTGTCGTTGTGCGCAGATCCCCTCATTCGAGAACCTTCAAAACCACTGCCTATCTCAAAACCCTTAGTCGCTGGAATCGAAAGCATCGCTTTCGCCAAATCGGCTTCGAAGCGATCAAACACGGGTTCACCGAGCCCGGGTTTCAATCCCCTGATACGACAAACAATGCGCCCTCCGACTGAATCGCCCTTCGAGCGAGCTTTTTTGATGGTTTCGATCATTTGTTCTGCGATTGCAGGATCCGGGCAACGAACGATGTTAGATTCCACTGTATCCTGCGTTGGGAATGGGATATTCTCAGCATCTTTCAGATCGATATCGTAAATACTGGAAACGTAAGCCCGGATTTCGATGTCGAGATAGTGTGCGAGCACCTGCTTAGCAATTGCTCCAGCGGCTACTCGACCGATTGTTTCACGAGCCGAAGATCTTCCTCCACCTTCGTGATTGCGAATACCGAATTTGCTAAAATAAGTGAAATCTGCATGAGACGGACGGAATTTGTCCTTCATCTCATCGTATGCGTTCGGGCGGGCGTCGGTGTTGAAAACGTAGATCGCGATAGGGGTTCCCGTTGTTTTTCCTTCCCAAATTCCTGAAACGATGGTCGCTGTGTCTGGCTCCTTGCGTTGGGTCGTGATTTTGCTTTGTCCCGGCCTCCGGCGGTCCAACTCCGCTTGAATGAATGCTTCGTCAATAGGGATTTGAGGAGGACATCCATCGATGACGACACCTACACTCCCACCGTGACTTTCACCCCAGGTGTGAATTCTGAAAGATTTTCCAAAAGTATTACCCATAACTTTAGTTGGAGTCTTCTAGGACTCCCTCCTAATAACAAAACCACTCGGCGAGAGGATATCAACTCAGTTTGTCTGACACCGGTAGCTTGCTACCGTTTAAGGGCGTGGATCGCGCGACCATCGACCGCTAAGGCAGCTTCCTTCATCGATTCAGAAAGTGTTGGGTGAGCGTGTACGGTGCGCGACAGGTCTTCGGCACTTCCTCCGTATTCCATGTGGGCCACGGCGGAAGCGATGATCTCAGAAGCGTGGCTGCCAATCATGTGGATGCCAACGATGCGGTCATTATCTGCTCTAGAGATGACCTTGACAAAGCCATGTTGATACCCGGTAGCGATGGCTCGTCCATTGCCCCCGATGTTGAATTTACCGACTGAGACTTCACCGAATTTTTCCTTTGCAGCCTCTTCTGTAAGACCCACTGAAGCAATTTCGGGGTCAGTGTAGATCACGTTTGGAATCAAATCGTAGTGAACCTTTCCGTATCCGTCCGCTAAGTATTCGACTAGGGCAACCGCTTCCTCTTCCGCCTTGTGTGCGAGCATGGGTCCGTTGATCACATCGCCAATCGCATAGATTCCGGGGATAGAAGTTTGGAAATTTTCGTTGGTGATGATTCGTCCCCGGTCATCGAGGTCGATCCCAACGGTCTCGATTCCCAGTCCTTCGGTGAAGGGTTTTCTACCCACCGATACCAACACGCGCTCCGCTTCGAGAGAAATCTCTTCGTCCTTCGGCCCCTTGGCTTTGAGAGCTACGACCTCACCGGCAACGATTCCTTCGGTGATGCCTGTCGAAGTCATGATGTTGAGGCCTTGTTTCTTGAAAATGCGTTGTGCATGCTTAGCGATCTCGTCGTCAGATCCAGCAGCAATCTTCGGTAAGAACTCAACGACCGTCACCTCGGTTCCCAGGCGATTCCATACCGATCCCAGCTCAAGCCCAATCGCTCCACCTCCTACGACGACCATCGATTTTGGAACCGATGAGAGAGTCAATGCCTCTGTACTACTAATAATGCGTTCACCGTCGAACGGGAGAAAAGGCAACTCAACAGGGACCGAACCTGTGGCGATCAAGATGTGTTGGCAAGAAACGTCGATCGGCCCCTCTTTCTGAAACACGCGAACTTTTCCCTTTTCCAGAATGCTTCCGTGACCGTTGAGAACTTCGATCTTTCGACCCTCAACGAGGCCCTTCACTCCGTTTCGCATGGATTCCACCACGGACTGACGACGATCCTGGAGCGTCCTCAGGTTGACCTGCAATCCCTCCGCTTCGATTCCGTGAGAAGGAGCATCATTTTTGAGAAACGAAAATTGCTCGGTTGAGTGAAGCAGTGCTTTGCTCGGAATACAGCCCACATTCAGGCAGGTTCCTCCAAGAAAAGTATCTTTCTCGACCAAGATTGTTTTTAATCCGAGTTGGGATGCACGAATTGCAGCCACGTAACCGCCAGGACCAGATCCGATCACGACAAGATCGGTAGTTTTTGATGAGTCGCTCATGTTTGAAATTTTTGGAAACGAATTAAATTCCGAAAAGCAGGCGACTGGGGTTCTCGATGGACTTTTTCAGATGAACGAGAAAGGTTACAGCTTCCTTTCCGTCGACGATGCGGTGGTCGTAAGAGAGCGCAGTGTACATCATGGGACGAATGACCACCTCTCCGTTTTCCGCGACAGGACGCTCTTTGATCGCGTGCATCCCAAGGATGCCGCTCTGAGGCGGGTTGATGATCGGTGTGGACAGCAATGAGCCATAAACACCTCCATTTGAAATCGTAAAAATACCGTTCTGAAGATCCTCGACAGCGATTTTTCCTTCTTTCGCAGCTTTGCCGTAAGCGACTAGTTGCTCCTCAATTTCCGCGAAAGTGAGTTGATCGCAGTTACGAATCACGGGAACGACCAATCCGCGGTCAGTCCCTACTGCAACACCAATGTCATAAAAGTGATTTGTGACCACCTCGTCGCCTTCAATTTGAGCGTTGATTCCCGGAACCGCTTTGAGTGCTTCAACCGCAGCTTTGACGAAAAACGACATGAAGCCGAGTTTGATCCCGTGTGTGGCTACAAATTCCTCCTGCAGCTCTTTGCGCAGCTTCATTACTGCACTCATATCGACTTCGTTGAAAGTTGAGAGAATGGCTGCCTCGCTTTGCGCCTGAACCAGCCTTTCCGCAATCTTTTTACGGATGGGAGTCATGCGTTTCCTCGTGGTGCGTTCTGACAGATCGGCTACTGGGGTAGATTTTGCAATGGAGACTTTCGGTTCTGACGCAGGTGTTGCAGGTTCAACGACCGGAGCGGGTTCTTGTTGCGGAACGGGCTCTTCCTCCTGACCTTGACCGGCAGCAGCCAGCATATCGCCTTTGGTCACTCGTCCGTCTTTTCCGGTTCCCTCGACTGCATCGGGATCGATGCCGGTCTCCGCGGCGATCCGCTCAACTGAAGGAGGGTGAATCGTGTCAGAATCTGAAATTGCTTCACTCACAGGCTCTTCAGCTTCTTCTTCTGCTGCTGGAGCTGCACCCTCGTCGTCGATTTTTGCAACCACCTGATCGATTTCGACCTCGGTGTCTGCTTCGACAAGAAATTCGATTGTTCCAGCAACTTCTGCTAACCCCTCTGAAGTGATTTTGTCGGTCTCGAGTTCGTAGAGTTTGTCACCGACGTTGACGTAATCACCGTTGCTCACGGTCCATTGGGTGAGGAATCCGCTAGTGATGGATTCGCCCATACTGGGAACTTTTACTTCGTGCTGCATGATCTAAAAAATTGGGATTGGTAACGGGTTAGATTTCGAAAGCTCTTTGAACGATTTCTTCTTGTTCGAGTTGGTGGATTCTTGAAAAGCCTGTTGCTGGAGATGCACTGGCATCCCGGCCACAGTAGTAAGGCTTTTTCTTAAAAATGGATTCCAGCTGAGGTGCGAGGAATGACCACGCGCCCATGTTTGCCGACTCCTCCTGGCAATAAACTATTTTCACATCACCGTAAGCTGAGACAACTTCGTGAAGCAGATCCCGGTTGAGCGGGTAAAACTGTTCGATGCGTACGATTGCGGCATTGTTTCGGGAGTTTGTTTGTTTCTCCTTTTCGATATCGTAATAGATCTTGCCCGAACAAAGGATGACTCGATCGATTTCAGTACCAGGGTTCGGGTCGTCGAGGATGCTGCGGAAGTGATCGTTTATAAAACTATCGACTTTCGATGTTGCTTCGGGATGCCGAAGGAGACTCTTGGGGGACATGATGATCAGAGGCTTGCGGAATGACCGCATCATCTGTCGGCGAAGCACGTGGAAATACTGGGCAGGTGTGGTGATGTTACACACCTGTATGTTTCTCTCGGCACAAGCTTGCAGGTAACGTTCAAGCCTGGCTGAAGAGTGTTCCGGGCCTTGTCCCTCGTAGCCGTGTGGGAGTAGCATCACAAGTCCGCTGACACGACCCCACTTGGACTCACTGCTGGTGATAAACTGGTCGATGATCACTTGAGCACCGTTGGCGAAGTCCCCAAATTGCGCTTCCCAGATGCAAAGCATTTTCGGGTATTCCAGAGAGTATCCAAAATCGAATCCTAAAACTGCGGCTTCGGATAAGAGTGAGTTGTGCACGCAGAATCGGGCCTGGTCGTCAGACAGGTGCATGAGCGGTGTGTATTTTTCATGTGTGGTCATGTCTTTGAAGACTGCGTGTCTCTGACTGAAAGTTCCCCGTTCGACGTCCTGACCCGAAATGCGCACGGGAACGCCGTCCATGAGAAGTCCACCCCATGCGAGTAATTCCGCAAAAGCCCAGTCGATGCCTTCACCGTTTTCAAAGTTTTTGAGTTTAGTCTTCAGCAAACGGACGATCTTCGGATTGAGGTTCTTGTCCTCAGGCGGGACGGTTAAGGTGCGGGCAATGTGCTCCAGGCGTTCGGCATCAATTCCTGTTTCGATATCCTCAAATGTATACTCTGGCTGAAATTCTGCACTCGAACCCTCGAAAGTCGCAACCGTCACTTCGGTTTCTTCTGCCTGTGCTTCAGCGGTGATTTTCTTTGCCTCGTCAAGGGACTGAACATACTCCTGCCGCAACTTTTCAGCTCCTCCCTCATCTATCACGCCTAGTTTTTGGAGGTCGTGTGAATAGATTTCGCTGACCAACGGCATGTTGCTGATTTTGCGGTAGAGATTGGGCTGAGTAAATGCGGGCTCATCGGTTTCGTTGTGACCATGACGGCGGTAACACACCATATCGATGAATACATCTGTCTGAAACTCCTGACGATATTCCAGGGCTATTTTACTGACATGAGCGACTGCCAGCGGATCGTTGCCGTTCACATGGAATACTGGAACCTCCATCATCTTAGCGACGTCAGTGCAGTAGTAGCTGGAACGTGCATCCTCTGGATCGGTTGTGAAACCGATTTGGTTGTTCACGACGAAGTGAATTGTTCCTCCGGTTTTGTACCCTTTGAGTTGTGAAAAGTTGAGCACTTCGGAGACAATTCCCTGTCCTGCAATCGCAGCATCACCGTGGATCAAAATCGGAAGCACTCTTTTACGATCCATATCGTCGAGTACGCGCTGTCTCGCTCTCGCACGACCTTCCACGACTGGATCCACTGCTTCCAAATGGCTGGGATTGGCGGAAAGGCGGATGGTGATCTCGTTGCCGTCTTCGGTTCGCCAAGTGTTGTCGTAACCCAGGTGGTACTTCACATCTCCATCGCCATCGAGATCTGAAGGCAAATGGAACTTGGAAAACTCGCGAAGCATCATTTCTTTGGATTTTCCGACAAAATTTGCCAACACGTTGAGTCGTCCACGGTGGGCCATACCCATGACAATTTCTTCCACAGTATGTTTTGGGCAATGCTGAGCGATCACGTCAAGTGCCGCAATGAGCGTCTCCCCGCCTTCGAGTGAGAATCGTTTTTGCCCAACGAAACTGGTGTGAAGGTAAGTCTCAAAAGCTTCTGCCTCTACGATTTTTTGGAGGATTCGAGTTTGTTCATCGAAACAAAACTCGTGACTAAAATTATTGGGTTCGATTCGAGCCTGAAGCCAACGACGTTTTCTAGCTTCTTGAATGTGCACATACTCGATTCCGATATTCCCGCAATAAGTGTTGCGCAATTTGTCAATTAGTTCATGGACCGTGATGTCAATCCCGCCAAGATAGTTTCCGGTGTGGATGACAGTATCCAGATCGCTGGTTTGGAAGCCGAGACGGTCTAAAGCCAATCTTGGATTGATGGGCAGTTCAATTTGCAGGGGATTGATCGTTGCCTGAGTATGCCCTCTGGAACGGTAGGCAAAAACGGCGCCGATTGCTCTCGCCTGAACTTTGTAGTCCTTGTACGCAGTGGTGTCTTTTTCTGGAACAACAGCGGAAGCACCGTCTTTTTTTGAAGCGAGCTCAAAGCCTTCAAAAAAAGCTTCCCACATGGGATCGAGGTCATCAGTTCCCTCTTTCCACTTATTATAATTATCATCAATCAGGTCAGCGTTCCACCTGTTTGCGAATGTGAGATTTTTCATCGGTCTATTTCCTACTGTCAGATCAGCTAATTTCCTTACTACGAATTGGTTAAAAAAACAAGTTTGATAGAGGAGGTGGCGTTGTTGTTAAGAGATTTGATCTTTTGCAGGTCCACTATTAGGAGTGTTATTTACAAATGAATTCATCTGAGCAGAGCAAAGAACGGTCCAATTTGAGTGTCAGCCATCGATTCGGAGTTGACCGAACTCCACTTTACAAACCTGGTCTACCGATTGAATTGGTCGCTCGTGAAAAGGGAATGGACCCTTCCAAAATCATTAAACTCGCTTCAAATGAAAATCCATTGGGGCCATCTCCTAAAGCGGTAGAAGCGGTGAAGGTAGCATTAAATGATCTGCATCGCTACCCGGACGGAGGGGCCTGGGAGTTGACCCACAAACTTGCGGAACAGTCTGGATTGAGTGCGAATCAATTCATTATCGGAAATGGGTCTAACGAAATTCTGGAACTTGTGGCTCAGGTGTTTTTGGAACCGGGAACGAACGCGGTGATGGGAGAATACCCTTTTGTGGTTTACCCTATCGTGACCCAACATTTTGGAGCAGAAATTCGAAAAGCTCCGATGCCTGACCTGAGGCACGACCTGGATGAAATCCTCAAGCTCGTGGATGAGAAAACAAGGGTTGTTTTCATTGCGAGCCCAAACAACCCAACTCCCCACGATATACCGCGCGACGAAATGGAGGTATTCGTTCAAAAACTACCTGAACATGTGTTGCTCTGCTTCGACGGGGCTTACCAAGAATATCTCGATGATCCGTTTGATCCGATTCCCTCCATTCAGAACGGAAAATCAATTTTGGCCGTAAGGACTTTTTCCAAAATTTACGGACTTGCCGGAAACCGAATTGGATATGCCTATGGAAGCGAAGAATTAGTGGCGCTTTTGATGCGGGCGAGGCAGCCGTTTAGCGTCAATTCGCTTGCGCTCGCAGGTGCGCTGGCTGCGTTGGAGGATGTGGAGTTTGTCGCAAAGTGTAAAGTTTTGAATCAGCAGGGCATCGCTCAGCTCAAAGAAGGGTTTGAGAAATTGAATCTGGAATATGAGGCAGGTTGTGCGAATTTCGTTCTGGTGAGAGTAGACGATACACGAGAGTGCTGTGAATTTTTAGTGGAAAAGGGAGTTATCGTGAGATCTATGTCTCCTTTTTCGCTGGACGGATGGATTCGGGTTTCAGTAGGGTTGCCGGCAGAAAATGAAAGATTGCTTGATTCTCTTGCAGAGTATTTTCAACAAAGCTGACGTGGATCGTCGGTTGTTTTAATCGTGAACGGTGACGTAAGTTCACTGCCGGTTTGGGTATGGATCCTATGGGGATTCATCACTTTGTATTTGTTTAGTGAAGCGTGTGTGTACGCTTTTCTCACAAACCTGAGACTTCGTGAGTTGCGCGAGGACGTAAAGTCTATCAGAAGTAGGTTCCTAAAAATATTCTCGATTTACGATAACCCATCAGAGCGCAAGTTAGCATTCAAATTTGCGCCGGCCTTGGGAATTGGACTTTGGAGCATCTTGAGTTTTTGTGTTATTTCGAAATTCCATTTCGGAGGATACTGGATACTGGCGTTTTTGGGGTATGCGTCGGTCAGTCTGGTGTGCGTCTTGATTCTTTTGTCTGCACTGAGGTGGTTGCCTCAGACTCTTGGGCCAAGCATGAGTCCGAGTTTAGGATTGGTTTTTACTTCAATTGTTCTCGTTGCCTATTACTTGCTGAAACCGATTTGGTTGCTCCTCGACGGAATTTCGTGGATGGGAAAGAAAGTAGGAGTGGTTGAAAAGGAACTCCCGAATGCAGATCTTGGAAGTTTGAATTGGTTCAGCCAAGGAGAAGACCAGCCGAAATTAACACCGATCACTGAGAGGATCGCTTCGAAGAGCCTTCAACTCAGTGAGATTGCGGTGTTTGATATTTTGTTACCTCGGAATCAGGTCCAAATTTTTGATCTTGAAGATGATTTAAAAGAGAACATAGAGATTGCGCGCAAAACCGGGCACACTCGGTTTCCTCTTTGCAACGGAGATCTCGATCAATGCCTCGGAATCATTCACATCAAAGACATCTTCAGGAGCCGGAAGCCAATTGAGTCTTTGGACCTGCAAACGTTGGTTCGCCCGATTCTGCGATTTGAGCAGGAGATGATGTTGGACAAAGCGTTGCAGATACTGCTGGGAAAGCGCGCACACATGGCTCTGGTAGAGGATGAGTTTGGAGGGGTGCTTGGCGTCTTGACGCTTGAACGAATCTTGGAAGAAATGGTTGGTGAAATCCAGGACGAGTTCGATAAGGAAGACCGTTTAATCATACCTTTGCGCAAGGATTTTTATCAAATCTCGGGATTAGCTCCCCTTCACGAGGTTGAAGATCAACTGGGAGTGTTGAATCTGGAAAATGATGAGGTGTCTTCGTTTGGAGGTTTAATCACTTATCAGCTGGGACACATTCCTAATCCGGGTGATACTCTGGAGATTGGTCCCCTGGTCATTCGCATCAAAGAGACGGAGGAGACTCGGATTATCTCTGCGGAGGTCAGAGTTTTGTCATTGCCTGAGTGATTAGCTCCGAGTTTTGACTCTGAACAAATACTCGTCTTCAAAATGAGAGGCGATTTTACCCAACAAGCTTATTCTTTCGGGAATGTAACTGAAAGTGTCCGATTCAAGAAGCTGGTACGAGCCGATGAGCAGTTGGTTGGGTAGTCGTCTTTGTGACATCGCCTGGTCTAAAGATTGGGCGAGGGACTCTGCATCTTTTGCTTTCAATTGAGTTGCGATGGAAGCTTCCAGGAGGTTTTGGTTGTTGGGATGGCTCTCCTTGCATCGTTCGAGGATTTTTTTTGCTATTGAGGGGGCGTTCACATCAAGAAACAAGTAGGCAACCGCCAGAAAGCGATCCATTTTGATAATCGAAGACCTGAGTAATTCTTCCAGTTCCTTTTCTGCTTCGATGGCTCTATCAAGACCGTGAAAAGTTGCCGTTTTGAGACTCAGAAAAATGGTTTTGGAGTCGGGATTCATTGGGTTTTTTTCATCATACTCTGATTCGAGGCGTTTAATGGCGGCTAGTGCGTTCGTGTAGTTTTTTGCCCTAATTTCGGATTCAATGATGATGAATTGTGAAAGGAGTGGATTCTGCTTCGGTGATCGGGTGTGAACGTTTTCCAGGATTTTGGCGACACTCGGAGTGTCACCATATTTGGAGGCTAAGATGGCCAATTGCCGGAGTGCAGTTGGGTCGGACGAAAACTTGTCCAGGTACTCATCGATACCCAGGTTGATCTTTTCGGGATCGTTTTCGAACTCATAGAAATGGGATAGATAAGAGAGGTGAGAAGCGAATAGTTCGGAGTGACTGATGCGAAAGAGGAAGCCGTATTGTCTCGCTCGGGAGATCTGGTTCTTTTCTTGGTGAAAAAAGACTAGTTTTTCGTAGATGCTTTGATTCTGCTGAAAGGTATGCAGGTTTGTTTCGAGGGCCTGGATGGCTTCCTCCTCGAGTCCTCGATCCCACAGCAGTTGAGCATGCAAGACCAATCCTTCGGGATAATTTTTGAGATCGTGTTCTTCGATAAACTCTTTCGATTTTTCGTAATTTCCCAGATTTCGATGTGCTGTTGCTGACTGATAAGCGATAAGGACCCTTTGACCCAGGTTTAATGGTTCATCTAGTGAAGTGATGATTTTCTCACTGATTGATAAAATCTCACGGTCCAGTTGGTTTCTGGATGCGACACTGAATGTTTTGGTCAGAAACTCGGTGGTTTGAAGGGGGTTGAGCCCCTCCAAATGCATCACTCCCTCTTCGAGCACTTTACTGGCGAGATCGGGGCGGTTGAACAGAAACTCGTAAAAATCGGCGAGAGTGAGGCGGGCTTCGAGGTGGTGTGGTGCCCGGAGCAAACCGTTTCTTAACATGTTGACGGCCGTTTTGAGATCTCCCTCTTCCAAAGCATCCAGACCGGTTTGGATGTAGTATTCACCCCTTTTCGTTTGGAATCCTTTGCGGTCAAAAGGTAGGACAAGGGTCTCCAGATACGAGACCTCGTTGTATTGTTTTTGATATTTGAACAAGAAGTAGACTCCTGTGAAAAGTGTGATCCAAGACAATACCACTAACGAAACCAAGGCGATTGAGAGTTTGCCCCAGGAGACCTTGAGAACCGCTTTCTCGGATCTCAGTTTACATACGGTCAGTAAGCCGAAGCATAGCTCTCGTGTCTGTATGATGTCTGTTTCTTTTACCATCAGAGCCTGGAGGGTGTGTTAGGAGCTTTGCAAATTCGTAGGAATTGTTAAGCAAATTAAGAGGCTTTTACATTTATTTTACTTGATGTTGAGGTGTTTCCGATTAGCCTGCGGGGAGCTTGATTTTTCTTTCTTGATTTGCTTACAGCATGAAAATAACGACACAACCCGGCGGGTTTGTTGGAGTATGCGCGGTTTTTGTCTTGAGCGTGAGTCTTTCGGCTTCACCTCTCGTAACCCTCAGTGACAATGCTGCGATCTACTTCGACGGTTCTGCTTCGATTTCCTCTGACTCAAACATAGCCCTCGATTCGTCGAACGAAATTGATGATATCATTTACGAGTTCGATCCTGGTTTCAAATGGGTGTATGGCAGTTCCGATACCGGAGCTGAGTTTACGCTAAATGCAAACTACACGATTAAGAGGTACGGTGACCGAAATGAGTTCGATACCGGACTAGCGAGTGTGGCCCTGTCAGGCCAGTTTCAGAGTGCGAAATCTGTAACTAAGTTGAACGCTGGCTACGTCGAGAATCAGACCAATACTCGTGACGCCAACGCAGCAGGAATTCTTCTGGAATCTGCGATTACAAGTGCAGGTTTCAAAACGGAGTATGAAGCTTCTTTGAAGACTTCTGTGGTAGCTGGGATTTCGTATACTCGTACCGATCAGAAAACCAACGATGGATTTGGGGGAACTTTGGGAGTGGATCGTTCTCAGTTGCTGGTTCCGGTAAATATTTATTATGCAGCCACCGAGAAGTTGGATGTGGGGCTAGGTTACCGTTACAGAAATTCATCGGTTGACGTAAGTAGCTTTGTGGGTCTTGGGGATCGTAGTTCGCATTTCTTCAATGTTGCTTTGCGTGGTGAGCTGTCTCCGAAAATCATCGCAGATATGAAGTTCGGTTTTCAAACGACTGATATCGAAGGGCAGGAGAAGTTTGATGGCTTCTCAGCGGATGCTTCTCTGACCTATCTGCCCGATGCGAAAACAACTTTGTCTTTTCTTTATTCTCGCGACTATGAAATTGGATTCTTGGGAGAGGCTAAGGAGACGTCGATGATTACTGGCATTCTGGAGTATGTATTTAACGAACAATTTTCCGGAAATGCGGTGGTGTTTCTGGCTAGCGACGACTACAAAAACCTTGTGTTGGAACAGGATTACGTGACGACTATCCTGAGTTTGACCTACAATCCTTCACAATATCTTTCGGTAGAGGGTTCCTACATTTACAGCAATAATGACACTACGGTGGAAGGATCTGACTTCACGGGAAATATTTACAAGCTCGGGGTAAATGTTCGTTACTAGGGCCAACTTCTTCATCAGCTTGTGGGTGTTTCTTTTTGGACATTGACTTGCCGTAGGCGTGGTCCAAAGTCTGATTACGCTTACTATCACTCTTTATGAAAACGTTTCGCTTTTTTTGTGCACTGTTGTGTTTGGGTGGCTGTTTTGCAGCTGATCTGTGGAGCGAAACTTCGGTCAGACCTGGTGAGATGTCGAACTACTTGTTGAGACCTTCAGATCTCATTCAAATCCAAGTTTTTCAGGAGCCTGATTTAAACAAGGAAGTAAGAATCGAAGCGAACGGCACCATTGTCCTCCCTTTGATTAATCGAGTTAAAGTTGGAGGTATTTCGATCTCAGAGGCACAAGAAAGAATTCGGTATCTTTACGACAAAGATTATTTGGTTAATCCACAGGTCAGTGTGCTTGTTTTGGAGTATAAACCTCGTGAAGTTGATGTTTTGGGGCAAGTAAATGCACCGGGGCCTGTAGAAATTCCATTCGATAGGGAACTGACGTTAGTCGAGGCGATTTCGAGAGCAAAAGGTTTCACTCGGTTGGCGAGAAGGTCTTCGGTTCAGGTCACAAGGATTAACGAAGACGGCGAGAAAGAAGTGTTTACGATTAACGCAGACAAGATGATGGGAGAAGTGGATTCAAAAGAATACATCTTGAAGGAAGGTGACTCAGTTTACGTCCCCGAACGATTGCTTTAGACTTAAGACTTTTTTACTGATGGCAAACCGACAAGGCCCAGAGGGTTTTCCCAATGAAAGAGGAGGGGGACCAAATTACTCAGGAAAATATGGATACCCAGGAGCCAGTTTCAGTAATTACGGACCGTCATATGGGAATGATTATGATGCCGGACCCCGGAAAAGCCTGCTCGATTATTTCATTATCATAAGAGAGAGGTTTTGGCATCTTCTTTTTGTCTTCCTCGTGGTTTTTGGTGGTGTCGTGTTCTATACGCTGACTCAGACCAAACAGTTCACATCTGGAGCCCGTGTGCGGATTCTTCGTAGCGATGTCAGTCCGATGATGAACCCCGGTCAAATGATTGATGAAAATGACCGAATCGCGAATTCGGAAGACATCAGTACGCAAATTCGGATCATGGAGAGCATATCGATCATTAATGCGGTTGATGAGCGAATAAGAGGGGAAGAGAGGCGGTTGTTTTTGGAACCTTTTGAGGGAAAAAAGGCAGAGCTTCAAGGTCCGCTATTTACTCAGAACATATTGTTTGAAAATAGAGAAATCAGACCCGTCAGAGGCAGCTTGATCGCTGATATCACGTTCACCCATCCAAACCCTGTTATCGCTGCGAAAGTAGCTAACTATTTTGCCGAAGAGTATCGTAAGTATAACATCAATCTCAATTTGGATGAGGCTCGCAAATCAGTAAGTGACCTGAAAAGGAAGGCCAAAGAACAACGGAAGAAAGTTCGTGAGCTGGAACTTCAGGCTGCGGAATACAAGGAAAGGCATGCGACTGTATCCGTGGATGAGAATGAAAACATCGCCGCGCAGCAACTGCAGCAGCTAAACCAAATCCTCATTCAGGATCGAAATCATTTCAGTGCCCTTCAGACGCAGGTGGACCT
The DNA here is from genome assembly GCA_022361075.1 of Opitutales bacterium. Lineage (GTDB taxonomy): Bacteria > Verrucomicrobiota > Verrucomicrobiia > Opitutales > JAFGAQ01 > JAKSBQ01. Next base: position 65,099 of record JAKSBQ010000390.1, on the reverse strand, counting down.
GATTAGACGATATGAGGAAGAAGGCAACCCACTTTGGGATTTGTCGTTTATCGCCTCGAACCCACTAGTCGCCGAAATGCAGGCGGTTCGATCTTCTCAAAACATTACGATTGCTTCGTTGAAAGAGAGATACAGAGAGAAGCACCCAAAGATGATCGAGGCCATCCGGCAGCTTTCTGAGATTGATGCAGAGCTCGGAAGCGCTGTGAACTCGGCTAAAGCGAAGATTTTTGCTGACTTTGAGCAGGCAAAAACCAACTACGAGCTTTCCAGAAAAAATCTTGAATTGCAGCAGTCCGATCTCATCGAAATCAGCAAGATCAAAACAGATTATAACAGCATTCTGCTGGATCTTGAGGTTGAGAAAAATTTCTACCAAATTCTTACAAGCGAGCTGAGCAAACGAGAGGCCGAAACGAGCTGGCAAAATTCGAATGTACAAATCATCGACCGGGCCATTCCTCCGGAAGATCCCTCTTCTCCGAGAGTCCTCCTGAATCTTGCCGCAGGTTTTATCGGGGGCATTGTGCTGGGATTCGGGTTTATTTTCCTTTTGGCCTTTTTTGATGATCGAATCAAAACGATGTCCGACGTGGAGGACACGCTGGGCCTGCAGATTCTTGGTGTGATTCCGAGATTTCTTGGGAAAAAGGATTTTAGAGAGCGAGCGGTCGCCGTTCTGAGCCAGAAACACAATCACATTGTCGAGTCGTTTCGATCGTTGTACTCCAGTCTGCAGATTAACGAAGAAAGCAGGGAGTCTAAAGTTCTCCTGGTAACCAGTACCGTGCCTGGAGAGGGAAAATCCACGATTGCTTCCAATTTATGTCAGTCCTTCTCGAGTCACGGTTGCAAGACTTTACTGATCGACTGTGATCTGCGTCTTCCCAATGTTGCTCGTTTGTTGGATATCAAAAACGAGAAGGGATTTTTAGAGTATTTCAGTGAAGGAGCTGCGCTTGATGATCTTATCCTTAAAGATTTTGCTCACGACATGGATGTGCTGCCAGTTTTCGGTGAGTCCAAAAATCCGATACAGATTTTGAATAGCCAGGAGTTCGAAAGTCTTTTGAATGAACTGAGCAAAAACTATGACAAAATCGTTTTGGATTCACCTCCGGTAGGGGCTGTTAGTGATGCGCTAAATCTTCTCAATTTGGTGGACGGCGTTGTGTATGTCATTTCTTACAACACGGTGAAGATGAGGGCTGCTCAAGGCAGCATCAGAAGGATTGCCGAGACTCAAACACCCATTTTTGGGAGTGTCATGAACAATGTCCCTAATCGAGTAACGAGTTACTACTACTCTCATTATTACTACAAAGCTTACGGACGAGCCTACTAAGCAGATGAGAGAATGGGTGGTTGTCTGTAATTCGGAAATCGATGAAAGAAACTCGCAAAAAAGCTCTAGTGATTCCGGACATTCATCAAAATCATGACTTTCTGGATGGGGTCTTTCATTCGGAGGACCCTGATGCATTTGATCAAATCATCTTTCTCGGAGATCTTTTTGATTCAAAGGAGGCTGGCTATGTTTCGACCGATTCCCTTCAGCGGTGTTTCAAGAAACTGGAATGGCTATTTGGAAATGTTGGCCAGCAGAAAATCCATTATCTTTTGGGGAACCATGATGCGGTTTACTATTTTAAGTGGAAAAACGTGGAAGAGCCTAATTTCCCGCATGGATCGTGCGTAAACTATTATGGCCATCCGAGAGTCGACGAGGACACTCTCGAGACTTTTTTTTGTTTCGATGATTTCTGGCGGAGCATTCGGATGGTGACCATGTTTGATGGGTATCTTATTAGTCATGCTGGCTTTAGTCCCGAGCATTGGTCACTCAAGATGTCGGTTCATGAAAATATCAATGCTTTGAACGACTGTCTGGACCATCCGACGGATGAACATGGTGATTTACTCCCGGTTTTCAGAGCGGGATACGCACGTGGAGGTGATTTAAAAACCGGAGGTCCGTTGTGGATGGATTGGAACAAAGAATTCAAGGATGAACTACCGTTTCCTCAGATCGTGGGGCACACCATTGACCGCACCTGGAGAAAGAGTGGGAAAAGTTATTGCTTGGACGGAAGGCAGTCTTGTTACGCAACGATTGAAGACGGAGTGGTTTACCCCAAAGAGCTTTAGTGGAATTCTAGAGACCGAATTTTTGTAGTCTTCTGTAGAAAGCGCTTCTCGAAAGCCCCAAAGATTTGGCTGCCTCAGTGGCGTTGCCTTCATGCTTGGTGAGCGTTCTCTGAATAAAGAGCTTTTCGATATCTTCGAGACTCATGTCGTCGATGTTGAACTGACTTTGCCCACCCCCATGCAGGCCAAGATTGCCCGGTTCAATTTGTTCGCCTTTGCACATCAGCACTGCCCGTTCCACACAGTGGTCCAACTCTCTGATATTACCTGGCCACTCGTATCGTTCCATTGATTCCATCGCTGAACTGGCAAATCCAGATATCGACTTTTTGTACTTCTCCGTGTGACGCGAGAGGAAGTGGTCGGCTAGCAAAGAAATGTCCTCTAATCGTTCCCTTAGAGGTGGCAGATGGATGTGGATCGTATTGAGGCGGTAGAGAAGGTCCTGGCGAAACGATCCAGATTGCACGGTTTCGGCCATGTCCGCATTGGTCGCGCTTACAATTCTGACATCGACCTGCTTTGTTTTGGACGAACCCACCCGCTCAAACTCTCCTGTCTCTAAGAGTCTGAGCAGCTTGTTTTGTTGGCTCATTGGAATGTTGCCGATCTCGTCCATGAAGAGGGTCCCCTGATCGGCAAGTTCAAACCGCCCAGCCCGGTCAGATTTGGCATCAGTGAATGCACCTTTGACGTGTCCAAATAATTCACTTTCAAAAATACCCTCGGGTAAGCCCCCCATATTCACGCTGATGAACGGAAGTTGAGCTCTCTCGCTCCTCTCATGAAGGATCTTCGCAATCACACCTTTACCGGTACCATTCTCGCCGGTGATGAGGACATTCGCATCGGACGGACCCACTGCTTCAATGATTTCGATGACAGGTTTCATCGATTCGGATTGCGAAAGGAAATCGACCTTCTGTTCGGACCTGAGAACTTCGTTTTCCGCCTTCAGGAGTTTACCTTGTCGAAGAACCCGAGCGTATTCGCACTGATTTTGGATGAGCGCAACGAGCCGTTCATTTTCCCAAGGTTTGGTGATGAAATCCCGTGCTCCTTTCTTCATGATTTCGACAGCGAGGTCTACAGACGCCCATGCGGTCATGACCACGATGGGTAATTCCGAATCAATCGATTTTAGCTCTTCAACAAGTGCCAGTCCCTCTTTTCCTGAAGTAGTGTCCCTGCTGTAGTTGAGGTCGAGCAGTGCGGCATCATATTCCCGTCTCCTCACCTGGTCGATCACGTCCTCGGGTGTGTGTACGGTGGTTACTTGATAGCCTTCGCTTTTTAGGAGAAGGCGAAGGGCTTTGACGATGTCTTCCTGGTCGTCAGCGATTAAGACTGAAAATGGCGGATTCATCATGTTATTTCTCTGATGACATTTTTTTTAGAGTTTGTTTCTTTAGTTTTTTCACCACCGTCTTGATGGTTCCCAGCGTTTTATGGTCCATTCGGTCTATGAAAAGAACACCATCTAAATGGTCGATCTCGTGTTGAATGCATCTCGCCAGGATTCCATCGCATTCGAGAGAGTGTGGAGCTCCATCGAGATCTTGGTATTCGACCACAATTTCAGTCGGCCGAATCACATCACCTCTAATGTCAGGAAAAGACAAGCAACCCTCCTCGTAAGGTTCCGTTTTTTCTCCAAAGCTTTTGATTTCAGGATTGACCAGCGCCATGGGCATGAACAGGTCGGCCGGAGGAACCCTGCCATCAAGCTTATAGTTGAAAGAAGGAGGTCCGTCTTCAAAAAGCACATCCACCACGCACATCCGTTTGGCTTGATCAATCTGTTGAGCTGCCAAACCGATACCATTTGCTTCGTACATTGTGTGGAGCATCTGATCCGCCAGATTCCGCAGGTTGTCATCAAATTGTTCGATGGCTTCACCTTTTTGAGTCAGAATCGGTTCGCCGTAGTGAGTGATGCGTAATGTCTGCATTAACTTTGTTTTTTTCGGACGCGTTCTTTTGCGATTTCCAGCTCTTCGTTTAAACGCTCCTTTTCTGCCGATAGTTGTTTAACTAGAAGGATTTCTTCCTCCTTGTTTCCTTGCTCGCGGGCTAGTTGAAGCGGTTTGTTTAGGAAAACTTCTTTTTCTGCGATTTTGGCTTTGAATTTTTTCTCTAACTCAGAGATTTCCCGACGCTGATCATCGTTCAATTCGATCTTGGAATCGGGATCGGATGCTTCAAGGCGTTCCATAGCCAGTTCATAGGCACTCTTCATTCCCTCAACATAAAACAAGCGCCTGCTTTTTCCAGTTTCTTTTTTGGGATTCAGGACAGAAGGGTCTGCGTGCCGATCATCAACAATACGGTTCCAGGTAAAATCGCAAATGAAGAAAAGTGCTTTGATTTGTTGAGATCCAGAACAAGGAGGTGGCTGATATTGATCAACATGGTGATCGCGAGGAAAAAAGGTGAAAACTCGAACCTTTGACCGCTAAGTGGTGTGTTAGATACAAACAGGACAAACTGATCAATCCAACCAAACAGTAGGTTGTTGAACTGATTGAGAAGCGTAGAAAACGTAACGATCCTAATGGAGTGACACATAATTGACACCCAGCCAACGACGAGACCAACTGCGAAAAGTGGTGCGACAATAGGATTTACTAGCAAGGCACACCATGGAATCCATGAAAAATAGGCGGAGACGACCGGCAAACTGATCCAAAAAGCTGCCCAACATACGCAAACGGAACCCAGGAAGTAGTTCCTGGAGTTACGCAGTAGTCCATGATACCAAGTGCGATGAGCCAGCGTGTCCGACGAAACTCGTTTGGGCAATTTGCTCAAACGTCTGTAAAGCGGCAGTGCGTAGCAGATGATGGAGATAACCACGATGAATGACAACTGGTAGCCCGGAGATGAGAGCTGTCTGGGTTCGATCAGGATGATGATCCAGGCACCTGCAATGGTTGCAGAAAGCAAACTTGGTTTACGCCACGCTATTTGCGCAACAAAGAAAAGGAAGATGAATAAAAGAGCTCGTTGGGCGGAGACCGGAAATCCAGTGACCCAGATGTAAATCAAGCATATGACGAGGGTTATTGACTGAGACGCTATCCGTGAAAGACGAACAGTTCTGAAAATCCAGTAGGCGAAAGCTGCTACCACGGAGAGGTGAAATCCGCTTATTGCCAGATAGTGAATAATTCCCGCTCGTTGAAAAGCGCTTCGTTGTTCCTCGGTTAAAAAGGATTTGTCTCCTGTGATCATCGATTTCGTGTAGGTGGAGAAACCCAAGGAGCCGAACCATCCCTCATCCAAACACGCAACCAAATGTCTTTTGATTGCTTGCTGATGCGATTCCGCTCCATTTTCCAGATGATCTATTGTTTTGATCACTCCTCTGGAATAATGGAGTTCGATGCCCCAAGGTTCAGGTTTTGCAGTTAGGACACCTTTGGCTGAGATGAATGAACCTTCCGTCAGAAGTGGAAAGGTTTCGGAAGATTCAAGAAAGCAGTGGATGGGAATTCGAGCGTCGTAAGGATAGGTTTTGGGAGGATCTTGTGCTGTTGCCACGAAACTGTAGTTTTCTTTTGTGACAATAGGAGTCGATTTTAGGGATCGAACTTCGAGCTTTAGGGTGAGCTCCTTGGGGACGGTAGGTGGATCGTTGGGTTGGGATTCGTATCTCAACCTCAAATATAGAATCGCAGAAAGAAAGACGCAAAGGATCAGACTGAAATACCAGAGTAATCGGCGGTAGTTTTTCGTCTTTTCATCATCTTTGTGGAGATGGATGATCGTCATCGTGCATGAGGAGATTACCAAAAACAGAGCGATGATGACGGAAGGAATCTTTTGAACGTGCATAAAAACGATTTGCCCGAGCATCCAAGGCAAAAAAATCCACAGCAACGGCGCACGTTCGGTAACAACTATTTCTTGAGGGTCGGAGGAAATCAAAGAAGTTGGGTTGCTTGGGATTGCAAGGACTGCGAATCATTGGGGATATGCAGGAGTAATTTTGCTTCTAGCTAGATCTGGGTGGGTTCGCAAATCCATTTTCGTTTTGTGATTTGAAACTGGAAAAATACTGAAAGTCGGTCACGCTAAACTCATGATTTTGACGGATACCAAAATTAAGGAGGCGATCGGAGAAGGCTCTATTGTGATTGATCCATTCGACGACTCCAAACTGGGTGCAAACAGTTACGATGTTCATCTCGGAGGGGATCTTGCGATCTATCGCGATGAAATTTTGGATGCAAAGAAGCACAATCAAATCGATCGATTCAAAATCGACCCGGAAGGGTTCGTGCTTTTCCCAGGTCGGACCTACCTCGGGGTGACTAAAGAGTACACCGAGACCCACAAACACGTTCCGTTTCTGGAAGGAAAGTCCAGTGTGGGCCGTCTCGGCATCGATATTCACGCTACGGCGGGCAAAGGTGACGTGGGATTCTGCAATTATTGGACACTTGAGATCTCGGTGCACCAACCCGTGAGAGTTTACGAAGGAATGCCGATTGCGCAGATCATCTATTTCGAAGTATCGGGAGATGTTGCTACACTATACTCTGAGAAGAAGAACGCGAAATACAACGAGCGAACTCCTTTGCCAGTGGAGTCTATGATGTGGATGAACAAGTTCTAAGTTTGCGTTCGAGCGCTCCTTTCGGGCTTGCGTTAGGAAGCAATTCTACCAGTAGATCATTAGCATGTTACAAGCTGGTATCGTAGGTTTACCCAATGTTGGGAAAAGCACACTTTTTAATGCACTGACCAAGACTCGAAAAGCGGATGCTCAAAATTATCCGTTTTGCACGATTGATCCGAATGTTGGCGTGGTTCAGGTGCCTGACTCGCGTTTGGAACCTTTGGCGCAAATTGTTAATACTCAGAAGATTATTCCAGCTGCTATCGAAGTGGTCGACATTGCGGGCCTGGTTGCGGGAGCGAGCAAGGGAGAAGGTCTTGGAAATCAGTTTCTGGCAAACATCCGGGAGGTCGATGCGATCGTGCATGTAGTGCGTTGTTTTGAAGACGACGATATCATCCACAATTCAGGTTCAGTGGATCCGGTTCGCGATATCGAAATTATCGAGACTGAACTCATTCTCTCAGACCTTGATTCCGTTGCTCGTCAACGGGAGAAGTTGATCAAAAAAGCCCGAGGTAAAGATCAAGATGCTCAGACGCTTGTAGACCTGATCGATAAGATTGTTCCCCATATGGAAGCGGGTCATGCGGCGAATACGGTGAAGCTTGATGAAGATGAGCTGGAAGATGTGAAACGGCTGAATTTGCTTTCATCGAAACCTGTGCTTTTTGCGTGTAACGTTGCCGAAACCGAATTAGCAGAAGGAGAAAATCAACCACTTGTTCAAAAAGTCAAAGAGGCAACAAAAGTGAGAAATGAGGCTGGAATCTGCATCATTTCCGCTCGGGTCGAGGAGGAGTTGATCGATTTTTCTGACGAGGAAGCTAAAGAGTATCTGGCTGATCTTGGAGTTGAAGACTCCGGGGTGAATCAACTGATTCGTGAAACCTACGGTCTGTTGGGGCTAGCATCTTATCTCACTGCAGGTGAAGTCGAGGTGAGAGCGTGGACTTTCAAGTCTGGCATGAAAGCTCCGCAGTGTGCAGGTGTGATCCATACCGACTTCGAGAAAGGATTCATCAAAGCGGAGGTGGTCAGTTACGAAGATTTGATCGAGTTAGGCAGTGTAAATGCAGCTCGGGAAGCTGGGAAATACAGACTGGAAGGTAAGGATTATCTGGTTGTAGATGGAGATGTGATTCTTTTCCGTTTTGCGAACTAAGGACATTTTAGCCGCCCTGTCTATAAGATTTGCTAATTAAGAAGATAAATTATATAGATAATTTTGGTTGAATCGACGAGCTCGTTTGATTCAGACTACAAAGATTAATACTAAAGAAGTCCTAATATGTTCTTAAAGTCATTCTGATGGACATTCTGTTTTTGACGATCTTTTTGAGTTTCATACTCGCACTTTTGTTTCTCTTTTTGTTTATTCGAAACTTGAAAGCTGAGCGAAAAAGTAGTCCGGAACAGAGCTCACTCATTCCTTTCCGGGATGACGAGCCACCCAGTCAGGGCACTTAAGCTCCGTTAGTTTTTCTCCCTAAGTTGCACAATTCCCAGTATATGAACCAAAATAAGGTATCTATTGAGTATAACGACACCGTCGTTCGTTATTTCTTAGTCATCACGGTGGTGTGGTCACTCGTCGGAATGCTCGTTGGAGTTCTTGTGGCCTTCATGCTGAATTTTTGGCAGATCGATGGAGGTTTATACCTTTTCGGTTTAAATATCCCGATGGAGTGGTTATCTTTCGGTAGATTGCGTCCTCTTCACACGAATGCAGCGATCTTTGCGTTCGTGGGGAATATGATGTTTGCCGGGGTCTACTACTCGACTCAGCGACTGGTTCGGGCACGACTGGCGTCTGACATTCTTTCCTGGGTGCACTTTTGGGGCTGGCAACTGATCATTGTTGCAGCTGCGGTAACGCTTCCGCTCGGTCTTACTCGTGGTAAGGAGTATGCTGAACTTATTTGGCCGATCAACATTGCGGTTGTGTTAATGTGGGTGGTGTTTGCAGTGAATTTCTTTTGGACTCTTCTCATCCGCAACGTTTCCACCCTCTACGTGGCGATCTGGTTTTACATCGCAACAATCGTCACGGTTGCGATGCTATACATCGTCAATCACCTTTCGATTCCGACGAGTTTCCTTCACAGTTATCCTGTTTTTGCCGGGGTTCAGGACGCGCTGGTTCAGTGGTGGTATGGGCACAACGCTGTGGCGTTTTTCCTAACGACACCGATTCTCGGGATCATGTATTATTTCGTGCCGAAGGCAGTGAACCGACCGGTTTATTCCTACCGACTTTCGGTGATTCACTTTTGGTCCTTGGTATTCATCTACATCTGGGCAGGCCCTCACCACCTTCTCAACACCGCACTTCCCCAGTGGTTGCAATATCTCGGCATGCTTTTCTCTTTGATGCTTTGGGCTCCATCCTGGGGAGGAATGCTCAACGGCTTGTTCACCATGCGTGGTGCTTGGGATAAGTTGAGAACCGATCCGGTTGTTAAGTTTTTCGCTGCTGCGATCACTTTCTATGGAATGGCAACGTTTGAGGGCCCATTGCTTTCAATCAAATCGGTCAACGCCCTCGCTCACTACTCAGACTGGATTATCGGTCACGTGCACTCGGGCACACTAGGTTGGAATGGATTCATGGCAGCTGGCATGATTTACTGGCTCGTTCCAAGACTTTGGAAACGTCCTCTCCACTCTCAAGCTCTCGCGAATTTCCACTTCTGGATCGGGATGATCGGCATCCTGCTCTACATCGCATCGATGTGGTTCGCGGGCATCACTCAAGGCGTGATGCTCAATGCGCTTAATGAAAGTGGTACCAGTCTGGCCTACGCGAATTTTCTGGAGACCTTGAACTCCATTCGCTTCATGATGCTCACCCGAGCAGTCGGAGGAACTTTCTACTTCATCGGTTTCGTATTGATGACCTACAATGTTTTTAAAACGATCGTTGGAGCCGAGGTTCAAAAAACAACGATCGAAGTAGAAGCGAAACCCGAAAAGGAAACGATGCCTTGGGTGAAAGGGTTTATCAACGCTCCGATCATCTACTCAACGCTCGGTATTTTCTTCCCATGTTTGTGGATGCTCGGCGACGGCTTCGTGATGTTACTTGGAATGTTTGGCACCATTATTGTGGTGCTCCTTGCGATCATTCACTTCAAGGCAACAGGAGCAAAATGGAACGATTGGTATGAGAAGCTCCTCGCCAATTCGATGATCTTCACGGTTTTGGTTTTTGTGTCCGTGGCGATCGGTGGAGCGATTCAGATCATCCCGACGGTAACCGTCAATAAAGCGGAGAATTTACAAGGTCGTATTCAAAAGCTCTACACCCCGCTCGAACTCGCAGGTCGCGACATCTACATTTCCGAAGGCTGTTATAACTGCCACTCACAGATGATTCGCACCATGCGGTCGGATGTGATCCGATATGGCGATTATTCTCGACTTGGTGAATCGATCTATGACCACCCGTTTCAGTGGGGTTCTCGTCGAACTGGACCAGATCTCGCGCGTGAGGGAGGTTATCGACCCAACGATTGGCACTACGATCACTTCATGGATCCACGCACGGTATCTCCAGGTTCTAACATGCCTGCATATCCGTGGTTGGCTAAAAAGAAAATCGATGTGGACGCGCTTCCTTCGAAGATCTCAGTTTTGCGCACTCTAAACGTTCCCTATCCGGAGTGGACTGATGAAGAAATTTTCGATTCGGTAGCGGAGCAAGCGGAGGGAATCGCGAAAGACTTGCAAGAGAAAGGTCGAGTTTTGCAACCCAACACACAGATGACAGCTCTTATCGCTTACATGCAAAAGCTGGGAGCCTATGAAATCAGAGGTGATGTCGCATCCACTGAGTAACAGAATCAAAAAAGGATGAACGGAGCTGAAGTACAGTTTGAAGATTGGCACGTAGCAGTGCAGTTAATTGCGTTCTGCATCATTTTTGCAGCGTTTCTTTTCTTTTCAGTGAAAACCTTCCTCATGAAAAAAGACAAAGAGAAGAAACTGGCTTCGATTCCTTTGGAAGACGAACCGGATCCGCCTTCATCCTAATCACTTTTATAAAAAACTTAACTCCCTAGATCATGGACGAAAAGGAAAGAGAAGACTTGCGAAACAAAAACATCAAACTCCTCGATCACGAGTATGACGGTATCCGCGAGTTTGATCAGAAATTGCCGAATTGGTGGCTGATTTCGCTCTACGCTACGATCGTTTTTTCAGTCATCTATTGGGTCGTACGACACCAGTGGATGGACGGCGAGTTTGATTTCAAGAAATTGGAAACTGAATTGGCGATGGTTGAAGAAGCGCGACTCGAAGAGACTCTCCAGATGCTCGACGACGACATTTTGATGGCTTTTTCGCGAGCTTCGGATTGGACGGAAGCGGGAGCAGCGACCTTCACTCAGAACTGCGTTGCTTGCCATGGCTCGGATCTCAAAGGTGAAAATCTTCCCGGAGTTAGCCTTGTGGATGCAGAGTGGCTATACGGTAATAAACCGACCGAGATGTATGGGATTGTTGCAAACGGTTCTCCGGATCTCACGAGCGGTATGGTTGCTTGGGAAGGATTGCTTGGACCGAAAAAAATAGCCGAAGTTGTCGCCTACATCCTGAGCAAACAAGAGTAGAGTTCTTGAATTTAAGCCTAAAGTTAGATGCTCCTGTGATCGATACATTAAAATATTCTAATTTTATAATATGAGTGCAAAAAACACTCCGAATCTAGATTCGGTTGCGTCGCTTAAAGCGGATGGATCGAGGAATTTTCTGAGGCCTTCGATGCCTAAAGGGAGGTTTGCGACAGCACGAAGGTTATCCGCTTATGTACTCATTGGCATTTATATTTTGCTGCCTTGGATCCAGATCAATGGTCATCCTGCCATCTTTTTCGATCTGTTTCACCGCAGATTCCATTTGTTCGGTTGGACTTTTGCAGCTCAGGACTTGTTCCTGGCCTTTTTCCTGGTATCAGGACTGGGCTTTATCTTGTTTTTTGTGACGTCCATTTTCGGGCGAATTTGGTGTGGATGGACCTGCCCCCATACTGTTTTTCTCGAACATGTTTATCGACGAATCGAGCGATTGATTGAAGGTCCTGTCGGGGAGCAAAAACGTCTGGATCGGATGTCGTGGTCCGAGAGTGAAAAGCAGTTCAAAAGAGGCTTGAAACATGTTCTGTTCGCTCTGATTTCGGTGATCATCTCTCACCTTTTTGTCGCCTATTTTATCTCGATACCCGAGCTCTACCAGTGGATGACTCACAGTCCCACCGAGCACTGGTCGGGATTTGTGTTCATCTTCGTGATGTCGGGGCTCCTCTATTTCAACTTTGCCTGGTTTCGAGAGCAGTTGTGTCTGGCTATTTGCCCTTATGGCAGACTCCAATCTGCCCTGATTGATGATGATTCCATTGTTATCGGTTATGATGAAATTCGGGGTGAGCCACGGGGTCGTCCTTCGAAAGAAGGAGTTGGAGACTGTATTGATTGTAAGCAATGCATTAGCGTTTGTCCGACCGGGATCGATATTCGGCAGGGTTTACAAATGGAGTGTGTCGGTTGTTCCAATTGCATCGACGCGTGTGATGACGTCATGAGCAAACTGAAGCGGCCGAGTGGATTGATCCGTTACGACTCCATGAATGGATTTAAGGGCAAGAAGCGAAGAATCCTCCGTCCGAGAGTTTTTGTTTATTTTTTCTTCATGCTCTTGGGGCTCACGGTGATGAGTTACGCATTCAGTATGGTGAAGCCAGCGTACATGTTGGTGACTCGCATGAGGGGTGCCCCTTTCTACCAAAAGGATGACTTGTTGAGGAATCAGTACAATGTTCGGATCATCAATAAAACCACCGAGGAACAAACCTTTGCATTACGTATCGAAAGTGATCAGAAAGATTTGGAAAAGAGGGGATTTGAAACTCCGGTTATTGTTAAACCGATGGAAGAAACGATGTTACCACTGATTGTTCTGAAGAATCTCGAGAGCTTTGACGCTCCTTTCAAATTCAGGGTGATCCTGAGTTTGCAGGAGGAAGAATTAGAATTATCCCGGGAGATTCACTTTTTGGGACCACAGTTGAAAGATCCGAATCAGGAGCTTAAATTCGAAAGGTAATGCGAAAAATTTTTGGCAATCTTTGGTTTTGGGTGGTGCTCGCCTTTCTTCTAGTGATCGGAGCTTGGGTTTGGACCATAAAAATCGCATCGAAATATCCGCAGGCTCCTATTGAGGATGGTGAAACTTTGGAGCGACAGGCCCCTTCGTCATGATGTTTCCTGACGTTTCAGAAGGTGCTTGGATGGCATTTATTGCGGGTATGTTGGTGAGTCCGCACTGTGTGGGCATGTGTGGCCCGCTTTATTGTTCGATCTTACCAAAGATTCAGCCGAACGGTGGAGCTGCAAGAGAGAGCATCCAAGCTTTGTATCATCTCGGGCGGATCATTTCTTACACTGCGATCGGCGCGCTAGCTGGAGCGATCAGTCTTGCGATTTTGAAAGTCTTCAATCTGCAGTGGATCCAGCAGCTACCTTGGTTACTCGTGTTTTTTCTGATTCTTTTCGCGGTGGGTTTGGATAAATGGATTCAGCACCGAATTCCATTCAAATTGAAGCTTCCGCGGAAGTTCTCGGAAGTGCGCCGAAGAGTCTCCGGTGAAGGAGCGGGATTGATTCTGGGCGTCATGAGTCCATTCTTGCCCTGTGCTCCATTGTACATGGTTTTCTGGGTGGCGTTGATCTCAGGATCTCCTTTGTTTGGCGCTCAGATCATGTTGGGTTTTGCGGTGGGCACTATTCCTCTGCTTTGGTTGGCTCAAAGTCAATTTTTGAGAAACAGAGAAAAATGGACTTCAAAAACGGTTCTGAGAGTGCAGAGAGGCCTGGCTTTGGTAGCAGCGCTGGCGATCGCGTATCGGATGATTTGGGTCGGAGGTCCGATGGATGGTTCCTCCTGCGTGGTCATGTAAGGCCAGCAGACGTTTGACTTTTGGGATGCAACGGAGTTCGCTAATTGAATTATTTTGAAAAACGAACGACCTCAGACCTTGTTTTTTGTATGCACGGGAAATACCTGTAGAAGCCCAATGGCAGAGCACCTCGTGAGGCATGCGCTGAACAGCAAAGATGGGCCTTTAAAAATCTTGAAAACGGATTCGTTTGGATTGAGTGCTTTTCCTGGGTCTTCGGCTTCAGAAAATTCGGTATTCGCTTTGTCCAAAGTAGGATTGGATTTGAGTTCTCACATCAGCAAATCGGTAGATCAGGTAAATCTGAGTGACGCAGCCGCATTCTTTTGCATGACGGACAGCCATCGCGACATGTTGTTGCGTTTTCACGGAACAGATCTCGAAAAGACTCACCTCATGAGAGATTGGGTAGAGGGAAATCAAAAAAACATTCCAGATCCTTTTGGTGGGGGTGTGGATGAATACCTTGAGTGTCGAGACGCGATGGTGGAGGCTATTCCTGGTCTTATTGCTTATCTTGAGAATGAACTAAACTCCTGAGACCCAGGGCAATCAGTTCTTGGTGTTTTCAAGATGAGATTCATTTAGGCATTGACTTGGACGGGGGCCGTTGAGGTTATTTTTAGTAATCTTCTCCTTTTTCCCTTCTAGACTATTCCGACTATGCCTCTTCCCTGCACTGTTTCTTCATCCTTAAAAAAAGGATTTACCCTTATCGAACTCATCGCGGTGATTGCGATCATCGGGATTTTGGCGGCCATCATCATCCCATCCGTAGGTAAAGTCAGAGAAAATGCCCAACGTGCGAAATCGGCCAGTAACATTCGCTCGATCGCGCAGGCATACGCGACTTTCTCAAGTTCAGGAGGTAGAGTTCGAATCATTCCGGCGACTGTGGCGAGTGTCCAGGACTGGGCGGGATACCTCGCCGAAGAAGTCGATTTGAACGACGCGAGTTTGTATTACATTGAGAGCGACCCCAACGTGGCTGCGCTCGTTTCGCTTCCGCTGGTTGTGGGTTCTGTGAGTGGTTCGGAATTTGCCGTCGGCAGTGAATTTCAAGCGACCACTCCGAGTTACGCTGTGGTTGCAGGTCTCGCGGCGAACGCTCCTTCCACCACGACTCCTTTGATTTTTACTAGAGGTCTTCATGCTTCGGGTGAGTGGGATGTGACTGCGCCCTGGGGAAAAAGCGGTGGGCACATTGGGTTCCTTGACGGGCATGTGAAGTTTTACAAAGATATCTCTTCAAATGGAGGGGAGTTGGTGAACTATAGCTCCAAGTCTCGCACAAGCGACATTTCCACTGCGATCAGTCCTGGTGCGGTAATTCTGAACAACGAGTAGATTTGGCTTTTTGAATGCTTTAAAAGCGTTGGGGAATGCACTTGATTCGATACTCATGTGCACCCACTATCAACTTCAACTATGAATAGTCAGCCAGTATTCATCATTGGCCACAAAAATCCAGATGCAGACTCAGTATGCTCTGCAATTGGATATGCAGCATTTAAGAAAGCTATCGGGCAGACGAACTACACACCTGCCCGGTGTGGAAACTCAAATCCGCGAATCGATGCGATTTTGAATCGTTTTGATACCGAGCTTCCCGTGTTTCTTGGGGACGTCACTCCACGGGTACGAAACGTGATGCATCATGATCCTCATGTGGTCAGAGAGGACGCAACTTGTAATGAAGCTCTCAAAATAATGGATGAGCACGACTATCGTGCACTTCCCATTGTCAATGAAGAAGGATATTTGAAGGGGGTGGTCACGATCTTTGAATTGGGAGATTACTTCACTCCGAAGATGAAGAACCCTCTCGACATGAGACGGGTGAATACGCGGATCGATGACATTGTCCGCAGCTTGGACGCAAAAACAGTAAATGTGGTGGACCAATATCGAGAAGAGGAATTGTTCATCCGCGTGGGAGCTATGGACATTCGTTCTTTCGATCGTGCGAACAAAGAGCAGCAGGTTCCTTCGGAGTCTAGCGTGGTAATCGTCGGCGACCGATGGGATATCCAGGAGAAGTGTATCCAGCTTGGCATACGATTATTGGTGATCACTGGTGGTCTCGAAGTGGACAAAGATGTGGAAGAGCGAGCGAAGGAAAATGGAATCAGCTTGATCATCAGCCCGCACGATACGGCAACAACCTCCTGGATCATCAGGACGGCGACCTCGGTAAGCACACTCATGAAGAAGGTGGAAGTGTGCTTCTCTCAGGATGACACAATCGCACTCGTGAAGCGGAAAATTTTGGAAAGCAACGCTCCACTTTATCCAGTGACTGACAACGAGGGGAAGCTTCAGGGAGTCTTTTCAAAAACGGATCTACTTCGACCTGTGGATACAAGATTGGTTTTAGTCGATCACAACGAAATGAGCCAAGCGGTCGACGGAGCACGTGAAGTGCGGATCGAAGAGATCATTGATCACCACCGGCTAGGAAGTTTTTCGACCGAACAACCCATCCTGTTCATGAATGAACCTGTGGGATCCACATGTACAATTGTTGCAAATCTCTTCAGGCGACATGGAGTGGGAATTGAACCCGACGTTGCTGGTATTCTCATGGCAGGTTTGATCTCGGACACTCTCAATTTGAACAGTCCCACCACCACCGATGTGGATCGCACGGTGCTTGAATGGCTTAATGAAAAAAGTGGTGTGCAAGTTGAGGAACTAGCTGAGCTTGTGTTCAAGTCTGGTAGTATGATCTCCAACGAGACGCCTGGAAAGATAGTGGAAGCGGATTGCAAACACTACCACCATGGCGATGTGGAGTTTACGGTGAGCCAGATTGAAGAGTTGGGCTTTACCCACTTCTGGGAGCGATGGGAAGAACTTACAGCGGCTTTGGAGGATTATCGCAGCAAGCACAAACTGTTCTTTTCTTCGATGTTGATCACAGACATCAATCGCCAAAACTCATTGCTTTTGTTGGTTGGGGATCGAGTCACCATTGAGTCAATTTCCTACCCTCACGCCGAGAAAGATTTTATTTTTGAGCTGAAGGGAGTGGTTAGCCGTAAAAAACAGTTGATTCCTTATTTAACGACGACCTTGAAAAACATGGGAATTGCCTAATTTGGAATTCCTGCTTACTTTTGGAATTTTTCTAATTCACGCCAAAACTTATCCATGAAAGACCAACCAGAAAAACAAATGATTGTCGGTTACGGTATCTCGGTAGAGGGCCGAATCGAAAACTGTGACCGCCTTGTTCTTGACGGCAATATGAACTGCGAACTGTCCGACTTGAAGACATTGATCATCAGTGATTCTGGTCATTTCAAAGGTAAAGGTCATGTGGACGAAGCAGAGATCAGTGGTCGTTTCGACGGTGAACTGATCGTTGATGGTCACATCGTGATCATGGAGTCTGGTTGTGTAGATGGAAAAATCACCTACAAGTCGATTGAGATTAAGCCAGGTGGTAAGTTTACAGGTCAAATTATCTTGCAGGATACCATTGAAGAAGATTCTGAACCTGAAAGTAAAAAGAGTTCAGGTAAAGAAGAAGACGAAGATGAAAATCAGGGAGATTTCATCGATGAAGCCCTGCAGGGTCGAATCATGTCTCCTTCTGCAGACCAAAAGAAGTCATAGTCTGTTACTCGCAGGTCACCTTTGAGGTGAATGCTGTCGTCAAATTGAGGTCTTCTATTTACATTGACTACTCGAAAGGGTCCGGTTTGTTTCAAATTCTTACGGTCTTTTCACAAGGACCATCTGAGTATTTTTAACAAATTAATGTTCTCTCGTGAAACGCAGTCTATTTCAGAAGGTTTGGGATGCGCATGTCGTCGGAAAATTATCCGATGGACGCACTCAGTTATTCATCGGTACACACCTCATTCATGAGGTGACCAGCCCACAGGCTTTCGGGATGCTACGTGACCTGGGAATGAAGGTAAAATTCCCAAACCGCACATTTGCCACCGTCGATCACATCATCCCAACGGATGAGCCCAATGAGCCGTTTTCTGATCCGCTCGCTGATGCGATGATCAAGGAACTGAGAAAGAATTGTGCGGAAAGCGGAGTCACTTTCTTTGATAGCAACACGGGTAAGCAGGGTGTGGTGCACATCGTGGGTCCTGAGCAAGGCATTACGCAACCAGGAATGACAATTGCTTGTGGGGACTCGCACACCGCGACTCACGGAGCTTTTGGCGCGATTGCTTTTGGAATCGGAACAAGTCAGGTAAGAGACATTCTTGCGACCCAGACCATGGCCTTGAATCCGTTGAAGGTTCGCCGAATCAACGTTCACGGTAAATTGCGCCCGGGAGTTTACGCTAAGGACGTGATTTTACACATCATCCGGATTCTCGGCGTCAAAGGTGGTCTTGGCTATGCTTACGAATATGGTGGAGAGATTTTCGATCAGTTCTCCCTCGAAGAGCGTATGACCGTGTGTAACATGTCCATCGAAGGGGGTGCTCGTTGCGGTTATGTAAACCCTGATGAAAAAACCTTCGAATACCTGAAGGGGCGACCCTATGCACCAGAGGATGAAGCGTGGGATCGCGCGGTTGAGCACTGGAAATCGTTCCGCTCTGATGAGGGTTGCGAATACGATGATGTGGTCAACATCAACGCTGAGGATATCGCACCAACAGTGACTTGGGGAATCAATCCCGAGCAAGCGATTTTTATTGATGAAAACCTTCCAGACCCTGCGAGCATGCCGGTCGAGAGTCGCGAAACCGCGGTCGAGGCCTACGAGCACATGAAACTCAAGGCGGGTGATCCGGTGAAAGGCACCAAAGTGGATGTAGCATTCCTCGGAAGTTGTACCAACGGTAGACTGTCGGACTTTGAAGAAGCCGCAAAGTATCTGAAAGGGAGAAAAGTTGCGGATCACGTGAAAGCGATTGTCGTTCCCGGTTCACAGGTAGTTGCGGGTATCGCAGAAGCAAAGGGAATTGCGAAGATTTTTGAAGAAGCCGGATTTGAATGGCGAGGAGCGGGTTGTTCGATGTGTTTAGGCATGAATCCCGACCAACTGGTTGGAGATCAACTTTGTGCGAGTTCAAGTAACCGAAATTTTAAAGGACGCCAGGGAAGCCCGACGGGGCGAACCGTTTTGATGAGTCCGGTGATGGTGGCTGCTGCTGCGGTCAAGGGGGAGGTCGCAGATGCCAGAGAGGTATTTGATATCGCTTAATCAAGATAGGAGAATTTAGAAATGGCATTGCAAAAAGTTTTGAATGTTAGTGGAACCGCAGTTCCAGTCATGGGTGATGAGATCGATACCGACCGCATCATCCCAGCCCGCTTCATGAAGTGCGTTACTTTTGATGGGCTCGGTGAATTCGCGTTCGCCGATGCGATCAAGGAAGCAGAGAATGCTGGAAGGGTATTTCCTTTCAAAAGCGAAAAATTTGCGGGGGCCTCCGTGTTGGTATCCGGAGCGAATTTTGGTTGTGGAAGTTCACGCGAGCACGCACCTCAAGCGCTCTACCGTGCGGGTATCAGGGCAATCATCGCCGGAAGTTTTGCAGAGATCTTTTTTGGTAACTCCACGACGTTGGGAATTCCATGTGTGAGTCTGCCGAGGGAAAAATTGAACGAACTGGCGGATCTCATCAACCAACAACCAGAAATGGTAGTTGAAATCGATTTGGAAGAGAAATGTGTGAAGGCTGGCGATTGGGTGACTCCATTCACGATCGCTGAAACCGCTTATCAAGCGCTTGTCGAAGGTAAGTTTGATCCGATTGCGGAACTGAGTGAGTCCAACATCGACGGTGTTGCTGCATCTCTTCCATACGTTTCGGGTTATTAAGAGTTTGATATGTTTGGAATTGTCGAAGGAGCGGGTTATTTCATTTATCCCCTTGCAGTCTGTTCACTGCTGGGGGTCATCATTATCGTGGAGCGGTTGATTGCGCTTCGAAAATCGGCGATTATTCCGGATGATCTTGTGGATGCGTTCGTTTCCGGTGACGTTCTCAACCAGAAAATCGACGCCGGGACGGTGGGAGGTCGTATTGTTCTGTTTTATAAATCCAACGATCCTGACGAGGAAGGCCTGAAAGCGTTTGCGAGGTTACAGGTGAATGAAATGGAACGTGGGCTTTTCATCCTCGACATTGTGATTGCCGCCGCTCCTCTTCTGGGACTTTTGGGAACGGTAACTGGCTTGGTTGGAGTATTTTCCGGGTTTTCGGAAACCACCGGAATGCCGGACCCTGCGGCGTTTGTTAAAGGTATTGCCCTGGCGCTTTCGACGACTGTTTTAGGCCTTGCGATCGCGATTCCAGCTCTGATCGGTAATGCTTATTTGATGCGTCGAGTGGAATCCCTTGCTGCGAAGATCGAAGTGGGTGTCGAGCGTTTGATTGATATTTCCAAAAAGAATAGCTGATCTCGATGAGTCTGGTAACCAGGAAGAGGAAAAAGTCGGATATCAACATCATCCCTCTGGTGGATGTATTGATGGTGCTTATTTTCTTTTTTCTGATGACCATGCAGTTCAAGAATGAGGATGTCTTGAACATCACACCTCCCAAGATTGAAACTGCTGGCTCCAACGCATTGACCGAGCAGATTCTTATTGCGATTGGTCCTGAAGGAGAATTTTACCTCAACAATCATCCGGTGAATGAAGAGCAGTTGGAGAAAGCACTTGAGATTGCGGGTGAGAACAATCCGGATCAGCCGATTTTACTCGTTTCGGACGAAGAGACAGCGTTAAAACACGTGACGAAAGTCATGGATTGGGCTCGCGGTAATAACATGAACAAACTGAAACTCAAATCGAGGTAGTTCCTGTCGTGTTTACTGTCGATATCAACCTCTTTGTCAGCACGGGGATTTTCATTGGCCTGGGATTTATCGCGATTTTGTGGATCTACTACGATACTTATGGCAAATCCATTCACCAGAACAAGAGGGACCGAGTGATCTTTCATTGCGTGAAATGTGGTCATGTTTACACCGCTGCGAAGGGAATCGAGGAGGCGAATTGTCCGAGATGCCAGATGGACAATATCAAACTTCGATTCTAGGGTTGATTATTCGAATGATTCACAATTTAGGTTAGGACGTATGAGAGAGTCTTTAGCTGTATTGGATTTTGGGTCGCAGTATACCCAGGTAATCGCCCGACGTATTCGGGAAAACAGAGTTTATTCGAAGATTTATCCTTTTAGCGTCTCCGCAGAGACTCTCAAAAATGACGGAGTAAAAGGAATCATTCTTTCGGGTGGACCTTCGAGTGTTCTAAAAGAAGGGGCTCCGATGCCCGATCTGGAGATCTTTAATCTTGGTGTCCCCGTAATGGGGATTTGTTACGGTCTGCAACTCATGGGTCATCTTCTTGGTGGTCGGGTTGAAGCAGGTAATGAGCGTGAATATGGCCGTGGCACACTCAAAAGAAGTGCACGATCACTACTTTTTTCGAATCTCCCTGAGTCTTTCAAAGTATGGAATTCACACGGCGACCGTCTGGAGCAACTGCCTGAGGGATTTCATCCTATTGCCGTAACCGAAAACGCTCCTTACGCGGTGATTGAGAATAAAGAGAAGCAGTTTTACGGACTTCAGTTTCACCCCGAGGTGGTTCACAGCGAATACGGCAATGAAATTATTGAGAACTTTTTGATCAAAGTTTGTGGATTTCGCGCAGACTGGGTCATGGCGAATTTCGTAGATCAAAAAATCGAAGAAATTCGAGAAATCGTAGGTGACCGAAAAGTGGTGCTTGGATTGAGTGGAGGCGTTGACTCCTCGGTTGCGGCGGCGCTTATCCACCGAGCGATTGGTGATCAGTTGAAATGTGTGTTTGTGGACAACGGAGTTCTTCGCAAAGACGAGCGTGCTGGGGTGGAAAAACTGTTTGGTGACAATTTTGAGATGGACCTTACAACTGTTGATGCGTCGGCTCAGTTTCTCGAAAGACTCAGCGGAGTGACCGATCCGGAGAAAAAACGCAAAATCATCGGCAATGTTTTCGTGGAAGTGTTTGACCAATCGATCGCGGGGATCGACGGAGTGGATTTTCTCGCTCAGGGAACGCTTTATCCGGACATCATCGAAAGTGTTCCGATCGATGGGAATCCGGCGGCGCTCATCAAGTCGCACCACAACGTAGGCGGTCTTCCTGAGGACATGAAGCTGAGTCTGCTTGAGCCGCTCAAGGAGCTTTTTAAAGACGAAGTGCGCAAACTCGGTGAAGAACTCGGACTCCCGAAGGAAGTCGTGTGGCGTCAACCGTTCCCCGGTCCTGGACTTGCTGTTCGGGTGATGGGCGAAGTGACTGAAGATCGTCTAAAAATTCTTCGGGAAGCGGACGCGATTTTCATCGAAGAAATGAAAGCGGCTGATCTGTACTACAAAGTTTGGCAGGCGTTTTGTGTTTTTCTTCCTGTTCAAAGCGTCGGTGTTATGGGCGACGAACGAACTTACGATTACGTGATCGCACTTCGTTGTGTGGAGAGCAAAGATGCCATGACGGCCGATTGGGCGCACCTTCCTTACGAATTGCTTGGGAAGGTTTCCAACCGTATCATCAATGAAGTAAAGGGAGTGAACCGCGTGGTTTACGACGTGAGTTCCAAGCCTCCGGCCACCATTGAGTGGGAATAATTTTCATCCAAAACCATTAGATCCAATGAAGCTTCGAAATCTTATACTTACACTTTTCACCTTCTCGTTTTTCAGTTCCATTTCGTTCGCGGGAATTCCCGAAGTTGAGGCGATTGTCAAAAAAGCGCGGGCGCATTTGGGTTCTGAAGAAGCTCTAACCGCAATCGAGGCGGTGCAATATAGAGGAACCGTAAAACTCTTCCAGGAAGAGGTTATGGAAGGAAAAGTCGTACTAACCTTCAAGAAACCGCATCTACAGAAGATTGAATTCATATTCCCGGATAGTGTGATGGAAAGTGGTTTCAACGGCTATGAAGGTTATGAGAGTCTAACTTCACAGGATGAGTCTGGGAAGCCTGTCAAGAGCACTCGCTCCATCGACAGTGAGGAATCCAGGCGAAACAAAGCTGCAGCGATTGAGAACCTGAGTTTCTTTCGTCCTTTCGATTTCAATGATGAAAACGTTTCAGACAAAGGGCTTGTGGATTACGAAGGAGGAAAGGCTCACCAGGTGGACTTCATCCATCGTGGCAAATACGTGTTTAGTCGTTTTTTTGATCCCGAAACGGGTGATCTTTATCAATCCGTTTTGGACACTGGAGTCAGGACGGTAGAATCGGGTGAGCTCATCGTGCATGGGGTTCGTTTTTCGAAGCAGATTGTAGGTTATCTGATCGAGCAGAAAACCTTCGAGATGATTTTCGACGAAGTAATCGTCAATCCTGAGATTGATGATTCAGAGTTTGATTATCCTTTGTTCTAGAAAGCTGGGGAACTGATGTTGACATTAAAAGCGAGTGATCCGGGATTGCCCGAGATTCTTCAGCGATTTGAACAAAACCTCGCGGATCGATCCGAATTGGAGAAACGTGTCACTGAGATCATCACCTCAGTAAAAGATAGTGGTGACGAAGCGATTTTTGAGCTCACCGAAAGATTTGATAAAGCGAAGATTGATGCGAGCAACTTTCGCGTGAACAAATTAGAACTGGTAAGTGGCAAATCTTCACTTTCGGATGAAGAACTTTCGAATATCGAGAAAGCCAAATCACAAATTGAAGCCTATCACCTTCAAAACAAACCCGAGAATTGGCTGACCGAGAATGGCGACGGAGGCATGGTTGGCGAAAGGCATTACCCGATTCGAGCGGTGGGCCTTTACGTCCCAGGCGGAAATGTGCCTTTGGTGTCCTCGGTTTTGATGTCTGCAGTCCTTGCGAAAATCGCGGGCAATCCTCGTATCGTAGTCGTGACTCCACCTTTGCCTGACGGATCCATTGCTCCGGGGATGTTGGCGGCCCTTGAGATTTGTGGAGTAGATGAGATTTACAAAGTTGGTGGAGCTCAAGCGATCGCTGCTTTAGCTTACGGCACACAGATCATCGAACCTGTAGATAAGGTTTTTGGCCCTGGAAATGCCTACGTGTTGGAAGCAAAAAGACAAGTTTTTGGGCAGGTGGGTGTAGATCTTCTTCCAGGACCCAGTGAGATCGGACTTCTTGCAGATGAGACCGCCAATCCCGATTGGATCGCCGCAGACCTTCTCGCACAAGCAGAGCACGGATCCGGAAAAGAACGGGTGCTCTTTCTCTCATCGGATAATGAGTTGATTCAGAAAGTTGAGCAAGCGATTGAAGAGCAACTGCCTCAGCGCATTCACTCGGAAGCGATTCGCAAAGTGATTCAGGAAAAATTTGTGAGAATCACTTATTCGAAACCTGAAGAGGCGGTAGCGGTGCTGAACCAATTCGCTCCTGAACACCTGGAAATCCAAGTGAATGAAGATTCGATAGATTATTATTTGGAAAACATCACTACTGCCGGGGCGATGCTTGTTGGGCATCATACCCCGACCGTTTTGGGAGATTTTACTGCCGGGCCTAGTCATACGTTACCGACAGGAGGTGCGGGCCGATTCATGAGTGGGCTTCGATTGGCGGACTTCATGAGGCGAACCAGTGTGGTAAGGTATGATGCGAAATCGATCCAAAAAGCTGCACCAGTTGTTCGGACTTTCAGTAAGCTTGAACAGCTTGATGCGCATGGCAATTCTCTGGAAATCCGGCTTGAATCTTAACTTAAAAACTGATGAGTTTGCCTCTCCTATTGGCTTCCAAATCACCGCGACGAAAACAGTTGTTGAGGAGGGTTACGCCTCATTTTGAAATTCATACAGAGGAAGTTGAGGAGCTGATCCATCATTCCGAGGGACCCGAGCGTTTAGCAGGGGTGAATGCGGTTTTGAAGGCGAAAGCTGTGAGCTCGAAGTTTCCGAATTCGCTGGTGATTGGTTCTGATACAGTGGTTGCTCACCGCGGCGATTCGCTGGGAAAGCCAAAAGATTTGGCACATGCAAGGGAAATGCTGAGGAGTCTTTCAGGTTGTGAGCATGAGGTTTTTTCGGGCGTTGCTCTAGAGAGTGATGGGCTGGATATTCATGAATCGTGGGTGGTTCGAAGTGTTGTGAAGTTTTTCGACCTAGGTGAGGAGCAGATTGATTACTACCTAGGAGCTATTGATTTCAAACAGTTTGCCGGAGCTTATCCGATTCAACGTTTGCTCGGAAGCTTGACCGCTGGTTTCGAAGGCTCTTATTCGAATATTGTGGGGTTGCCACTGGAACGATTGCAAATAAGGCTTAACGCATTAAGAAAATGAAGGACGTTACGGATCCCAAAAGTAAGGAAAAAACCGGCATTCGGTTTGATCGGTTTTTGTGGCACACTCGGCTTTGTAAAACTCGAACGGTCGCGATCGAAGCGTGCCAGTCCGGAGACGTGAGAGTAGACGGTGATAAAGTGAAACCCTCCAAAAAACTCTTCGTGGGTGATCGTTTTTCGATGCGGAGAGGCCCGATCACTCGATCTTATTTGGTACGAGATATTGTTGAGAGAAGGGTATCAGCGAAGGAAGTCGAGAAGTATCTGATGGACGAAACTCCTGAGGAGGAACTGAGAGAACTGGAGTTGCAAAAAGAAGCTCACACCTATGCGCCGAAGAGAGATCGCGGTCTCGGTCGTCCCACAAAAAGAGACCTTCGACTCATTCGGAAATTATTCTCGTAAAATTTCAGTCAAAGTGGTCGTATATTGAAGTTCCATGATTGCTCGTCGACAAAGTGGAGTGTCCGTTTTTCAGTTTTGGCTAATCTTCAGCTGGGTGCTGATTTGGTTCGGTATCAACGTTTACGTAGGTGTCGAATGGATTGGTCAAATCACCTATGCCCAGACGAACTACGGAATTTATATTCTGGGCCTTGTGGTGGCTCAACTCGCAGTGTCCGGTAATCAGTCGAGCGATGGTTCGGCAGAAAGACGTGGACTATGGATGGATTCTATTACGCGCACGAACAAACTCACACTGGTTTTGTTGACCGTGCTCTTCGCAATTGTGTTCGCGACGAAGGATAAGGGCATGTCACGTGTGTTTTTGAGCACTTATCTCGTGAGTTTGTGGCCAACATTGCTGATCCTGAATCGTTTCCTTCCGGTTTTTGTATCCGGGTTTCTTTTCGGGAAATCTCAAAGGTTTACGACCGTTCTCATAGGGAGCCCTTCCAAAATCAAGGATTGCGCTGCGTTTGTGAAGGACTTACCGCGATCAGGATTTGAGTTGGCGGGGATCGTCGCCTTCAACGGATCAGATGAAGAGAATTCGATGATTCCTGTGATCGGGAAACTGGAAGATCTGGACGCGATACTTGACGAATATTCGGTTGACCAGGTAATCGTGATGGAAAGTGAAACCTCAAAGAAGTGGTTTAATGAGGTCTTCCGTATTTGCGACCAGTTTGGATGTCACGTGATGATTTTCAACTTCTGGCAGGATTATTTTGATCAGCCAGTCCATTTCACCAGACACGGAATTCATACCTTTTTCACACTTCAGGATGAACCATTGCAAAGCCCTTTCAACCGAATTGCCAAAAGATTTTTAGACATCATGGTTTCGGTCCCGATTGTGTTTGGACTACTTCCTTTCATGTGCATTTGGGTGATGATTATGCAGTCCCGCCAATCGCCTGGACCCTTGTTTCACATTCAATATCGGAGTGGATTTCAGAAACAACGATTCAAAATCTTTAAGTTTCGCTCGATGCATGTGCAGAAGGATCGATCAAACGAGGATAAACAGGCGACCCAATCGGACGACCGGGTTTTTTCTTTTGGTTCGTTTATGCGGCGCAGGAGCGTCGACGAGTTTCCTCAATTTATAAACGTGCTCAGGGGAGACATGAGTGTGGTAGGCCCTCGTCCGCATTTGGTAAAGCATGACTCCAAATTTGCGGACAACATTCAGACTTATCGAATTAGGCACTTCGTGAAACCGGGTTTAACTGGACTCGCGCAGGTTAATGGATTCCGTGGTGAAGTTACCGATGAAAAGTCGATCCAAAATCGGATCAAAATGGATATCGCTTACATCAATTCTTGGTCTATCGGGATGGATATCGATATCATATTCAGAACGATATCGGAGTTACTTCGTCCCTCTGATAAAGCTTACTGAGCAATTGTTACGAGTTGATGGGTTGGACGCCTAGTTGATTTTTACGTTGAAAAATCGTGGTGTTTGAGAGTGTTCTGGTAAGCGAAAATGTATTTTTTGCATAGGACAAATCCTGGCAAGATGCGTTTAGGAACACCAAAATGGCGGAACTAAGTTTCAGTGAAATTATTGATGGGGTGTGTTTAAAAGATCCCAGATATGGAAAAGGCTCCTATTATTTTATTAGGAGTGCGTTGGACTACACACTGAAAAGTCTTGAGAAAGAGAATGCGGAGGGCGCGAGCCGTCACGTGTCAGGTCAGGAGTTGCTGGAGGGTATTAGGAAGTTTGCCTTGGAACAATTTGGACCTATGGCATTTACAGTGTTTGAACACTGGGGTATTCGGCAAAGTTCGGATTTTGGAGACATCGTTTTCAATCTGATCGAAGTTGGAATTTTAGGAAAAAATGACAGGGACGACATCAATGACTTCAGTGAGGGATTCGATCTTAAGGAAGCCCTGTTGAAACCCTTCGAGCCGGAATCGGGCCCGATCTCTAGTTCGACAACATCATGAGCATGGAGAATTTTGATTGGGAGAAATGGATTCCCGAAAGGATGCAGAAAGGCACTCCTTACACCCCAGGTGAGCAACGAAACACTTCGGATTGGATTAAGCTGAACACTAACGAATTTCCTTACGCTCCAAGTCCGAGGGTTCTGGAGGCGATTCAGCTTGGGGTTGATCGGCTGAGGCTTTACCCGAATCCAACGGGAGAATCTCTCCGGGAAGCGATTGGTGAGTATCATGGTGTGTCAGCAGAGCAAGTGGTGATTTTCAATGGTTGTGACGATGCACTCAACTGTTGCATTCGTGGTTTCACTGAGCCTGGCGAGAGCATCGGTATGCTCAACCCGAGTTACTCCCTTTATCAAACCTTGATCAAAAATCACGGAGCGAAGCTCAATCATGTGGAATACGAGGCGGACTTTGCATTTCCGGTCGAAGCGTTAATCGCTGATGAGTCGAAGGTTTTCATTTTCACATCACCGAATGCCCCTTCTGGTCGTGCGTTCAGCAAAGCCGAGCTCGCGGAGGTTTTAGGACGGCGTGAAGGGATTGTAGTTTTGGATGAGACTTACGCAGAATTCTCGGACTGGACAGCGATTGACTTGATCTCGGAGTACCCGAATGTGATGGTTGTGCGCAGTTTTTCGAAGACCTTTGGCTTAGCAGGAATGCGGGTGGGCTATGCGATCGGAGCTCCTGAAGCGGTAAACGTTTTGCATTTGATAAGAGACGTTTACAACGTGAATCACCTCTCGCAACTGGCGGCTGAAGCTGCGATTCGAGATACTTCCTACTACTCTCAAAAAGTGAATGAACTCGTGGAGACCAGGGAAAAGCTTTGTATGTTCTTGAGTGAGAAATTGAAGTGGAAATGTGTTCCATCCTCGACGAATTTCTTATTCTTTTACCCGTCGTTGATGGGTGGGGAACCTAGTCCCGCGACGGCAAAAAGCCTCTTTTCGTTTCTGGTTGAGCAAAAAGTATTACTGAGGTATTTTCCCAACCATTCCCTCGTTGAAAGCGGACTAAGGATGTCCATCGGCACCGCCGCACAGATGGAAACAGTTTGTAATCTAATAGAAAAATGGGTGAATCGAGAACAGCAGAAGTAGAGAGAAATACGAAAGAAACGCAGATTGTTCTGACTCTGAACATTGATGGAGAAGGGAAATACTCCGGCGAGTGTGGAGTGCCCTTCGTCGATCACATGCTGACTTTATTTTGTCGCCACGGGTTGTTTGATCTGGAAGTCAAAGCGACGGGCGACGTTGAAGTAGATTATCACCACTTGGTTGAAGATTTGGGAATCTCACTTGGCGAAGTCTTCAAGGAAGCCCTCGGAGAAAAATTAGGAATTTGCCGCTATGGATCGATCGAACTACCGATGGACGAGACTTTGATGGCTTGTGCAATCGATCTGAGCAATCGAGCTTACCTTGCTTATAACGTGAAGTACGACGTTCGTTTTGTCAGAGATTTCAATACGATGCTTTTCAGGGAGTTTTTCCAAGGGTTTGTGAATGCGGTCGGAGCGAATTTGCACTTCAACTTGCGGTATGGTGACGAGCCACACCACATTGCGGAGGCGCAATTCAAGGCTTTTGCTCGAGTGATGGATCAAGCAACTCGTGTAGATGACCGCCAGCGTGGAAGTTTACCGTCGACCAAAGGCAAGTTATGACATCGGTAGCGATTATCGACTACGGGATGGGAAACCTGCACTCGGTATCGAAAGCTTTCGAGAAAGTAGGTGCGCAGGTTGCGATTATCAGCCAACCCGACGAAGGGAGCCGATTTGAGCGATTGGTCTTGCCGGGTGTGGGTAGCCTGGGAGATTGCATGAAAGGCCTTGAAGAGAGAGGCTTTTGCGATTGGATCAGGGATTGGATCGCCTCCGAAAAACCGTTTCTGGGTGTGTGCTTAGGATTTCAGGCATTGTTCGAGGCATCCGAAGAAAATGATGCCAAAGGACTAGGCGTTTTTTCCGGAAAAGCGGAGAGGTTTAACCTGCCCCACGAGTACAAAATCCCCCACATGGGATGGAATGCGGTGAAGTTTACACCCACCAACGGTCCTATGGACTTGGAACTGATCCGTTCGGACCAACATCAGTTCTATTTTGATCACAGTTATTATGTCATACCCAGTGACCTATCAATCGCTTGGGGAGAGACGACACACGGTGATACTTTCGTGAGCGCGGTCAGTAGCGGGAGGACCTTCGCTACCCAATTTCACCCAGAAAAAAGTCAGGCAATCGGTTTGCAAATTTATGAAAACTTTTTGAATGTGTGAGTCTCAATCTTTATCCAATTTGATCTTAATTTGCCAGGGAGCGAATAACACTTATGGACAACACTGCTACTATTAATATTGGTGATAAATCCTTCACTTATCCCATCATAACAGGCACTGAAAACGAGAACGCCGTTGACCTCAGAAAGCTTCGTGCTGAGACGGGATATATAACATTTGATGAAGGATACGGAAACACAGGTTCCTGTGAGAGTTCTATCACTTACATCGATGGTGAAAAAGGGATTCTTCGTAACAGGGGATACTCGATCGAGGATCTTGCCAAAAATTCCACGTTTCTGGAAACGTCATATCTGATCATTTACGGTGAACTTCCGACTGAGACTGAGTTAAGAGCCTTCAAATCGAAGATTTCAAGCAATGCGGTGATTCACACCAACATGCACACCACGTTTGACGGTCTTTCGGCCAATGCTCGACCAATGGCGATCCTGTCGTCCATGTTGAATGTGTTGGGTTGTTACTATCCACAGATGGCTTCAAATAACCGTGAGCAGGATCTTGAGTTTTTTGACGACGCAGCTGCTCTGCTTATTTCCAAGGTCCGCACCATCGCAGCAATGGCCTATCGAAAAGAAGTAGGTTTACCATTTGTTCATCCACGTGAGGACTTACGCTATGCGGAAAATTTCCTTCACATGATGTTTTCTGAACCTTACAAGCTTTTTGAAGATAAAGCAGGACTAGCCGATGCGCTGGACCTCTTCCTATTACTCCATGCGGATCACGAGCAAAACTGTTCGACTTCGACCGTTCGTATGGTGGCATCCAGTGGTGCAAATCTGTTTGCGTCAGTTGCTGCAGGTGTGTGTGCGCTTTGGGGACCGCTTCACGGTGGAGCAAATGCAGCGGTAGTTCGCATGCTTCAGCAAATCCATGCGTCTGGAGATGACGGAAAGAAATTTATCGAAGAAGCTAAAGCCGGAAAAGCCAAGCTTATGGGATTCGGCCACCGTGTTTACAAGAATTACGATCCACGCGCGAAGATTATTGGTGAGACCGTGGATAAGGTGCTCGGCAAATTGGGGGTGAGTGATCCGTTGCTCGACATTGCCCACAATCTTGAGGAAGCAGCCCTGAACGACGAATATTTCATCGAGCGCAAGTTGTATCCCAATGTAGACTTCTACAGCGGTATCATTCTTAAGGCAGCAGGTATTCCTGTAGACATGTTCACTGTGATGTTTGCGATTGGTCGTCTACCAGGATGGATTGCAAATTGGAAGGAGATCGCGTCCAACACCCAGTCTCGTATCCATCGTCCGCGGCAAATCTACACAGGCCCAAATCTGAGAAATTACGTTCCGTTGGCTGAACGATAGGTTGTGGAAACTCTGTCCGCTTAACATTTGGCGGATGTATGATCTTTAAAAAACGAAAGACACTTTCCGAAGGGATAGTGTCTTTTTCTATAAAGTGATGGTGGTGGGAGAGGGATTCGAACCCCCGAAGGGCTGAGCCCGGCTGATTTACAGTCAGAGTCCTTTGGCCAACTTGGATATCCCACCATCTAGACCAAAAACGTGATGAAAAGGAACATGCTGCTCCAAGTCAATCAATTCGTAGAAAAAAATATTTTTCTGCAATAAGGCCGCAAATTGGGTAAATAATTGATGCAGAATCATAAAAATATACCTTTTTATCCCGCTAAAACAGTTGCTTTCAGTTTCGTGAGACTTAAAACTGCATCCTTCGGTTCAATTCGTAACTAAACCCGACTAATCATTCTCAAATCCGAGTAGATATGAAATCAAAAACATCCAGACCTTGGACCTATCTGCCGAAGGTAGCGGTCCTTTGTTTCTCGCTGTTGAGTCCAATTGCCCTTATGGGTCAGTTGGTTGGTGACGACAGTGCATCAGGCAGCTCTCAAGTAATCAGTTCTCCTGAATCGATTCAGCAGAACACGAATTCGGACTGGCAAGGCTTTCCGCTAACAGCCAATACCCCCGAAGAAACCATGATTCTAGTAAGTAAAGAAGTTCCCAGAGAAGTTCGTCCGGGAATCGAGTATACCTACAAAATCATGGTCACCAACAATTCCTCTTTTCAAATTGATAAAGTGGTATTGACCGAACGCATTCCATCTAACTTCAGCTACTCTTCAGCCTCTCCTGAGCCTGAAGTTCGTGACGCATTTTTGAGGTTTGAGTTTGATGCATTGGCCCCACGTCAAGTTGAGGTGATTACCGTAACCGGTTCGACTGCTGGTCCTGGTGAAGTCAATCACATGAACGATACGAACCTTGATTTTGGAATCGGACCTTTAACATCGATCACAAGCGTGGTTGAGCCGAAACTGGGGTTCATTGTTGAAGCTCCGGCGGACAGTATCATTGGTGATGTGGTTCCTGTGAAACTCACTTTCCGTAACTCTGGAAGTGCTCCAGTTTACGATGCCTACCTCTCTCAAGTGCTTCCAGATGGTCTTTTGACCGATGATAACCAAGATCGTTTCGATTTGAACATTGGAAACCTGTTCCCAGGGGACATTAAGATTTTCGATATCGCGCTTCTCTCTACTTCAACTGGTAGCTATCAAGTTGATATGCTTGCCACAGCGCGTGATGGAATCACTGCAAATGCGGTTCTTGAAACTGATGTGTTGAAACCAAGTCTTTCTATCGTGGCTCAAGCTCCAACCATGCGTTTTGTAGGAAACACAATTGTCAGTGAGATCGCCGTAACCAATAACGGGGACGGACAAGCGAGGAATACTGTTCTCACTCAATACCTTGCGGCTGGAACAGAATTCAGGACCGCTGATGAAGGTGGTGCGCTGCAAGACAACACAGTGGTATGGAACATCGGTAGCCTACTCCCTGGTGAGACTAAGAATGTGACTTCAAGAGTTGCTACCGACAACATCATGACCGTTCGCACTTCTGCAGTTGCCGACGCACACGCGGCTGACTCAGTTGAAGGTATCATGGTAACTGACGTTCAAGGTGTTGCAGCGATTAAACTCCGCCTCGGTGACATCAATGACCCTGTTCCGGTTGGTGACAACGAAGTATATGTTGTTCAGGTGGACAACCAAGGAAGCTTGGCTGGCACTGGTATCCGACTCAAATGTATCCTCGAAGAAGGAATGGAGTACGTGAGTGCTTCCGGACCTGCTGAGGCAATGGTTGAAGGTAACACCGTTGTTTTCGATTCAGTTCCTGTTTTGGCGCCGGGTGCGGTTGCTGAATGGCGAATCGTTATCAAGGCCCGCAAGGCTGGTGACGTGAGATTCACCGCTGTTGTTGAAACTGACCAGCTTACCGAGCCGGTTGAGGAAAATGAAGCTACCAATTTCTACAACTAATTTAGATACGAGGAGAAATAAGCATGAAACTATTTAAGAATAGCGCCCTCGCGTTAGCCGCAGTCCTCGGACTGACCCTTTTATTCACGGGTTGTGAAACCCCGGCTCCTGTTGAAGAGCCTGTGGAAGAAGCTCCTGTTAAACAGGACAACTTCTATGAGCGTCAAGATGATGTAAGCTACTCATGGCAGGGATTCCCTGAGAATGTTACTCGTCCTGAAGATGCATTCATTCTTGTAGAGCGTGAAGTTCCGACTGAAGTACGCCCTGGCGACTCCATCAGTTATGTGGTTCGCATCACCAACCAAAGCACATTCACTGTGGACAAGATTGTTCATGCTGAAATCCTATCTGCTTCGCTTGAGTTTGTTTCTGCAGAACCATACCCAGAGGAGCGTGACGGTAATTTGCTTTGGACTATCGACGGATTCGGTCCTGGTGAGTCCAGAACTATCACTATCGAAGGTAAGTCACTTCGCACCGGTTCTCTCCGTTACTCAGGTGACACATCACTTGCTTTCGGTCTTGGATCTTTGGCGCTTGCTGCAAACGCGATTCAGCCTGAGCTTTCACTCGCGGTTAACAACCCAAGTGTGAATCTCATCGAAGAGATCATTCCTGTGGCGGTGAACTTCCGTAATAGTGGAACTGCTCCGATCAACAATGCAGTTTTGGTGCACACCTTTCCGAAAGGTCTTCTAACTGAAGATGGCAAGAGCCGCATCGAATTGCCAATGGGTAATTTTGCTCCAGGCGAAATGAAAAACGTGGATCTTAACCTTAAGGGTGTAGAAACAGGTGTCTACGAAACTCAACTTCGTGCGACTGCTGACGACGGCATTTCCGCTGTAGCAACTCTCTCAACTTCAGTGGTTAAACCTGAATTGGAGATCAACGCCAACTCTCCAACCCTTCGTTATGTTGGAAACATTATTCCTTACAGCATCGAAATCAGGAACATCGGTGACGGCGTGGCTAACGATACGGTGATCACTCAAGTTCTTGCTGATGGCACTTCACTCGCTTCCGCCGATCAGGGTGGCCTTGCTGAAGGACGCTCTGTTGTTTGGAACGTGGGAACTCTGAACCCAGGCCAAGCTAAGGTAGTATCCACACGCGTCGTGGGTGAGCGCATCATGATTGCCCGCTCCACAGCTCGTGCGATGGCAAAATCTGCTGACACTGTTCAAGCGGTGATGATCACTGACGTTGAAGGTATTGAAGCACTTCTCGTTGAGGTAGTGGACGACAACGACCCCGTTCCGGTTGGTGAGTTTATCACTTACACTGTTGAAGTGACCAACACGGGTTCTCTTGAAGCGACTGGAATCAACATTATAGCTTCGTTGACTCCTGAAATGGAATTCATCGAATCAGACGGTGCTTCTAAGTCAGGTATCCAAGGTGACAAAGTTGTGTTTGAAACATTGCCTGCTCTAGCTCCAAATGCGAAAGCAACGTGGACAATACGAGTTAAGGCAGTTGGTTCAGGAGACTTGAGATTCCGTCTAGACGTGACCAGTGATCAACTTGAACGTCCGGTTACTGAGGAAGAGTCTTCAAACTTCTACAACTAAGTTAAAAGACTGATTTCATATTGAAAAAAGCCACATCCGTTCGAGGGTGTGGCTTTTTCATGTACGGGAATATGGATTGTTGAGGTAGATTAAGCCGGCACGCTTGTGAGACTTCGGATGTCGTCAGAGCACCAGTCAATTACACCAAGCGGTAATAATGCGTTTCAAACTACAAAACTGAAGGACGCCCGAGCAGTCGGACCCTCTATCTCACAAAACGATTCAAAGGTAGCGGATTAAACGCTAGTCGGTGTAAGGCTATGGATAGAGCGTTTGAATAAGAGGATCAAATCCGGATGTTCCACTGTTAGGCTACCAATCCCTTTGCTCGCACTAGGTGAATTTAACTATTTAGAATACGTCCGTTTCTAAACGTTTGGCGTTTTTTTACGCGACCGGATTCGTAGTAGATGACTACTTCGCCTTCTAGTTTTCCACGATTGTAGGTTCCCATCATCATTTCTGCACCTGTTTCGTAAAACTGCTTAATAATTCCATGTCGTTGGTCGTCTACAAAATCGACTTCCGTGTGGATCGCTCCGGATTCGTAAAAGACTTGAACAGTCCCGTTTAGCATGCCGTTGGAGAAAGTCATGATGTTACTTACGGCTCCGCTTTCGTAGTAGAGGCGGGTTTCCCCTTCTTTTTGCCCATTCACGAAATTTGCCTCACCTTCGAGCGTGCCGTCTTGGTGATAGTTTTTGCTTACGCCATTCTCAAGACCGTTCACCATTGTACTCTCTCGTTCGACAACTCCGGAAGCGTAGTGTTCCTTGCAGACCCCGTTGAGCTGACCATTTTGAATTTGATAAGTGCGTTTGATTCTCCCAGAAGGGTAAAACTCTTCGTAAATCCCATCCGGAATGGAGCCGCTGAGAATTTGAAACTGGCCTTCTTTAATCCATCTGCCGGAGCCTATTGACTCTCCATTGACTTGAAATCCGAAAGCTTGGATTCCGTCTGAGGCCTCAAATTCCTCCATGGTTTGCAGGAGAAACTCGTAGACTGTGTTTCCATTGGCATCAATGACCTTCTGGATACGATCTTTCGCGATTGAAATACTTCTGGAGTTTCTGTCGTAGAGAAAAATCTGATCAAACTCCTTCAATCCGTCTATGTTTTCAATGACCTGCCCATCTTTCAGGTAGATAGTCTGTGCCTGGAGCTTAAATGATCCCACCGAGATAAAGAACAGTAAAATGAATAAGAAAGGCTTCATGGGCTCGGTAATTCGTATCGTTTTGGAATGAAATTCTGGGTCTAACTTTCTTAGATTTGTCAAAATTGATTTTCTTTTGCAAGATTTGCGCGGCGTTTTAATTGCTATTCCATCATGAAATCCAGAACCATCTTCAGCTACGGCTTCCTTTTGCTTGTTTTCGCTTGCTTTAGTTGCTTCTTTTTCTGGCCAATTTTGATCGTGATCAAAGGTGGTTTTTTAGATGCCTCCAACAGCTTTACGTTCAGTTACGTTGCGGAAGTTTTCCGAAATCCTATCTACCTTGACGGATTGATCAATGCGTTGGGCTTGGGAGCATTCACAACGTTGGTTTCTTTGATCATCGCGACACCCCTTGCTTACGTCAGTGATCGATACGACTTTTTAGGGAAGAAAATTTTTAGCACTCTTATCCTGCTTCCGATCATGTTACCTCCTTTTGTAGGTGCGATCGGTATTCGCCAGATCTTGGGGCAGTATGGTGTATTGAATTCATTTTTAGAGGTTGTGGGAATTTTGCAGGACGGTCAGACCATCGATTGGCTGGGAGAAGGTCGATTCTGGGGTATGGTTGTTTTGAGTGCACTAAGTCTGTATCCGATCATGTATCTTAACCTTCTGGCTTCCTTCGCGCAGATTGACCCTGCGATGGAAGAAGCCGCTTCGAATTTGGGAGCGAGCAGGTGGAAGAAATTTTGGAACATCACTTTTCCTTTAGTTCGCCCGGGTATGTTTGCAGGCTGTACGATTGTTTTTATTTGGTCCTTTACCGAACTTGGAGTTCCTCTGGTGTTTGACTATGACAGGGTGATCTCAGTGCAGATTTTTAAGGGGATCAAAGAAATCGGAGGCAACCCATTCCCTTACGCGATGGTTGGGATCATGCTTTTTGTTTCGGCGTTGGCATACTTGATCGGTAAGAAGTTTCTGGGAGGAGGAGCTTACGCCATGATGTCAAAGGCAAGTCATGCTGGAGGTGCAAAACACCTGTCCTGGAAGGGACAGACCCTTTGTTTTTCCTTGTTCGCTGGTGTGACGTTTGTAGCCCTTTTGCCCCACCTTACCCTATTGCTGGTTTCCTTTTCAAACGGATGGTTCGATACAGTTTTCCCCGAGTCCTTGACGTTAAACAATTATCGATTGGCGTTGGGTAATGGACTTACCGTTCCCTCGATCCAAAATAGCCTGCTCTATTCGAGTCTCGCGACTTTGCTCAACATCGCATTTGGTATCGCGATCGCTTACATCTTGGTGAGATCTAACATCAAAGGGAAACAATTTCTAGATGTTTGTGTGATGCTTCCGTTAGCGGTTCCCGGAATTGTGATCGCATTCGGTTACTTGGCAATGACGCAGAAAGGTCAGCTTTTTGAGGCTCTGAATCCGGTGCAAAATCCAACGCTTTTACTAATCATCGCGTATGCAGTAAGGAAGCTTCCCTTTGTCGTGAGATCGGCTGTTGCCGGACTACAGCAAAGTAGTGTGGTTTACGAAGAAGCGGCGCAAAACATGGGTTGCTCTCCCTTTAAGACGGCTTGGAAGATCACTTTTCCTCTGATTGCAGCCTCATTGATTGCTGGTGGAATGTTGGCTTTTTCCCAGTCGATGTTGGAGGTGTCTGATTCGTTAATGCTTGCTCAGAAGCAGGAATTTTACCCCATCACCAAAGCAATCTACGAGCTTTTGGGTTTTCTGGGAGATGGTCGATTTGTGGCGAGTGCGCTAGGAGTTTGGGCTATGTTCTTTCTGGCTCTCACTATCTTTGGAGCGAACCGTATTTTGGGTAAAAAATTGGGAAGTGTTTTTAGAATCTAGGTCGCTGACCCTTATTCTAGGAGTCCACTTCCTGGAGTGATTTTTGAATCGAAGCTCGATTACGGACTTCGGTTATAGAGGAGTTTCCTGGGAAAATTTTGAGGAAAGTTTCGCAAAGCTTTCCGACCATTTCGGGAGATTGTTCGGAGATCATCAGTTCGGCAAGAGCTACGACATGTTCCGGCTTCCTCTTTGGATTTGTAAGCAAAGTCTGCCAAGCAAAGATTGCAGTTTGCTTCCATCCTAGCTGTTCGGTGGTTCTCGCCAGAAACTCGTTTGCTTTTAGATCCAGAGGATTTTCTGACAAAACTTTTTCACACCTAGAAATGGTTTTTAGGGGGTCTTTTCTGGGATATGAGAGTTGTCCCATGAGTGACTTGAGTGAAGGCTTCCCGGCTGAGGAGTAGTCCCCTTTGGGATAACACTGCTTAATCTGGCAATCTCTGAGGAGTTTTCTGAATTCCAGAACATGGGGATATTTTTTTATCCATTCTCCACAAAGTGAAATAGTGTAATCGAGATTCCCCTTATCTCTTTGCGTTGATGCCTTGTCAAACTGAGCAGAGATTCTTGGATCCAGTTGCTCAATCTTTTTTTCGGCTGAGGGGAGCTCTGACATTTTTCTACTTTTTAGACGAGGATTTCTAGGTCTTTGCCCGCTGCTTTGCGTAAGCGCTCACTACCTTTTTCCAAAAGTAATTCGGATTCACACTCAAGCAAGATCCTTATCTTGTTCTCGGTCCCGGAGTAGCGGATCATCACACGCCCCTTTCCATCTACTTTCTTTACGAGATCTTCTTCGGCTTGGCGAAGATTAGACAGTTGTTCGATCGGTTTCTTTTCCGCCACCTTCAAACTCAGAAGTCTACTTGGGTAGAGTTTAAGCTCCCGAGCGAATGCCGAAAGCCTGGAATTTTGAATCTGGAGCACTTGTAGGAGTTTTAGAGTAGCGATCAGACCGTCTCCGGTTGGTAGTACGTCTGTGAATATGTAGTGACCGGAGTTTTCAGCGCCAAATTTACCCCCAGTTTCTTTCATCGCATGAATCAGATTGCGATCTCCAACCGAGGTTCGATGGAGCTTTGCTCCCAGATCTGAGATTGCGTAGTCGAGCGCGAGATTACTCTGAACCGTGGTGATGAGAGGTTGATCCGCTGAGACTTTGTTGGATGGTCCGTATTTGGCGATGATCGCCATGAAATTCTCACCAGTTAACAAATGCCCACTCTCGTCGACCCAAACCGCTCGGTCACCGTCTCCGTCGTGCGCGATACCGAGGTCACAGGCATTTTCTACCGTCACTTTAGATAGAATATCCGGACACTCGCTTCCAACTCCATCATTGATGTTTTGCCCGTCTGGTTGATCACCGATTTGAATGACGTCTGCTCCCAAACTTTTCAGAAGTCGTGGTGTCCAGCCGGTCGTCGCACCGTTTGCGGTATCGACGGCAATTTTGAGCCCATTGAGATTCAGGTCCGAAAAATTGGCTTTCAAATGTTTGAGGTAAAGATCTCCGGTTTTACCGTTGTCCTCAGCGATTTTCGAGGAGGAGTCGGGGATGGAAGGAGATTGATCGATCAGCAACTCGAACTCTGCTTCATCTTCCGGAGTGAATTTGGTGCCTGATGCGTTGAATAGCTTAAAACCGTTGTCGCACGCAGGGTTGTGCGAGGCGGTTATGGCCACACCAAGTGTTGCTTGATGCGCAGTGACTGCAAACGATACCACTGGCGTGGGAACTACTCCCAAATCGAGCACTTGTATTCCGCATCGGGAAAAAGTCTTGGCGAAGGCATCTTTCAACGAGACACCAGACTCTCGAGTGTCCCTGCCAATCGCAACTAAAGGACTTTTCCCATGACGATCTAGGAGGTATTGGGAAAGACCCAAGGCAACCTTCT
The DNA here is from genome assembly GCA_022361075.1 of Opitutales bacterium. Classification (GTDB taxonomy): domain Bacteria; phylum Verrucomicrobiota; class Verrucomicrobiia; order Opitutales; family JAFGAQ01; genus JAKSBQ01. The sequence goes on along the minus strand of JAKSBQ010000390.1, from coordinate 25,558 downwards.
CTGCGAATAATTCCGAGATGGGGTCTTTTCCATAACTTCCTCTAATACCGTCAGTTCCAAAATATTTAAGCGACATTTTTGAAAAACTCTTTGGTTTCCTGGACCCATTTCTTGAAGACTCCAGATTTTATTAAATCGTCCGTTAGAGAAATCCCTTCTGAAACAGTCGTTGCTTTTTCAGCTATCCAAAGTGCGATGCCTGCATTCAGAGTAATGGTGGCGGTTAACGCTTCATTTGCCTGATTGTTTAAGATCGCTCGGAAGATCGCTTGATTGGTTTCCGAGTCTCCACCTTTGAGATCATGGAGTGAACCCACTCTACCTTGATCGATGATCGACTGGATCTCATTCACTTCACTTTCGGTGATACCACCCACGCCTGACAAATGAGTGCCTCCAAGTGCAGAGATTTCATCAAGATCCTGTCCGTCGATTTGGCTGTGTGCGACTAATCCCCTTTTTAGTCCAAGCGAAGTAAGCACTTCAGCTAGAGGATCGACCCACTGTTGGGAAAACACACCCATAAGTTCATATTTGGGCTGAGCAGGATTGATCAACGGACCGAGAATATTAAAAACAGTTTTTTCGCCTCTAGCTGCCATTGCTTTACGAACGGGCATGATCGCTTTAAATGCAGGATGAAATCCGGGTGCAAAAAGAAAACAGAAGTTCCTTTCTTCGATAGATTTTCTTAGGAGACTATTATTTGCCTGGAGTGGCACTTCTAGTGACTCCAGGAGGTCGGCACTTCCCGTCTTCGAGGTGATGGAGCGATTGCCGTGTTTGATTACAGGAACTCCAGCTGCGGCTACTACGAGGGCGGTAGTGGTCGAGAGATTGAAAGTTCCGGCTTTGTCCCCTCCGGTACCAACGATATCGATGGCTCGTTCCGAAAAATCGTGCAATTCCGGATTTCTTGCTTTTTCGCGGAACAAAGAGGCTAGTACACTGACTTCTTCAGGAGTTTCACCCTTTCGCTGCCATGAGGACAAGAAGGTTTCTTTTGCGGGGTCTGGACATTCCTCGGATATGAGGGCGTGTCCAGCGTTCAAGACTTCATCTTTGTCCAGATTTTTGAAGTTTTGAAGTTTGTTGGAAAGCTCGTTGAGATGGGATTCGAAAATGGACGGGTCCATGCCTGAGAGGATTGCCTCTGACTTGACAATGTCAACTATATGGGTTCTCAACTGACAATCATTCCCATGAAACTAAAAAAACTAATTTTTCCTCTCGTTCTTTTTGGGTTGGGGTCCCTCGTTCTTGAAGCTGATGATGAGGGACAACCTACAGATGGTTCCCCTTCCTCTCGTTCTGAAACTGAAGAAGTCAGCGGTTTATCTTATACGGAGTCGTTTATCTTGGGAGTGGTTGAGGGATTGACAGAGTACCTTCCGATTTCTTCGACGGGTCATCTGATTCTCACAGATCGGTTTTTTGATCGAAATGAGTCGGAGACGAACTTCGATCAATCGCAGAAGCAGGAAGCGAGGAATGCCTACCTCATCGTGATTCAGGGAGGAGCGATCCTGGCTGTGATCCTAGTTTATTGGGAAAAAATCTTGGCGATTTTGATGGGATTGGTAGGTCGAAACCCTCGAGGGCTCGCTTTGGGACTCAAAGTGTTGGTTGCATTTCTACCAGCCGCAATTTTGGGACCACTGCTGAACGATATTATCGAATCGAAATTATTTAACCCACAGGCGGTGAGTGTTGCGTTGGCTATCGGTGCCATTGCGATGATTTGGATGGAACGAAACTATCGAAAGAAGCAACGAGCAGCAGATGGGAGCGACAGCAAAACACTAAGAATTAGCAACATTGAGGATTTGAGCTTCAAATCTTCCCTTTTCATTGGATTTATGCAGTGCCTTGCGATGTGGCCGGGGATGAGCCGATCAATGGTGACGATCGTGGCTGGATATCTATCGAATATGGAGGCAAAAGCAGCCGCCGAGTTTAGCTTCATGCTCGGGCTTTTGACACTGACTGCAGCTTCGGTTTACAGCTTGCTGGGTTCCTGGGAGGTCATGACCACGCAGCTTGAAGTGGGGCCCATGATTCTGGGGCTGGTTGTGGCGACATTGGTAGCATTTGTTGCCGTGAAATGGTTCGTAAACTTTTTATCCAAACACGGACTCTACGTGTTTGCTTACTATCGACTCATTTTGGCGGCAGTAATTTTATATGTATTTGGAGTTTAATCGTACTTGACGAAGCCAAGGAGGAATGTATTCTCTTCCTTTTTTTCAGAAAACAACCCACTACGAAAGGGTAATATCATGGGTCAACCAAAGAGAAAACAGTCAAAATCCAGAAGCCGCAAAAGAAGAGGAGCAAATCAGTTTGCAGCACCCCTTCTTGCGAAGGATCCTACAGATGATACACTTTTCAGACCGCATCGTGTGAATCCTGCGAACGGAATGTATCGGGGTCGTCAGGTTGTAGAAACTGAGGTATAAAACTTCTTTTTTGAGTGCCCGAGTTTGTTCGGGCATTTTTTTTTATCCATGAGTGAGGAACTATCGGGAGGTCTTGCCCTTGATGCGATGGGGGGCGATTTGGGTGTAGCGGAGTCTGTTGAAGGACTCAAATTAGCATTAACATCCGTTCCGGATGAGAAACTAAAAGACCCTATACTCGTGGTCGGTAGAGAAACTGAGCTATTACCTGCCTTGGAATCGGTTGGTTTGAAAGATGACCCCCGCATTCGAGTAGTTCATGCGGAAGACGTGATTGGTATGGATGAAAAACCCATGCAGGCCATCAAGAAGAAGGGTAAGTCTTCCATGTTGATCGCCTTGAATCTCGTCAAAGAAGGTCAGGCAAAAGCGATTTTGAGTTGCGGCAATACCGGTGCGTTGATGGGTGCGGGAACGATTAAAATCCGACCTCTTGACGGTGTAGAAAGACCTGCGTTGGCCACGATTATTCCAGGTAAAGAAAAGTTTACTGTGTTGATTGATTCCGGTGCGAATCCTGACCCAAACCCAATCCATTTTGTTCACAACGCAGTCTTGGGAGCGAATTTCGCAAAGATAGTTCTAGGAGTGGAAAATCCAAGGATCGGGCTTTTGACTATTGGCACCGAAGAAGGCAAAGGTGGGGAGAAGATTCAACAAGCGCACGAGCTTTTGAAGTCAGTTGGAACCGCTATCGGCTACGAAGGTTTAGTCGAGGGGTATCATTTGTTTGACGGCGATGTTGAAGTGATTGTTTGTGATGGGTTTGTGGGAAATGCGGTGCTTAAATCCTGCGAATCGTTGTTCAAAGTCATCAGTTATTACCTCAAGAAAGAACTTAAGAAATCTCCCGTTCGTCAGGTAGGTGCTTTGTTAGCGAAAGGGGCTTTTAAGGGGATGAAAGACCACTTTAACCCGGATGAGTATGGTTCCGCACCGTTTTTAGGACTCAAGGCTCCGGTCTTGAAAGCTCACGGTGGTTCGGATCGTTACGCGATAGCCGGAGGAATCAAGATCGCTCTCAATGTCATTGAACACGATTTAACAGCTCACATTCTTGAGGATATCACAAAAGTTAACGAATTGCTGGCGAAACAGGGCTAGTCTCTGGGCCCAAATGCTGATCGCTAAGCACTAATCTACACCTGATTTTAAGGGTTGATTGCAGATTGTTTTTCCCTCTTAAACATAAACAACATTATTGAATCAGACGCTATCAGGTAAACAAACGTAACTCTGACAGGCTCTTTAGATGGGATGAATTCGAATACCAAATCTATTGTAATCCGCGGCATTGGATCTTCAGTTCCGCAACAAAAGTTAACCAACAAAGATCTTTCAAAGATTGTTGATACGGATGATGAGTGGATCACAACGAGAACTGGGATCAAAGAGCGCCGAATAGCCGGAAAAGACTTGCAGGTTAGCGAATTGGGCCGTGCAGCTGCTCAGAAGGCATTGGATTCAGCCGGGGTAAAAGCTGAGGAGATTGATTTGATCATAGTCGCTACCCTTAGCTCTGAAATGATTTCGCCAGCCACTTCATGTATCATTCAAGAGAAGTTGGGCTGTCGAGCGGTGCCGAGTTTTGATTTAAATGCAGCTTGCAGCGGGTTTCTCTATTCTTTGGAAGTAGGAAAATCCATGATGCTCAACGGTGAGTATGAGAACGCCCTTGTGATCGGCGTGGAGAAGCTTACTTCTTATACGGATTACGAAGATCGTACGACTTGTATTTTGTTTGGTGACGGTGCGGGCGCTGCAGTATTGTCGAAGACTGATGGGGAAGGTCTCGGAATTTTGGGATGTAAACTGGGTGCAGATGGTGGCAACGCACCTTTGATCCAGATCCCAGCGGGAGGTTCTGCGAGGCCTGCTTCTATTGAAACGGTTGAAGCCCGAGAGCACTATCTCCGGATGAACGGACGGGAAGTGTTTAAGGTGGCTGTACGCGGAATGGCGCAAGCGGCGACCGATATTTTGGAGAAGCATGGAATCGATCCCTCTGAACTGAAGTGTATCGTCCCTCACCAGGCAAATATTCGTATCATTGAGGCGATTGCTAAATCATTACAGCTTTCGGATGATCGTATGTTTGTAAACATCCAGAAATACGGGAATACCTCAGCCGCATCGATCCCGATTGCACTTGATGAAGCGAAAATTGAACGAAATTTCAAAAAAGGAGATCCCATTCTATTAGTTGCCTTTGGTGCAGGATTGACTTGGGCGGCATCTGTGATCAGATGGTATGAATAGAAAAATGATTCCTTTAAACAAAAATCCGAAAGGTCTTCTCTTCGCTCTTTGTTTTTTCGTTCTGGCTACTCTCCAGATGGAAGCGATCTCGTGGAATCCCCTACAGTGGTTTAGAGGTGACGACGGTAAAGAAAGAAGAAGACAGTCCTACATGGCATCCCCGGAGGAGCAAGCAATTGCCCAGGAGATGTTTAAAAAGGCTCAGGATTTAGCATTTGCTGGAAAAACGGGGAAAGCATCGGAGGTATTCGAGGATATTTCGAAAGAATATACCTATACAGCGGTTGCACCCAGGGCATTGTTTAATTGGGCGAAGATCTATGAATCTGAGCATAAGTTCAAAAAGGCATTTGGGATGTATCAAAACATCATTTTGCTTTACCCTGAGTATGAAGGTTTCGATCAAGTGATTGGCGCCCAGTTTGAACTAGCGACTCGAATCATGGAAGGTGATCGTGAAAAGATCTGGGGAACTATTCCGCTATTCCGCTACTATCAAAGGGCCATTCAATTTTTCCAAGTAATCAGTCGGAACGCTCCTTACAGCGACTATGCGCCGCTATCTTTGATGAATATCGCGCTTATCGCGAAAGACCTAGGCAAAGAAGCAATCGCGATCGATGCATTGGATCAGCTCATTAATTTTTATCCGGGGCACGAGTTGACTCCAGATGCTTATTTCCTCCTTGCTGAGGTATTTTCTGATTTGATTGAAGGTCCGGGCTACGACCAAGGGTCTACTCGTGAAGCGATCAGCTATTATGAAGATTTTCTGATCCTCTACCCAGACTCTCAACTCGTCACAGAGGCGGAAGATGGGTTGCGTGAAGTCAATGAAATCTACGCTCAAAGTAAGTATCAGATGGGCGAATATTATTTGCGTCATATTCATAACGAAACTGCTGCGCTTGCACTCTATAACGAGACAATTACGGTAGCACCAAATTCTGAGACTGCTGAGCTTGCGCGTCAGCGCATTGATCAGATCAACGCCCGCACTTCAAACGTGGACGTGATCGGGTCCAACACCTGATCCTAAGGATCGTTTAATGCACCAGCTGACCAAGTCCTTCATCGTCATTTGGTTGATGGTTGCAGTGGGGTGTTCTCACTATCAGGTGGGTCGCCCAAACTCGCAGTTCGAGGGGAATCGGGTCTGGATTGATCCGATTTCGATGGATGTTGCGTTAGCCGACGTTTCGATCACTCTCAATCGAGAATTGAGAGAATCGATCCTAAGGAATGGTTCACTCAATCTAGCACATTCAAGAGAGACCGCGCACCACGTATTGAAGGTTACTGTGAAGGATCGTGAGAGAGAGAGCTTGGCCCGTAGATCCAGTGACACGGGGCTATCCGACGTGCTCAGGGTCGAGATATTTGCGGAATATCATCTTCTTGATTCGAATGAAAAGGTAATCAGAGAAGATGAGGTATCTGTTGTGGGCCAGGTCTTCCGTGAATTGGGTTTCCAAGAGTCTTCTCAGCAACGCTTATCATCGATGATGAGAGATTTGGCGGAGGATATCACTGCTTCCGCATTTACGGTTTGGTAGTATGAAAAAACAATGGACATCTGGTAATGACCTCGTGGTACCTTCCATCCTAGCAGGTGATCACTCAAGATTGGCGGAGAGTCTTTCAAAGATCGAAAAATCGGGAGCGGAGTGGGTGCACATTGACATCATGGATGGGCATTTCGTACCGAACTTCACCTTTGGACCACAGACCGTCGCGAATTTACGCCTTTCAAGTGAATTGTTTTTCGATGTGCATTTGATGCTCGATGAACCTGAGCGCTATGCCTCTGCGTTTATCGACGCAGGCGCGGATTTAGTGACGATTCACGTGGAACCTGAAATCGATACGGGGCGGCTTCTCAAAGAAATTCGGGAGAAAGGTTCTCGCTGCGGCATTGCACTGAATCCTGGGACGGATGTTCAGTCAGTATTTCCATTTTTGGATCAGGTGGATCTTGTTTTACAGATGACGGTTAATCCTGGCTTTGGAGGACAACCTTTCATTCATGAGACAATGGATAGTGTCAGTGAGTTGAAGAAGTTTAGAGACCAGAACACGTTACGGTATCGAATTGAGGTTGATGGTGGGATTGGCCGGGAAACCATCAAAATTGCGAATCAAGCAGGGGCTGATACGCTCGTTTCCGGAAGTTCATTTTTTAAGGATTCTGATCCTGTGGAATACGTACAACAACTCTTAAAGTAAGGGAAATGAAATGATTATTGGGGTCGTAAAGGAAATCAAAAAGGATGAAAATAGGGTCTCTTTGGTCCCTGTGGGCGCTGAAATTTTGACTAAACAGGGACACCAGGTTTTAGTTGAAAAAGATGCCGGAGCGAATAGTGGATTTACAGATTCTGACTACCAGCGATCGGGTGCTGAAGTGGGTTTGACTGCGGCGCAAGTTTTTGAACGGGCAGAGATGATTCTGAAGGTGAAGGAACCTTTGGAATCCGAGTGGAAGATGATCCGTCCTGAACAGATCGTGTTCACTTATTTTCACTTTGCTGCATCCAGAGAGCTTACTGAAGCGATTCTACGATCGGGAGCAACCGCAGTGGCGTATGAAACGATTGAATCGCCCGATGGGCGCCTTCCGTTACTTACTCCGATGAGTGAGGTCGCAGGGAAGATGGCCGTACAACAGGCGGCGAAATATCTGGAACGTGAGCATGGCGGCAGAGGTGTTTTGATCGGTGGTGTTCCCGGTGTGGAACCTGCGACTGTCATGATCCTTGGAGCGGGGATCGTGGGTACTTGCGCTGCAAAAGTTGCAGCAGCCTTGGGGGCTCGGGTGTTTGTTCTCGATATAAACGTGGACCGCTTGCGTTATCTGGATGACGTGATGCCTTCCAATGTTTTCACCTTGATGTCGAATCCAGAGAATATTCGGAAGTTTTTAAAGGTTTCGGACATTGTGATCGGCGGAGTGCTTATTCACGGAGGCCAAGCGCCCAGACTGATTACCCGTGAGATGCTCAAAACCATGAGAAAGGGAGCGGTGATGGTCGATGTTGCGATTGATCAAGGTGGTTCTTTTGAAACCTCTAAAGCAACGACGCACCAAGATCCGATTTACGAGGTAGATGGGATTGTGCACTATTGCGTGGCGAATATGCCCGGGGCAATGCCAGTCACATCGACGATAGCGCTAACCAATGTCACACTTCCATATGTTGTTCGTATCGCTGAACATGGAGTGAGCGCTTTGGCAAAATCGGATCCGGGATTTGCAAGAGGTATCAACATTATCGACAGAAAAATCACGTATAAAGCCGTAGCAGATGCTTTTGACCTCGACCACACTCCATTGGAGTCGGTTTTAGGTAATTAATTGGATCTTGTAGGAGTCGGATGCCAGAGGTTCTGGAACAGTTTTCTCCTGCTAAGATCAACCTCTACTTGGCGGTTACTGGTATTCGTGAAGATGGATTTCACGAATTGGATTCCTTGGTAGCGTTACTCGAATTCGGAGACCGAATCTCTGCTGCAGTGCATGATTCGGGTCAAGACCGCTTCGAGTGTAACATCCCTGAGTTGGGTTGGGATCCAAACAACTTGGTCTATAAGGCTTTGGAATTGTATCGGGACAGAACGGACTTCTCGAAGAGCCTCAAAATTGTGCTGAACAAGGAAATCCCGCTAGGGGCTGGTTTAGGAGGGGGCTCCGGTAACGCAGCAACCATGCTCAAGCTGGTTAACATGCTGAACGAGGAGAAAATCGATCAAACCATTCTCGCTGAATGGTCGACTGAGTTGGGATCAGATTGTCGAATTTTTTTCGGTTCTGGCATTCAACGCATGAGAGGCAGAGGTGAACGAATGGAATCATTTCCGTGCAGAATCCAAAAAGAACTTAAAGGCAAGGAGTTGTTAATCATACATCCGGGATTCGGAGTCTCGGCGGCGTGGGCTTACAAATCGATGCGTGAAAGTTTTCGTGATCGATATACCGATCCGGAAAAGAGTGCTTCCGAGATCGAGTTGTGGAGAAGTGGGGAGTTTGAAGAGTTGAGTTTTAGGAATGACTTGAGCATTCCTGTTGATGCAAAATATGCGGCCATTCCATGCTTAAAAAATGAGTTTTTGAGAAGATTCGATAAACCATTGTTCATGTCCGGTAGTGGCAGTGCCTGTTTTTGCTGGATCGATCCGTCTGAAAATAAAGACAAAGTGGTCGAGCGTGTGAAAGAATGCTGGGGACCTCACTCTTTGGTGAAATTCACCAAACTCAGATAACTTGGCAACGAATTAGCTTGGCATCCTCAGAGGGGCACATAACCTAAGGGGTGAGCAGCGGAAAGAGCGTTTCGCTTATCAAATCCCCTAGAAAACTACCCTATACTACATTATTATCACGATTTAGAGCCCTATTTTCCTCGCATATGTCTGAAGTAGAGAAACAGGAGATACGACTTGAAGGTGTTGCAGCATCTCCTGGATTGGCATACGCTCCGGGTTTCCTCTATCAGAAAAAAGAATTCGACATCCCAATGTATTTTGTCGAACCCGATCGCGTGGAAAAAGAGTTGGATCGATTTGACGGAGCAATACTCGAAACTCGTCGACAAATTCAGCAAATTCGCAGCGACATCGCCTCCAATTTGGGAGAAGACGAGGCCAAGATATTTGACGCTCACCTGATGGTTTTGGAAGATGTTGCTTTGATTGGTGAGACCCATGAGGAGATCAAAAAATCGGGCTACAATGCTGAGTATTGCTTTCACCAAACTGCTCAGAAGTACATCAGCTTTTTTAATAACATAGACGATGAGTATTTGAAGGAGCGCGTAAGTGATATCAGAGATGTTGCCCGAAGATTGTTGGCAAATCTTCTGGGTCGAAGGGACATCACAGAATCCAAGCTTTCGGATCTCGTTGTCGGTTCAGTACTGGTTTCTAAAGATCTGGTTCCGTCAGATACAGCGAACTTACACTCTTGCGACATGGCAGGTTTGGTGACGGATAGTGGAGGAACGACCAGCCATACGGCGATTATGGCCAGGTCGCTAGGCTTACCTGCAGTCGTTGGCCTTCATAATATATCAGAACTCATTCACAGTGGAGATCAGGTACTTGTGGATGGATATGAAGGGGTGGTAATCATCAATCCTTCAGCCGAGACGCAGGCAGAATACCACGAGTATCGACTCCGCAAGGAAAGTGTCGAAGCAGTCTTCAGTTCGGAGATTTATCAACCTGGTTTCACCTTAGACAACAAGGAGATTCCTCTTTCTTTGAACATAGAAGGTATTCATGATGCTTCGAAGGTGGTTGAATTAAATGCGACTGAAGTGGGCCTCTACCGTACTGAAGGGGTATACCTGCGAGATAACAAACTCGTTTCCGAAGATGCTCAGTTCGAGGAATACAAATCGGTAATGGAGTCTGTGGAAGGTAAATCCGTCACGTTTAGGACCTTCGATTTGGGAGGAGACAAGCTCATTTCAGCAGTAGGTTTCAAAAACAAAGAAACGAATCCGTTTATGGGGTTACGAGCGATTCGATACTGTCTCCGTTTTCCAGATGTTTTTCGAGCTCAACTCAGTGCAATTCTGAGGGCAAGTGCTTTTGGAAATCTGAAAATCATGTACCCTATGATTTCGGGTTTGGCGGAGCTGCTGGAAGCTAATCAGATTTTGGACGATGTAAAAACCTCTCTTGATGAACGATGTATCGATTATGATCGAGAGATCCAGATCGGGAGTATGATTGAAATTCCCAGCGCTGCGGTCATGACTGATGTGATCGCTGAGCATTGTCAATTTATCAGTATTGGTACAAATGATCTCATTCAATACATGATGGCGGTGGATCGTGTGAACGATATGATTTCGGATCTTTACGAGCCCTATCACCCCGCAGTAATCCGGATGATTAAACATATTGTGGATACTGCTCACAGCAAAGGTGTTCCGGTAAGTGTTTGTGGTGAGATGGCCGGGGATCCTATTTTTTCGTCGTTGTTGCTTGGTTTGGGAGTCGACAACTTGAGTGTATCTCCGAGCTCGTTTGCTGAGGTAAAATACTTGATCCGCCACCTTTCCTTGGAAGAGGCAAAAAGTATGTCGAATGAAGCTCTCGGGATGACTGATCCGGTCAAAATTTATCAGTTACTGAAGGCGTTCTACATAGAGATTTTCAGAGATATCATCTAGAAGGCCTTTTGCCCACCCAACCTCGGGTAAGGAAATCATCTCCAAATTGTTCGTAAGTTGGATTCTGCAAATGAATCGCGTCACTGGGGTTTTTAGGAGTAAGCCCTGAGACAAAAGATGGGGCCCTTGCATCAGCAAAAATCTTCGGAGCTTGATAGAGAAATAAATAGTCAATTGAGTCTGCCTTTAAGAAAGTTTCTGCCAACCCGGCGCCTCCCTCAAGATAGACTCCGAACAACTCTAGCTTATCCAAAGCTTTCTTGAACTCTTCTGCAGGAAAAGCTCCGCGTGCGAAATCTAGAGTAAGTACTTCACATCCCGTATCCCAATACCTTCGAATCTCATCTTTGGGGTTAGCTTTGTCGGTTACCAAAATGGTTTGTTGAGTCCACTGATCTTGAAACAGATTGAGTTCAGGAATGTGATTTTGAGTGATGAGCTTTCGATCAAAAACGAAGCGAACAGGACATTGAAGTGTATCTTCGTTTTCACGAACCGTGAGGCTGGGATTGTCCGCTAATGCAGTTCCCGCTCCAATACCAATCGCTGGAAAATATTTGCGCCAACGCATCACGTTTTGGCGGGCTTTGGAACCTGTGATCCACTTGGATTTTCCACTGGATGTCGCGATTTTACCATCCAATGTCGTAGCAGACTTCAGCGCAATGAGTGGCAAACCTGTTTTCATTCGATGAGTGAAGATCAGGTTTAGATCTTCGCATTCTTTTTCGAGGATCCCCTGGGTGACCTTCACTCCAGCGGTTTCCAGTATCTCAATCCCCTTTCCTTGATGTTTAGGGTTTGGATCGATCGCCCCGACCACCACATGAGCGATTTTCTTTTCGAGAATGATCTCGACACAGGGAGGTGTTCTACCATGGGTGCAACAGGGTTCGAGCGTTACGTAAAGCACACCCTCCTTCTGCTCATTTTTGGAAAGCTCGATACTTTGAAGAGCAGCGCGTTCGGCGTGAAGCTCGCCCGCTTTCGCATGAAATCCTTCAGCGACGGTTTTTCCGTTGTGAACCAAGACTGCTCCAACCATGGGATTCGGGTGAGTGTCACCCCAAGCTTTTTTTGCTAAAGCTATGGCATAACGCATCCATCTTTCATGATCTTTGGGTTCCATCACACCTTATTTTGAAGGAACCTCTACTAATGTAAACATCCGATGATGTTTTGATCAGACAGGGATGGCGGATAGTTTTTGCTTGAGCGTTTTTCTGGCGCGATAGAGTCGGGTTTCTACGCCGCGGACAGAGCATTTCAGAACTTCTGCAATATCCTCATACGACATCCCTTGATAATAGTGGAGTATGACCGCTGTCTGGTAATGTTCGGAGAGACTCATGATCGCTTTGCGAACCTGCTGCTCTTGTTCCGCCTTCTGGGCGTCGACAAAGGGAGTTGCAGCTGAAGTGTCTTCAATATTTAGAGGCAAGTCTGAATCATCGATACTTTGATCGAGGCCCACTCTTCGCTTTTTCCATCGGTGCAAGTTCCGACAGATATTGGTAGCGATTGTAAAAATCCATGGTGAAAACTTACGGGAGGTATCGAATTTAGAGGCGTTTTGGTAGATTTTGACAAAAGTTTCCTGAACGAGCTCATCGGTCCATGATACATCCTGCGTATATCGATAAACAAAGGATCGAATACGCATCTCCCAGCGGTCGATTAGAATATCAAGCGCTCGCGTATGACCGTTTTGGAGCTCAATCATGAGCTCATTGTCAGATTTGCCATTCACGTTTGATGCCCGCTTCGTTCCGAGCAGATGGTGGGTTCAGAAGTTTGGGGGTAGAAAGTATTTCTCCATAGAGACCTTCTTGCTCGGCATCGAGGACCTGGAAAATCTGGTTGAGAAAAAGCTGCTGAACCTGAAGGGCTTGTTGATAAATATCTTTTTGGGCCTGTAAGTTGTCGTAGACGGAAAGGAGGTTCACTTCCCTGTCAGATATTCGAAGTCGTTCAAACTCTCGATATTGATTTTCCAGCAAAATGAGTTGTGAGGACAGGCCTACAAAGCGGTCGTAGTATTCATTGTGAATCTTTTCGAATTGCATCGACTGCTGAGGGGTTAGCCGAACTCTGTCTTCAAGCCACGAAACTGCCTCACCAAATCGAGTGCGCGACAAACCAATGGGTCTTTTGATATCCGCAAATCCTTCAGTGCTTGCGAGATTTTGCTTAATGGAGTTCGCAGGATCTACGATTTGTCGGTAGACTTCGGGCATGGAAGAATTATCCAGCATTTTACCCGGAAACTTTACCGTAAATAGAAAAATGATCGCTCCAAGCGCAGTGATGCCGCTTAAGTAAGGGAGAAATCGTCTAATGGCTAAACCAAACGAAAGAGGGTTATCGAGTTGGTTTTCGAATGAGGCAACCTCTTGTTCATGAATACGACTTTTTACTTTTTCATGAAGCATTGGATCTTTTTTAAGATCCACTTCCCAAGTTGAGAGAATATTCTTTAGTTCTTTGTCGTTCATTTTATCGCTAACCAGCTTTTGTTAGTTGTTTTTACTCCTGAGACCTGAACTACCCTTCAAAAAACTTTTTTGGAGGGTTTTGGGAAGAGTCTGGCGTATTGCAAAGAAATCCAAACTGAAATTTAACCCAGATGAAATCATGAAAAACAAATTAATCATAGTATCTCTTTGCTTGTTCGCGGTTGTTGGTTGCTTAACTGCCAAATCCAGCTCCAAGGACACAATGGTTCTCAATAAATTTGTGGAACCTTTCGTAGGCGGTTCAAAATACCTGGAGATAAACGGTCGTGCAACTATTGATCTTGCGATTCTCGCTGACGACCAAGGTAAAGTCGATGATTGGATCCCTATTCGCACACACGACATGATGTTTGTAGACGCGATTGAGAGAGTGATCGACGAATGGATCTTTGAGCCCTCCATGATTGATGGAGAGCCCGTGTGGAGCTATTTTGAGGTAAAAATTGTTTTTGATTCTTCGGGTAGCATTGTGAGTTTGTTGGCAGGTGATGCAGTCGTCAGCCTATACAACATGATGAGGGATGATCATCACATCGTGGTTCCTTTCAAGGAGCTGGACCGGATTCCTGCGCCCGTTGAGATGAAAACTCCTCCGGTTCATACCAGCCTAGTCAGGAGAAATGCTGGCAACGAAGTGAAATTCCAATTTTTTATCGATCAGGAGGGGAACGTAAGACTTCCAGTGGTCAAAGAATTGGACACTGAAATTGTGATGGCAGGCATCATTCTTGAAACACTAATGGACTGGAAATTTGAACCTCCCACGAAAAACGGGAAACCTGTGATGACCCGGGCGGTCGTTCCATTTAGGGTAGATAGATAGTTGAAGGATACCCACAGAGATCGAAGCTTCCGACAATGAGCTTCGATCAACAGAGTGTGCAACGCATTGGATCGTGTCAGTGAGTTGCACACTTTCATGATTTCATTTTCTGGATAAGAACGAAAATATTGTGTTGAAACCCTGTCATTGGCAGGGTTTTTCTCTTTTTTATGGATTCCGCAAAATTACGACAATCCTTCCAGGACTTCTTTGAAAACAAGCAGCACCGGATCGTTCCATCGTCGCCATTGTTACCTTCGGCTCCCAACTTGCTTTTCACCAATGCTGGGATGAACCCATTTGTGCCCTGTTTTCTGGAAGAGCGCGCGGCTCCTCACCCCAGAGTGGCAGATACTCAAAAATGCATTCGTGCGGGTGGAAAACATAACGACCTCGAAGATGTCGGCTGGGATACCTACCACCATACTTTCTTTGAGATGCTCGGGAATTGGTCATTTGGAGATTATTTCAAAAAAGAAGCGATTGAGTGGGCGTGGGAACTGTTAACCAAAGTTTGGGGACTCCCGAAAGAACGTCTTTATGTGACGGTCTACAAACCCACGGAAGGTGAACCTGCGTCGTTTGATCAGGAAGCATACGATTTTTGGAAAGCGGTTCTGGAGGCCGACGGACTCGATCCCGATATTCATATCGTGTACGGTGCCGCGAAAGACAATTTCTGGATGATGGGAGACACGGGCCCCTGTGGACCTTGCAGTGAGATCCACATTGATCTTACCGAAAAAGGGGACACAAAAGGCTCCCTGGTGAATGGGGATTCCGCTTACTGCATGGAGATCTGGAATCTGGTCTTCATCCAGTTCAACGCTACGCCGGATGGAGGATTTCAGCCGCTCGCAAACAAGCACGTCGATACCGGGATGGGTTTAGAGCGTGTGGCAGGCATTTTTGCTTCAACGGATGTTCTGACCACTTACGGTAAGATTCCATCTAACTACGACAGTGATCTTTTCGGAGATATTTTCAGAGAGGCTGAGAAACACTGTGGAAAGGTTTACAAGGCAACTGTTCCTAGAGTTGGTGAACAGCCAGATGAGCAGCAGTCTACAGATATTCAGTTGCGGGCGATGGCAGACCATCTCCGAGCGGTTTGTTTTGCGATTGGAGACGGAATTTTGCCAGGCAATGAAGGGCGGAACTATGTGATTCGGCATATTCTTCGTCGTGGAGTGTTGGCTGCACAGCGACTAGGCATGAAGTGTGGAGCTTTTACCGCGTTGGTAGACCCGCTTATTGAGAAGATGGGATCTGTGTTTCCGGAGTTGAATGATAGGAAGGATTTGATCCGCAAGGTGATTTTATCGGAAGAAGAGTCCTTTTATCGTACGTTGGACAAGGGGTTGCAGATGTTTGACAAGTATGCAGCCGATTCCGCCAAGATGCTTGATGGAGAGTCTGCTTTTACACTCTACGATACTTACGGATTTCCTCTCGAGATGACCCAGATGATCGCTCGTGAGCGTGGTCTTGAAGTGGACACTGAAGGATTCCGGGACCACATGGAAGCGCAACGGGAGCGTGCTCGAGCGTCGCAGAAAAAATCTGTGGTTATGGTCAGGTCTGACGAGGGTGATGAGACTGTTTTTGAAGGATACAATCCTGAAAACTGGCTAGATTACTCTGCGGTTTTGAAGAATGTGGTGAAAACCGAATCTGGTGAAAGCTTGCTTGTTTTTGACCGAACTCCGTTTTACGGAGAAAAAGGTGGCCAAGTTGGGGATTCGGGCACGGTGGAAATCAACGGAGCTGGCTTCGAAATCTACCAAACCACCATCGACGAACAGGGCGTTTATCTGCACCACAGCAAGGCAGAGATTAATGCTGAAATAGGTTCACAGGTTAGTCTTTCAATTGATGTAGATCGACGTCGTGCGATTCAACGCCATCACTCTGCTACTCACATTCTGCATTGGGCGTTGCGCAAAGTGGTGGGCGACCACGTCCATCAGGCTGGCTCTTTGGTGACTCCAGATCGACTTCGTTTTGATTTCAGCCATTTTGAGAAAGTATCGCCAGAGCAGATCGCTGAGATCGAACGAATGGCGATGGAGAAGATTTTGGCGAACGATTCGGTCGTGACCCTCGAGACACCATTTGACCAGAAACCTGATGACGTGCTTGCTTTTTTCGAGGACAAATACGGAGACACGGTTCGCGTGGTCGACATCGGAGGGTATTCCAAGGAACTCTGTGCGGGTACCCACACCACAACCGCTGGCGAAATCGGCATGTTGAAGATCGTTCAGGAGTCGGCAATCGCTGCGGGATCAAGGCGCATCGAAGCCATCGCAGGAGAGTCTTTTTTCCAGTGGATGAATGAACTGAATCATGCGGCGACTGGAACCGCCCGGCTTTTCAAGTGTAAGTTGGATGAGGTCGTAGACCGTGCTGGGAGTTTGTTGGAAGATAAAAAGGCTCTTCAAAAGCAACTTGCCGATCTCAAAATGGGTGCGGCATCCAAGCAGGCGGACTCGTTAGCTGGCGATTCCCAAGTTATCAATGGTGTGCGTTGGACAGGTGGAGTTTTAAAAGTTGGAAACCCGAACGAACTTCGCGGTCTCGGAGTGCGCATCCAGAAAGAAGTGAAGGAAGGGGTTGTCCTGATCGGTGCGGAATTGGACGACAAAGTATCGATCGTTTGCCTTTGTTCGGATGATGCAATCAAGGCTGGGCTGAAAGCTGGAGACATTCTTCGTGAGGTGGCCGGGAAACTCGGTGGCAAAGGTGGAGGCAAGCCCGACTTCGCGATGGGTGGCGCCAAAAATGATGGCAAATTGGCTGAAGTGATTCAGTCCTACCTGCGGGGCTAAGTTAAGAAATTTGATTTCCTCAGCGCTTGCTTATTATGGAGTTGCGCTATGTTGATTCACCGTCAAGAAATGTCAGCTTTTGTATTTTAAGCCATGAGCCAGGTATCCGATCTAAACGTTCTGAACACAGAACCTCTGCCATCACCTTTCGCGATCCGGGAGGAAATTCCCGTATCGAGTGAGCTTTCCGACAGAGTGTTTGGTTATCGCAAGAGCATCACTGATATCTTGTTCGGAGAAGATGAGAGGCTAATCCTCATTGTTGGACCTTGTTCGATTCATGACACCGGTGCTGGGCTGGAATATGCTAAGAAACTCAAAGAGCTCGCTTCGAGAGTAGAGGACAGAATTTACCTCGTGATGCGGTCTTATTTTGAAAAGCCCAGAACGTCGATTGGGTGGAAGGGCTTGATCATGGATCCGATGTTGGACAACTCGTGCAACTTGCCTCAGGGACTGAAGACGGCGCGCAAGTTTTTGCTCGATTTGATTGATCTTGGGTTGCCGACTGCAACTGAGTTGCTTGATCCCATCACTCCCCAATTCATTGCCGACCTCATTTGTTGGTCAGCAGTCGGAGCAAGAACTACTGAATCGCAAACCCACAGGCAAATGGCGTCGGGGCTTTCGATGCCACTGGGATTTAAAAACACAACTTCAGGCGATTTACAACCCGCGATCAATGCCGTTAAGGCTGCATCGGCTCCAATGACTTTCATGGGGATCAATTACATTGGTCAGGCATCGGCGGTATCCACGAAGGGTAATCCGCATTGTCACGTGATTTTGAGAGGGGGTAACGGGATCACGAATTACGATGAAGCCTCTATTCGATCCACCGAGGAGATTTTGGAAAAAAATGGACTGATGAAGTCGATTACAGTCGATTGTAGTCACGCCAACAGTGGGAAAGATCACCAACTTCAACCCGAGGTTATGAAAAACGTGATCCAATCACGAGTGAACGGTTTAAACTCTGTCCGTGCGATCATGCTCGAAAGCAATCTTTTTGAAGGGAATCAGAAGTTCCCGGTAGTCGAGGGTGAGTTGAAGTATGGTACTTCTATAACAGATGCTTGCATCGGTTGGGAAGATACTGAAGCGGCTGTGCTGGCGGCTTATGATCAGCTTGGTTAGTCTATTTTAGAGTTCGGTCGCTCAGGACCTAATTGTTTCATTTTGGTGAATTCGTCAAAAATCGAATGATTGGTGGTCATATTTGGTTGGCAACGCATTAAAGAAACTTATAGTCGCGTTTATGAATGATCCAATTCGTGTCGCTGTAACAGGTGCAGCCGGTAACATCGGTTATGCACTATTATTCCGAATCGCATCCGGTGCGGTATTTGGCCCAGATCAGCCTGTGGCCCTCAATTTAATTGAGATTCCGCCTGCAATGGACGCATTGAAAGGAGTGGTCATGGAACTTGATGACTGCGCTTTCCCATTGTTGACCGACATCGTTGCAACTTCGGATCTAGACGAGGGTTTTAAGGATGCCAACTGGGCGCTTCTTGTAGGTAGTGTGCCTCGTAAAGCAGGTATGGAGCGTGGTGACCTTCTTGGAATCAACGGAAAGATTTTCACTGGTCAAGGCCAGGCGATCGCTAAGAATGCTGCTGCTGACGTTCGCATCCTCGTAGTGGGCAATCCATGTAACACCAACTGCCTCATCGCGATGAACAATGCTCCTGAGATTCCAAAGGATCGTTGGTTTGCAATGACTCGCCTGGACGAGAATCGTGCAAAGTCACAGCTGGCTGCAAAGGCGGGAGTCCCTGTTTCTGAAGTCACCAACATGGCGATTTGGGGTAACCACTCGGCTACTCAGTATCCTGATTTCTACAACGCGAAGATCGGTGGTAAATCAGCAGCAGAGGTGATCGGTGATGAAGCCTATCTGAAGGATGAGTTTATCCCACGCGTTCAAAAACGTGGTGCTGAGATCATCCAGGCTCGTGGTGCTTCTTCTGCAGCTTCTGCAGCGAATGCAGCCATCGACAACATCATGACTTTGGTTAACGGAACTGCTGACGGAGATTGGACCAGCATCTGTGTATGTTCCGATGGTAGCTACGGAGTTCCTGAAGGATTGATCGCTTCTTTCCCAATTAAGGTGAAAGACGGTAAATGGGAAATCGTTCAAGGTGTAGACATCAATGAATACAGCCGTGAGAAGATCGATGCGACAGTTGCTGAGCTTCTCAGCGAGAAAGAAATGACCAAGGATCTTCTCCCTGGTTAATTCGATCCAAGATTGATTTAAGAAAAAGGGCCTTCCTGTTCGGGAAAGCCCTTTCTTATTTCCAAATTTGGTAGATGATTCGGTTACCAGCGATCTTTGATCGGAATGCAGGGGTTGCCAGTGCAAATTTTGTTTTCAGGCAAACTCTGATTGATGACGGACCCAGCTGTAGCGACCGTTTCCCGTCCAATATTTACTCCGGGTCCCACAAAACACTGAGCTCCAATCCATCCGCCGTCTGCAATTGAGATGGGTGCGTTGCGAAATGCAAAATCCTCCGCCCGATAGTCGTGATTTCCCGTGCAAAGGAAAGCACGTTGAGAGATACAGACGTTGGATCCGATGGTGACGGGTTCGAAGTTTAGGATGAAAACTTCTTCTCCGATCCAGGTGTGATCTCCAATTTCAAGTTTCCACGGAAGGTGAATGTTCACTCTAGGTTTAATATTGATTTTCCTCCCGACCTTAGCTCCGAAAACTTTGAGGACGGTGAGCTGAATAGTATTGGGCCAGGGGAACGAAGTTAGGAAGAAGACTCTTTTAGAGAAATACCAAATCATTTCGATGATTTTTAGTTTTCCTCGATCCAATCCTTTGCGGGAGTCGAAAAGATCTAACTGAGTATGTTTCATGATTTCCCGGTGTTTCTTAAAAATATGTTTCCTAGAATTACGCTCAAACTTAAGCAAAATCGTTTTAGACCTCCCGGAGTTCTAATGTAGGATAAATGGTATTTTGAAAAACACCACTTTAGTGCGGTGAGGCCTTTGTGAAGATTGATCGCGTTACCAATTGCTGCAGGCGCTGTCGTTTTTAGCCACTTTTTCACTCTTGGATCTGAGTGAATTTTTTGGTCTAGATCTAACACATACGTAAACGAATTAAACGCGGCGTTATTAGCTTTGTTGTTACGTGCAACGGAGTTTTTGGAGAGTCTGTAGCAAGCGGTGTATTCGTTTACGAAATAGAGTCTAAGATCAGGTTTATTTTCAGCCAGGAGTACTCCAAATCCATAGTCGCAGGCGTCTTGAAAAAGAGAAAGTGCTTTAGCATATCCGGTGGTTTTTGCCAGTTCTGCATCAATCAGATATCCGTTATTTGGAAACTGGCTCACGACCGTAGAAATGACCGGGTCATTTTGAAGACCTTCATAGATGTCTGAGCGATAATAATCCTCGTTCAGGGTAGATGAGCTTTTTTTATCGATCACACCTTTCTCGTCGATGATGTACTGTTTTCCATAGGATGCGTCTAATCGGTTGTTTTCGAAAGGTTTTGATAGGTCTTCCAGGGCATTTTTTTGCAACAAATCGTCATCGTGTATCAGGCAAATGTGTGTTCCGCTGGCTTCACGTATCAGCCTATCCACATTTAGTCCCTGCCCGAGTGCGGGGTTGTTGGGTAAGTAGCGGATCTTGATTGGGTTGCCGGAATCAAATTCGCTGAAGAAGTCGGAGTCGAGCGGTTGGGAGCTGTCATCACCGATGAGTATTTCGTAGGGAGGGAGGGTTTGATCCGTACAGGATTGAAGGCATTTCTTTAACAGATCCGCTCGGTTGTAGGTTGGAATTAAGATGGAAACTTTCATCTTTATCGGTGAGACAAGGAGTGAAGCGATCCGTCTCTTTCCGGGAGTTGAATAGACTTGGTTTAGTTTAGCTCTCGGGTTATCAAAGCAGGATCTGATCGATTAGGGTGAACAGCTTCTGAGCATTCTGTTCGATGCGAAAGTTTTCATGGAAGCATTTCAGCGAGTTCGACTTCATTTGGGTCTTCTTCCCTCGAGGCAACTGAATCCATTTTTTTAGTAAAGCAACTGTTCCCTCAACGTTGTCATCCTCGACCAGGCCAGCCTCCGATTGTGTTACCTCTCTCCAAATATTAACTTTATTTGAAATCAGGACCGGAGTTTCACACGAGAGTGATTCGGGAATGACCATTCCAAAATTTTCTTGATGAGATGGGAGGATGAACGCTTCGGCATTGCTGAGGATTCCCCATTTATCGTTTCCCGTGACCATATCCATCCAGATTACTTCGCGGATCGGACCTTGTTCGAATGCTCCGGGTTCAAGCCGATTTTTGAGTGCACTGAGATAATCCGAATCGTGACACGGACCGGCTATCAGGACCGTGTATTTTTGCGAATCATCGTAGCTGGAGTCGTTTTTCAGATTAATCCGCCTAATTGCATCGAGGAGAAGATCGACTCCTTTTTTGGGATGAATTCGTCCGAAAAAGAGGATAATTTTCTTCTCCTTCAATTCCGGGTGTTTGGATGTCCAATCTTTCTCGAATTGTTCCAGATTTGCATCTGGGGATCTGATTCCCAATGGGATCACTTGAGGATTTACCTGATAAAGCCAAAAAGAACGTGTCGCCAGATCTCGCTCGTCCTGACTGGTGAAAACGACCTTGTTTGCGTTCTTGAGAATCCGATATTCAGCCCAAGGCCAGTAGAGCCATTTTTTGAGGTGCTTGAGTGGGTAGGCTCGTTTGAACCAAGGATCCAGCATTCCATGAGGATATTGGATGTAGGGAACTCTGTGTTTCTTACAAGCTCTGAAGGCACCTAGTCCGTGGTATTGCCAACACCCGTGAATGACCGCCAGATCGTATTCGGGAATGTGCTTTTCAAGCCACTTGTCGTAAGCTCTGGAATAACCGTAAAATGATTTGGCGGGTCCGAGGTAGTGAACTTTGACGGGATGATTGGAGGAAGGAACACTCCCTGGAGCATCCAGACAAATGATCTCATGCACTTGGCCGCTCGATTGGTTTGCCATGAGCAACTGCACGATGGCCTCGACCGTACCTCCCATTTTGGGATCGAGTGAATAGATTGCGTGGAGGACTTTTTTCGAATTACTCATGAGCAGAGTTCAGGATATTCGAATAGATTTTCAGATATTTGGGAAATGCAGTATTGGGCCTGAATTTCTGTGTGTGTTCGATGCGTTCGGATGCTTTGTCCTGATATGCTTTTTTTAGAGATTCATCTATCAAGTTTACCCCCTGGTCCAACCACTCTTCAATTTCTTGAATCTTTGGCATCATCGGCAGCAGCATGGCATGTCCGCCAGCTATCTCGGACATGGGTGCTTTATCCGTCGTGATCACGGGACAACCACACGCGAGAGCTTCGACAATCGGCCACCCGAATCCTTCATGAAAGGAAGGAAACAGAAATACTTTTGCGCGGGAATAGAGTGCTTCAAGCTCGGCTTGCGAAATCTGGTTTAGGAAAGCTACCCGCTCCTTCTGCTCAAGTTCATCAACCAGTCGCAGAATTTTATCACTCGGAGGTTCACCTACTATGATGAGATTCTCTGGTTTTTTAGGGTATCTTTTTTTCCAACGAGCAAATATCCGAATCACTCCTTCTCTGTTTTTGTACCATGCACCATTGCCCACGTGTAAGAAAAAAGGAGTAGCTGGCTCAGGAAGAATCTTCTTCAAGCGTTCGACGGATTCGCTTTCCGTCATTCTCTGGTAGTCGTAGTTGAGCTCGTTGAGTACGACATCGGTCTGTTCAGGACTGATGAAACCTTCTGCAATTCGTAAAAGATCGGTTTCCGTCGCATTAGAGATACAGATGAAGCGTTCCCCCCTTTTTAATCCCTTAAGGATTCTTGATTGATAAAGTTTGCCAAAACGCCCGAGCTTGATTTGAGGAAACTCTCCCAAACCACTTCGGATTGCGATCAGATCGTGGACGTGGATGACGTGAGGTAAACCAAGGAATAAGGGGATGTAAATGCCATGACTGTGATCGGGCAAGATGATCAGTACATCCTTTTGAATGAAGGTGAGTTTGAAGCGTAGAATGATTGGAAAAATGAGAAGCTTATCGATATACCCTAGCCATTTCCCGAGTCCGTGAGCGCTTTTCCTGATAGATCCGAAAATGATTGATGGTTTCCAGAACAGCACCTCATGACCTTCCTTTCTGAGCTGCTTAACAATCAGTGAATCGAAGAGCTCCATGCTGTGAAGCTGGTCGTTTGCGTAATGACCGATAACGACGTATTTGGTTTTGACCATTAGTCTGCGAACGAATGGTAGATCTCGACAGCTCGAGAGAGAGCTTCCTGAGTCTCATGAGATTCTGCCTCAAGAGCGATAGTCGCTTTGATCTTGTCCCGGTCGACGTTAGGAGAGAGATGCGTCCCGCCAGTCTCAAACACTTTTTCTTTCTCTTCCTTGGTCAGATCCCGGGATACAAATTCGGTGCCGAACATCGCATTGGTGCGATCAATGGTGGGTTGGATGGTTTCGACCACTTCTTTAAAATGTGCGATGACAAAGCGGTTTTTGATTGGAGCGATGTTTTGGTAGAAAAGTGTGTAGTTTTTTAAATAGCGGTGCAGCGGAATCTCCAGGAGCTGCTCCATCTTATTGGGATTGCACTGGCATTCGAGTGCTTTCAGAGATTTGGTGGCATCAAGGGGATGCCGAATCATCACCACTGTCGGTACTCCGAGACGGACCGATACCTGAATTTGCGAAGGCGCGTGAACGTGAGTTGCGATTTTGAGCTTTCTGTTTTGGAGAACCTGAAAGGCATCTAAAAAGTAACTATTCGCTGAACGCTGATATCCCTCAATGGTGATGTCGCTCTCTTTGGTAACGATCCACTCCTTAGACCAATGATTCCTCCGTTTAATCTTCAGGAGATTGAGGTACAGCGCAGGAAATCGCTGCAGCACGTTTTTAATTCGATTCACGAGTATTGCCAGGGGGTAACGGCTTTTGGGGGGAAGCTCCCGAGGACGGTGGTTTGGGTGGATTTTCCAGGAGTTTTATGAACGAGCCCGTCGTCTTTTCTTCTTTTTCAGATGTGGTTTCCTTGGAAG
Organism: Opitutales bacterium; assembly: GCA_022361075.1. Lineage (GTDB taxonomy): Bacteria > Verrucomicrobiota > Verrucomicrobiia > Opitutales > JAFGAQ01 > JAKSBQ01. The sequence goes on along the minus strand of JAKSBQ010000390.1, from coordinate 1,390 downwards.
ATGCTATTTCCGTGTCGGATTTCGTATTCTGGTCGGTCGGATTTCGAGTTCCTTTTTTGGGCAGAGACCTTTTTTTCTTTCTCTTCGGTATTCTTATAGCTGCCAAAGCCAGGCCCGCTCCGGATACGGTGAAACCCAGTGTGGTGGGCTGACCCCATTGTCCGTTAAACACCAGCAGGGCGGTTGTCATGAAGATCAACCAGGGAAGAAGATTTTTTCGGGCCAGCGCCTTGTGAGTCATCACTCCTGTTTTGAAGCAGAAGAACACTCTAAAAACGATGATCCCCAATCCGAATATCGAACCCATCTCGAAAATGAGGCGTTCCCATTCTCCCTCTCCCATCAGAAAACCTCTTTCTCCTGTCGCAAGTTTCGCTCCAGCCTGGGTTCCCAAGCCCAGACCCTGCCCAAAAATACTGACATTCATGAGGGATTTCAGAGGCCGGGTGAGTTCCCCAAAAAACCGATCCACGATGGAAGTTTGAAAACCCTCGACATCGTCGCCTGTTGAATTTTCCCATCTTGCTGAGAATGCTTCCATGCCCTCGTCAAAGGCCTGAAATTGGGATGCAAGCGCAAAACCCAGAACCGCGATTACAGCAAATCGTATCAGTCCTTTAGCGGAACCTCCTGATCGATAGATTCCGTAGATTGCTGCAGCGAGGAGAATGATGGAATTCAGAAACAACGTTCGGCTGATCGATATCGGGACGGCGATGAGCACGGCCCCACAGATTGAGATTGTCAGCCAGAAAGGGAAATACCTCCGTTCGAACAGTGCGCTAAGTAGAAAACCAGCAGTCAGTGTATAAAATTGAACGACTCCGGTGATGAAACTGAAGGTCCCGGGGGGTCTGTATTTGCCCAGAGCTCCGGTGATGCTTGCCCCGTAACCTCCACCTGGAGCGCGGTTTACCCATGCGCCTTGAGGACTCGAAAATTGTGCGATGAGAAGAAGAGTCATTGGAATCGCGATCAACAAGAAGGTTTTGCCAATCAAGATCACATCTTCGCGGTTCAGGAAGTAGCCAATCACGAAAATCATGGGAAAGTGCAGTGCGATCACTCGTGCGCCGAATACCGCCACGACTAGGTTTCCGTGTCCAAGGACCAGCGTGGTTACAAAGCTTAGACCTGTGATTGCGGCGATCGTTATCGTGTACGGATTGATGACTGATTTCGGGATTTTCGTGTATGCGATTACGTAAATCAGCAAAGCCAGAGGATCTCTGACGATCAGCAATTGATTGGATAATCCGGGAAGAACCCATTTCCGCAGGGCACCCTCAAACACCAACAGAAACAGATAACACCAAATGAGATATTTGACGATTTGGTTCGGTGATTGACGTGCAGATTTCTTCATCAGGCGGAAAGTGCTCTACTCATT